>JALHNX010000009.1 GCA_022843305.1 Pyrinomonadaceae bacterium | reverse complement strand
CCGGTTTGATTAGAAATACCGGCGACGTAACCGAAAAATGCATTGTTCATGCCGGTCGTATTTTCCTGTCCGCTGCCCGCCCCGAAAAACGAATTACGACCAGTCGTATTCTTCTGACCGGCAAAAACTCCGACAAAAGTATTCTCGCTGCCGGTTTGATTGTCGGTTCCGGCTGCCGCGCCGATGAAGACGTTATCGGCACCGGTCGTGTTATTGATGCCCGCGTTTAAGCCGAGAAATGAATTCCGAAAGCCGGTCGTGTTTCGCAGTCCCGCGCTTTTACCGAAAAACGAATTTTCATAGCCAATCGTGTTGGCTTGTCCCGCGCCCTGACCGAAAAAGGCGTTATCATAGCCGGTTGTATTGGCGATTCCGGCATTCACGCCGGCAAACAAGTTACCCGTTCCGGCACTGCTCAAAATCCGCTGACCGCCGAGATTGTATTGTGTCGTCGCGTTCACCGTATCGTAAGTTACAGCTCCGGCGACGGTCAGATTTCCGCCGATCGAAACATTGCCGCCCGCGTCCTGCTGAACGAAACCGGACGAATTAATGCCGCCGAGCTGCGCGGCATTGTCCGCCTCTCTGCTTTTTATCGAATACGGCGCGGCGAGAATATCCTGACGCGGCGTTAAATCTGTGAACGGGTCGCCCGCGTTGATTTTGACCGAGATTTGCAACGAACGATTCGCGCCCGGAAAATTCGCCGCCCCGAAATCGAGTGATGTATTAAAAACGCCGTTCGTGACCGTCAAAGTTCGGTCAACCGTCGCGCCGGGAATTGCCGCGCCGTTTTCATCAAAAAGGGTAAAACGAAAATAGCGCGTTCCCGTGACCGGATTGCCCAGTTCGCTCAAACGCCCCTGATATGAAAAAGCCGTCGTCTGCGCTTGCGCCGACACACTCAAAACCACCAAAAGCAAAAATAAAAATATTCGTTTCGACATAAAATTTTCCCAAAGACGCAAATTACGCGTTTTATATTTTGTTGTAACGGCGAATTGATTTTGATTTAACTACTCACAAGAGTAGGTTAGAAAAGAATGCGAATCGGTATTGAAAACGCAGAGCTGACCGGAGCGCAGGCGTCCCTGCCGGCGCTCCGGTCTAAAGTTACGGCGTTGCCGAATCGCCATTAAAAAACTGCGAAAAAAGTTGTCCGTTCGAGCTGGTCAGCGCATAGAGCGTGGTGTTTGACGGGCGAAAAACCGAAATGTCGGTTTTTCCGTCGCCGTCAAAATCGCCGATAACCGGACGGTCGCCCGTCATCGCCTGCTGGTTGAACGGAATGCCGAATTTCGTGACCGTATAATTCGCGCTTCCGGTTTCGAGAATCCACCAGGTTCCGGCGGTGTCGCACGTCGGATTTGAATCGCACGCGCCGTAATTGACGGCGATGTCGGCGCGACCGTCGCCCGTGTAATCGTCGAAAAAGACGGTCGTCGGCGCAAGCGAGTTATTGCCCCACTGCACACTCAGAACGGACGCGCCGCTATTCGCGTCACCGATGTAATGCGTCAGATCGCCGTTCGGCGCGGTGCGCGTGATGATTAAATCATCGCGCCCGTCGCCGTTAAAATCCGCCGCCGCGCCGTTTTCGCGGTCGCTTCCCAAGCCGAACGGAACGTATCGAACCGCGCCGCCGCCGCTCGGCAGAATAAACCAGACGATTTGATTATTAATTCGGCGGGCGATGCAGAAATCGGTTTTGCCGTCGCCGTCGAAATCTCCGGTTACGGGTTTGTCGCCGGTCGTTCCCCATGCTTGACTGATGAACGTATTCGGATTCGTCGAAGGTATAAAGTAAAAATAACTTTGCGGATTAGCCGTTGTGCCTTCACGATAAACGGCGATGTCCTGTTTTAAATCGCCGTCGAAATCGCCTTCGATAATCGTGTCGGTCGGCAAACCGAAAACAAAGCGGCGAATTTGCGCGGGCGCGCCCGGCGGATTTCGCAATATGCTCCAGACGATATTGTTATTGACGACGCTGTTTCTCACGAAATCGCTTTTGCCCGTGCCGAAGTAATCTTTAGAGATCGCTTGCGGCGCGTTAACTCGCATAATCCTGCCCGTCGCCTTTTCCGTCACGAAAATGCTTCCGGTCTGCGCGTCGCGGGCGATCGAAGTCGGCGTTACCAGATTGCCGACCAGAATTCTCGGCGACTCCGAAGGCGACGTGAAAAGTTTTAAGCGTCCCGGAGCCTGCGCGAGCATATTCGCGCTGAATTCCAGAACCAGATACGAATCGTTAGCTCCGCCCGTGCCGCCCATCGGCAAAACGTCCAGTGCCGAAGTCAGATTCGGAATAAAAACCGCTTGCTGGCGCGTATTCAAATTGACCGTGCGGACTTCCGCCAAGCCCTGCACGAACGGAAAGCCGGTCAAAAACGATATATACAAATTACTGCCGACAAGCCGGATGCTGTCCGGCACGGGTTCAATAACCGGCGGTCCGACCGGCGTCGGGTTCGGTTTGAACGCGAAAGTCGTAAACACTTCAAACGCTCCGGTCGCAATTTGGATACGGTAGAGCAGATTAAAGCTGGCATCCACGACGTAGAGCGCGCCGCCGGAAATCTCGATGCCGTAAGGATTCGACTCGCGTATATTTTCCGGCAAAGTCGGGCGCGGGTCGGAAACGTAATCCGGCAGATTGACGACGAGCCGAACGATCAATTGTTTACCTTCCGCGTTGGTTAAAGTTACCGGCGTGCCGCCGTTTAAGGTCGTCTGATCGGCGAAGGATAATGTAAAACCGCTTGCCAGCGTTTCGTAATCGGCGGGCAGCGTCAGTTCCAAAATCGAAATCAACAGAGGTGAAGACGGCGTAGAATTGGGAATCGCGCCGCCCGTAACCTGCGTCGAGGTGTCGCCCGCGCTGATGCTCAGATAAAGTTTCAGCCCGTTTAATTTGATGCCCGACGGTCCCGACACTTCCGGCGCACCGCCGGAGGTGGTAATGCCCGACGGCAAGCCGTCAATCAAAGTTCGCCTCGCGCCCGTCGTCCGGTTGACCAGCGAAATTCGCCCGCTGTTTGGCGTATTCGTTCCCGATTCGGAAATCAGCAGCGACGATCCGCCGGCGGTCACGATTTTAGCCGGATTGGTTAATCCGGTCGTAAAAACCGACGTTCCCTGCGCTTGTGCCGCCGTGACGGCGCCGAGCAAAATTGTCAGAGCCAGCGTCAGCCCGAAAGTTTTAGTTTTTTGTATCGTTGATCGTATTGCTATAAGTTTCATCTTTTAACCCCTAAATAAAATTTGCCTTCATTTATTAGCGCGTCATCGGCGCGAAAAACGGACGGAATTATTTTTAATCTGAAAAATTATTCTTTGACTAAAGTAAGTCGGCGGGTATATTCTCAAGTGGTAAATAATGAAAATTCGGCAATGATTGAAACTCAAAAAATAACTCAAATGCTGCGCGATTGGAGCGGCGGAAATCGTGCGGCATTGGAAGAATTGATGCCGCTCGTTTATGATGAACTCCACCGGCAGGCAGAGAGTTTTTTGCGCCGCGAACGTCCCGACCACACGCTTCAGGCGACTGCGCTGATTAACGAAACATATCTGAAATTAATTGACCAGCGCGATGTGAATTTGGAAAGCCGGGCGCATTTTTTTGCGATTGCCGCCAGTTTAATGAGAAGAATTCTGGTTGATTACGCCCGCCTGAAAAATCGGGACAAACGCGGCGGCGGCGCGATCAAACTGACGCTCGAAGAAGCCTCTTTGACGGTCGTCGGCAACGAACGAAATATTGATTTGATGGCACTCGACGAAGCCTTGACGCGGCTTGAAAAGCTCGACGAACAGCAGGCGCGAATCGTCGAATTGCGCTATTTCAGCGGCTTGACTTTGGAAGAAACCGCCGAAGCCTTAAAAATTTCGCGCACGACCGTCATCACCGATTGGGCGATGGCAAGAGCCTGGCTGCACCGTGAACTGACGAGATAGCATAGATAATGGCGAACGAAAACTGGAATAAAGCAAAACGAATATTCTCCGACGCGATGAAAATTGCGCCGGCAGAGCGCTCGGCTTTTCTCGATGAAGTTTGCGCCGGTGATGAAGAAACGCGCCGCGAAGTCGAATCTCTGCTCGAATCGCTCGATGATGCCGGAAGTTTTATGCAGCAGCCCGCCGCGCACGAAGTCGCCGACTTTATACGACAAAATAAGGTTCTCGAAGCCGGAAAAAGTTTCGGGCATTATGAAATTGTCAAACAAATCGGCGCGGGCGGAATGGGCGAAGTTTATCTGGCGAAAGATACGAGCCTGAATCGCCCGGTCGCGCTCAAATTGCTCGCTGCGCACATCACCGAAGATGAAAACCGCGTCAGCCGTTTCCGGCAGGAAGCCTTTGCGACATCCGCGCTGAATCATCCGAACATCGTGACGATTTACGAAATCGGCGAATGGCGCGGCAGAGATTTTATCGTTACCGAATTTATTGACGGGATGACGCTGCGCGATGTTTTGCGCGAGAAGAAACTGTCAATCGGTGAGGCTCTCGACATCGCTCTGCAAGCCGCGTCGGCACTCGTGGCGGCGCACGGCGCAGGGATAGTTCACCGCGACATTAAGCCGGAAAATATAATGTTGCGCCCCGACGGTCTGGTGAAGATTCTCGATTTCGGAATTGCGAAATATCTGCCGTCAGACGAGCATCAGGCGTTGGTCAAAACCGAAGTCGGCGAAGTCATCGGGACAGCCGCGTATATGTCGCCGGAACAGGCTCGCGGATTGGAAATTGACGCGCGGACGGATGTTTGGAGTTTGGGCGTAATTCTATATGAAATGATTGCGCGAAAACTGCCGTTTGCCGGTCAAACAAAATCCGACCGCATCGCCGCTATTCTGGAACGCGAACCCGCGCCGCTGTCAAAAACCCGCCGCCAAATTCCGCCGCAACTCGAAAAAATCGTCAGTCGCGCTCTCGCCAAAGAAAAGAAGGAACGCTATGCGGAAATGGCGGAAATGGCTGAAGATTTGGACCGCTTGCGCGATGTGACCGGCGACAAAAGACCGGCGGCGTTCGTTTTGCCCGCGCGAAGATCAGCCGCACCGCCGCGCGCTTATCTTTACGCCGCGCTTGTCGCTTTGCTAGTCGGCGTAATCGGTTTCGGCTGGTATTTTTTTTATTCGGGAAAAACGGCTTCGAGCGCGGACGGCAAAAAATCAGTCGCCGTTTTGCCATTCGTCAACGCCGGCAACGACCCGAACGCCGAATACTTGTCGGACGGAATTACGGAGAGCGTCATCAACAATTTGTCGCAGATTTCGGGCTTGAAAGTAATGTCGAGAAATTCTGCGTTTCGTTTTAAGGACAATCAAACCGACACCAAAAATATCGCCGCGCAGCTCGGCGTGGAAACGCTCGTGACGGGCGACATCCGGCAAATCGGCGATAAATTCGTCATCAACGTCCGGTTGATTAACGCCGCTGACCATTCGCAGATTTGGGGCAGTCAGTATGTCAAAACGAACGCCGACATCATCGCCGCGCAGACGGAAATCGCGCAAGCCGTCGCCTCGAATCTGCGCGTGAAACTAACCAATTCCGAGCAGCGGCAATTAGCCAAACGCGACACCGATAATGTCGAAGCTCACCGGCTTTATCTGCGCGGGCGTTTTCATACTTTCAAATTAACGCCGCCGGAAATCCAAAAGGGTATGGCGTATTTTCAGCAGGCGATTGAAATTGATCCGAACTACGCGCTCGCCCACGTCGGAATTTCGGATGCCTATCGCTCGTTTGTGCTCTCCGGCGAGGTTCCGGCAACCGAACTTATGCCAAAAGCGAGAGCGGCGACAAACAAGGCACTTGAAATTGATGACAGTTTAGCCGAAGCTCACAGCTCGCTTAGCTCAATCATATTTTGGTATGACTGGGATTGGGTGGCAGCCGAAAATGAAATCAAGCGTGCCATAGAACTTAACCCGAATAACGCCGACGCGCATATTTTTTACGCCTATATCCTCTCACTAACGGGACGGCACCAGGAATCGCTCGCCGAAGCGAAACGCGCCGGAGAACTCGACCCGCTTTCTCTGGTCGCCAGCTCGCTCGAAGGGCTGTTCATGTTTCACGCCGGACAATCGGACGAAGCGTTAGCTAAATTGCTGAAGACTTCTGAAATGGACTCAAATTTCCCGCTTCCCCATTTGTTTGCCGCCAGCGTTTATATCGAAAAAGGAATGTATGCTGAAGCCGTCGCCGAAGCGCGCCGGGCTAGAGAACTGAACAGCGGCAGCAGCGGACCGATCGCGTTCCTCGGTTACGCTTTGGCGAAGTCAGGCAAACAAGCGGAAGCGAGGAAACTGCTTGATGAAATGTTAAAAGAATCCGCCGGGCGATATCTATCGCCTTACCATATTGCGCTAATTTATAATGCGTTAGACGAGCGCGATCAAACTTTCGCGTGGCTGGAGCGCGGGTTTGAGAAACGCGACATAAGAATGGCTTTCTTGAAAGTCGAGCCGAAATGGAACAATCTCCGCAGCGAGCCGCGTTTTGTTTCTCTGCTCAAACGAATGAATTTTGAATAAAGACGGGAGCGAGAAGCGTTTTGTTTGCGCTCCAATGTTTTAGAAAAATAATGAAAGATTCGATTTTCAAAACGTATGGAGTTTTCATCATCACGTTTGTTTTGACGCTTTACACTCTCGGCGCGGGCGTGATCGACAATTATGTTATTTACCCGACGTTCGTCGCCGTCGGCGAAAACGAATTCGTCGCTTTCCGCCAAGTCTTTTCGCCGCGGATCGTCGCCCTTTTAGTCGTCCCGTTAATTTTGCGGTTTGTCTTTTCCGTCCTGCTTTTGTGGCTGCGCCCGAAGGCGATCCGCGCTTGGCACGTCTGTATTTTCCTGCTTTGCCAAATTGTCGCGTGGATTTCGACCTTTGCCGTTCAGCTTCCGATTCAATTTGAATTGGACAAAGGCAAAAATCCTGAATTAATTCAAAAACTGATAGAGTCAGTCTGGTTACGCACGTCAATGAATGTTGTCTGTGCCGCGATTATGATCTGGATGATGTTTCTGGTCATTCGCAGTTTGGCAAACAACAAAAACGACAAATTTTGAAAGAAAGTGCAAAGATATACCGAATGTGAAGAGCGGCAAGTGGGTTAAAGATGTCAACAAAAATTGGACGAAAAAGACGATTGGAACGAAGCCGAAAATCAATTCAAACGCGCTCTGGAACTAAATCCGAACGAGGCGAATGTTCATATCTTTTACGCGCATTTGCTTTCCAACACAGGACGGCATGCCGAAGCACTCGCCGAAATCAAACGCGCCCGCGAACTCGACCCGCTTTTTCCATTCGCAGGCGCGCTCGAAGGACAATTTTTGCTGCACGCCGGACAAACCGACGAAGCGTTGGACAGATTACGAAAAACGTTTGAACTCGCACCTGATTTCTGGATGCCGCATTTATTTGCCGCGAGTGTTTACACTGAAAAGGGAATGTTTGAGGAAGCAGTCGCCGAAGCCAGAAAAGCGCGGGAACTTTCGCCCGCTCAAACTATCTCAGTCGCGTATGAAAGCTACGCCCTGGCGAAATTGGGGAGAAATGACGAAGTGCGAATCTTGCTCAACGAATTACTTAAACTATCGGGGACTCGTTTCGTTCCGCCGAATCATTTAGCAATGATTTATAACGGGCTTGGTGAAACTGACAAATCGCTCGAATGGCTGGAAAAAGCCTTTGAACAGCGCGACCCGAAAATGGTGTTTCTGAAAGTCGAGCCGAAATGGAACAATCTCCGCAACGAACCGCGTTTTATCGAGTTGATGCGAAGAATGAATTTCTGACGAACTTCGTAAAAATCAAAATTACTAAGCATCATAAATCAATGCCATAACTGCGCAAAATAACATAATGACGATTATCAGTTACTTTGAATAAGCCCTAAAAAAAGTCAAAGAAATTTTCATCTCTTTGACTTTTTCTTCTAAAACTGGAGGCTTCAGACTTAACCGCAACACAGGCTGAAATTGCTGCCGTTGCTTCGTTCCCGATCTAGCGGAGTTCACAACTCAAACCTTGTGCGGAGCCTGAAGCCATAAGAAAACTATGAATTATGAATGCGGAATAAAAATAAATTCAGAATTCATCATTCCTAATTCATAATTTTAATTGTGGCGGAAAGGGTGGGATTCGAACCCACGGAACCCGTTAAGGCTCACAGCATTTCCAATGCTGCCAATTCAACCGCTCTTGCACCTTTCCTAAAAAAATTGACAAACAAAAAACTATTCTTCACCAACAATCGGCGGCTTGTCTTCTCGTTCACTCGAAAGCCACGCATAGAAAAATCCGGCACCAATTGCCCCGATAATCGGAGCTATCCAAAACAGCCAAAGCTGTATCAGCGGTGTGCCGCCGACAAAAACGGCAACGCCGGCGCTTCGTGCCGGATTAACCGATGTATTGGTAATCGGAATCGAAATCAGATGAATCAAGGTTAATCCGAGTCCGATCGCAATCGGCGCAAAACCGACGGGCGCACGTTTATGTGTCGAACCCAAAATGATTACCAGAAACGCAAAAGTCAAAACTATTTCAGCGACTAAGGCGGCGCTCATCGAATATCCGCCGGGCGAAAAAGCATCGAATCCGTTAGTGGCGAACGCGCCTGCTTTTGTCGCGTTGATGGCAAAGCCGGTTTTGCCGCTCGCGATCACATAAATAATTGCCGCGCCCGCGACCGCCCCGACAAGCTGTGCCGCGACGTAGGGCAGGATTTCGTTCGCGGGAAATCTCTTTCCAGCCCACAGTCCGAGCGTCACCGCCGGATTGAAATGACCGCCCGAAATATGCCCGACGGCATACGCCATCGTCAGAACAGTCAATCCGAAAGCAAGCGAAACGCCTGCAAAACCAATACCGAGTTCTGGAAAAGCCGCCGCAAAAACAGCGCTGCCGCATCCACCCAAAACCAACCAAAGCGTTCCGACGAATTCGGAAGCCAATCTTTTTACCAGTGGCATAAAGAAAATCTCCTTTTGATTTAGGTTAAAAAACTGAGGGCATTCGCGTGGAAAAGAAATCCATTATTGCTTTTCAAATATCAATTTCGGTGAAATAAAAATGGCGGAGAGGGTGGGATTCGAACCCACGGTGCCCGCAAAGGCACAACAATTTTCGAGACTGCCCGATTCAACCGCTCTCGCACCTCTCCGCACGGGCGAATTTTCTATTTTAAGTGTCTGACGCTGAAAATTTCAAGTCGCATTATCAATTAAGTTCTTCGATTTTTGAAATTCGCGCTTTCGGCGGAAAAAATCCTGCATAAGTTGGCGGCAATCTTCCGCCAAAATTCCCGGGACGATTTCGAGCCGATGGTTCAGCAATTCGCTGTCGCAGATTCTGAAAACTGTTTCGACCGCACCGAATCTTTCATCCTTTGTGCCGTAAACCAATCTTTTGACACGCGCATTGACGAGTGCGCCGGCGCACATCGCGCAGGGTTCGACGGTTGTGTAAATGGTCGTGTTAACCAGACGATAATTTTCGATTTTGGCGGCGGCTTCGCGCAAAACCAGAATTTCGGCGTGCGCAGTCGGGTCGTTATCGGTGATTGTTCTGTTTCCGGCGACCGCCAACAGTTTGCCTTCATTGTCAATCAAACACGCGCCAATCGGAACTTCGTCAAAAGTTTCGGCTTTTTGCGCGGCTTTGATCGCTTCGCGCATCCAAAATTCGTCGGTTCTTTCAGACATCTTTAAAAAGGCAGCGCGGACTTCAGCCTGCGCAAAGTTGATGCGCAGACTGAAGTCCGCGCTACCTTAAAAAAGTTTAGCGAAGCCGGAAGCTAAATAAAAATCAGAGCTTGAGATTTTCATTAAATTCTTGCAACCGCCCCGCGAAAGTGATTAAATCTAAAATGGCAGAACAAGGGGTTCAAGTATTGTGAATTTATTCCCGAAAAAGCTATGAAAGACGAAGTTCGGATTGATAATTTCAATGCCGACGAAGACATACACATCAGCCGATTGCCAGCCTCCTTTCAATCGCTTGCCGAAGAAGTTCGCGCACGAAGCCAGAAACCGAAATCCACGCCGATCACGATTGCCCAAAAACTCTCGCCTTCGGAATTCAATACGGCAATGGTGCATTTTTACCGCGGCGAGATTCAGCGGTCGAATGTTTGGCGCGGACGGCTCGACGCGACGACGAACTGGGCGGTCATCACGGCGGGCGCGACGCTTTCGTTTGTCTTCAGTTCACCCGACAATCCGCATTTTGCGATTCCGATAAATTCGATTCTCGTGACCATTTTTCTCTTTATGGAAGCGCGGCGTTATCGTTATTACGAGGTTTGGGCAAACCGTGTGCGGGTTCTTGAAACCGGTTATTTCGCGCCGATGCTTTCGCAGCGCACGATTCCGCCCGATAAAGAATGGGCGGATCATATTTCGGCGGATTTGGTTAACCCGCATTTTACGATCAGCATCTGGGAAGCGCTTGGCAGAAGGCTGCGGAGCAATTATCTGTGGATTTTTGTGCTGTTGGCTCTGAGCTGGACACTGAAAGTTTATATTCACCCGTCGCCGATCATCACGAGTGCTTCAAATTACACGCCGACCGATATTTTTCTGATGCGCGCGGCGGTCGGTCTGGCTCCGGGCTGGATGGTTGTGCTGGTCGGATTTCTTTTCAATGCCGCGATATTTTTAATCGCTTTCGGCACTTTGCGCTTAAAAGACGCTTCGAGCGAAGTTCAGCCGCTCGAAGATTTTGAATGGCATCCGCTGCGCCAGGTTTCCGATTGGGCGGAAACGAGTCTTAAAAAACGAAACACCATCCGCCGCGCCAAAAAAGCGCGTCAGCGCGTCCGTTCGATTCACAAAACCGAAGGGTAGAAGGTAAAAGTAAAAAGTAAAAATATAGACAAGTTTTCGTTTTACTTAAAGAGTTTAACTAAATCAAAATAACTTCTTACTTTTTACTTTTACCTTTTTACTTTTACTTTTACTTTTTACTTTTTACTTTTTACTTTTTACTTTTTACTTTTTACTTTGCTAATTTTGACATAGAGAATATCTTTCAAAAAGGAGAATCTTATGTCGCAAATTACATTGGAAGACCGCGCGCACGCGCTTGAAAACGAGTATTTTCTACGGCAGGAAAGAAAACTTGTCCAAAAACTAAAGGAAAAGCTCGAAGCCGAAAAGGCGGAGGCTTCAAAGCTCGAATGTCCGAAATGCCACGGCAAACTTGTCGAATCGACATTCGAGAACATCGTGATCGAAGTCTGCAACAACTGTCACGGCGTTTGGCTCGATGTCGAGGAACTGGAGCAGATCGCGCATCACGAACAGCACCACGGAAGCTGGTTCGGGCGTTGGTTTGGATAAAAACTGTCCGTAAAAAAGACCATTGATCTATTCTCAAAGACGGTTTTTGACCGCCGGGTCGGATTCCGTAAAAATTTAAATTTTATCAAAACTTAAGGAGAGAAATAATTTTATGCCGATTGAATTAGACGACCGCGGAAGAGCTTTGGAAAACGAATATTTTCGCCGTAAGGAACAGGAACTGCTGGAAAAAATGAAGGCGAAGGTCAATTCCGAAGAAACGACGAATCTTCATTTACAATGCCCGAAATGCGACGGCACGCTGCACGAAGCCGATTTTGAAGGCATCAAGATAGACGTTTGCGATAAATGCAACGGCGTTTGGCTCGACGCGGGCGAACTCGCACAGGTGTCGGAAAAAGATTCGGGCGGCTGGTTCGGAAAAATTTTCGGATAATCAGGGAGAAAAATCAATGAAACAATTACGGCATTTCGCGTTTGCGATCCTGTTTTTCGCGCTTTCCGTTTCCGCGTTCGCTCAAACGCCGGAAACAAAAACGGTCGAAAACAAACCGGCGGTTCAAGCGTCGCTTGCGTCGCAGGATTTTAAGTTAAACAGTAAATTGATGGCGCGTGAAATGCCGTATCGCGTTATTTTGCCGAAAAATTACGAGGCGAACAAAGCCGAACGATTTCCGGTGATCTATCTTCTGCACGGTTTGACCGGACATTTCGACAATTGGGCGGATCGAACGAAACTCAAAGAATACGCGGCAAATTACAATTACATCATCGTTACGCCCGAAGGCAATAACGGTTGGTATTCAGACAGCGCGAGCGTGGCAAACGATAAATACGAAAGCTATATCGTGCAGGAACTAGTTCCCGAAATTGACGGCAAATTCCGCACGCTTGCGATGCGCGAAAACCGCGCGATTGCCGGTCTTTCGATGGGCGGGTACGGTTCGCTCAAATTCGGTTTGAAATATTCCGAAAAATTCTTTCTCGCGGGTTCGTTCAGCGGTGCGCTCGGCGCGGCTTCGTTCACCGAAAAAACTTCCGGCGCGATTGGCAAATCAATTGACGCGATCTTCGGCGGCGTTGACAGCGAAACGCGCAACTCAAACGATATTTTCAAGCTCGTGAGGGAAATTTCGCCCGAAAAAATAAAGACTCTACCGTTTATCTATCTCGATTGCGGCACGGAAGATTTTCTTTTTCAGAACAATCGTGAATTTGTCGCGCTGCTCGTCGAAAAGAAAATCCCGCACGAGTTTCGCCAGCTTCCGGGCAGACACGATTGGGTGTTTTGGGATTCGCAAGTGCAGGAATTTTTGAGACTTAGCGACAGAATAATGAAAAAGCGGACAGCAATAATCCGATAAACCTGCGTCTTAGAAAGCGGAGGAATTTATGATTAAAAAATTTTTATTCGCAATCTTTTTAACGACCACGATTTTCGGCTTTTCGGCTTTCGCGCAAAGAACAGTCGTCAACGACGCGAAAGCGCGAACAATGCTGCTCGGCAGACACAAACTTTCTTTGCAATGGATCAGCTGGGATTATTTCGGCGCGGCAAATGTGACAAATCGCGGCGGCGTTTTGTATCTGAAAGGCGAACAAAAACAGCGCGGCGGCACGGATTTTGTCCGCATTAACGGCAAGATTACAGAAATCAACGCGAAAAATTTTGTTTTTGACGGCACGATCATCACGCAGGTCAGCCACATCAACGGCGGCGAGCCTTGCGAACGAACGGGCGAAATGACGTTCAAGATCACCGGCTCGCGCAAATACTGGCGGCTGATGGAAATGGACAATCCGTGCGAAGGCGTGACCGATTATGTTGACATTTTCTTCCGCTAATTTTCAACACAAAGACACAAAGGACACAAAGTTTTATCCGGCTTTGTGTCCTTTTGTATTTGTGGTTAATCTAAAAATATGTTGAATTTTGCAATCGAAACCGCGCGTGATGCGGGACAGATTTTGCTCGAAAAGTTCGGGCGGAAAATTAATATTTCCAAAAAAGGCGACATCAACCTCGTCACAGAAGCTGATCTGGCATCGGAAAAACTCATCATTGAGCGCATCAAAAGTTATTTTCCGAAACACGCGATCCTTGCGGAAGAAGCGGGCGACGCGGTTCTCTTGGACGGCGTGAATACGTGGAAATGGATTATTGACCCGCTCGACGGGACGACGAATTTCGCGCACGGTTATCCGTGTTTCTGCGTGACAATCGCGCTCGAACACGACGGCGAAATCGTTATCGGCGTAACCTTTGATCCGACGCGAAACGAACTTTTCGCGGCTGAAAAAGGAAAGGGCGCGACGCTCAACAACAAACCGATTCGCGTTTCCGAAACCGAATCATTGAGCGAATCGCTGATCGTCACGGGTTTTCCATACGATTTCAAACAAAAAGAAAACTTTGCACGGCATCTGACGGATTTTCTGCTGAATTCGCGCGGCGTGCGGCGCGACGGTTCGGCGGCGATTGATATGGCTTATGTCGCCTGCGGACGCTTCGACGGTTTCTGGGAAGAAGGCTTAAATCCTTGGGACGTTGCCGCCGGACTTCTTCTGATCGAAGAAGCGGGCGGGCAAGTAACATTTTACAATGGCGAGAAATACAATATTTATTCGCCGCCGATTTGCGGCTCAAACGGCTTAATCCACCGCGAAATGCTCGAAGTTCTTCGTTAGTTCCAATCTAAAAATTCCAAGAATTAACGTCAATATTGGATAAGGAAATTGCCCGACGGAACGCCGTCATCGCGGGTGGCACAGCGTTTGAAAAACGCTCAAACTGTATGGTTATCTGACAAGTTTTAAGAAAATCACGGCAAATTACACCGCTTTCAGCGGCGTGTGCCGTCAAGATGACGGCGTTCCGCTCTTATCCAATATTGACGTTAAAATTAAGACAAGTCTTTCCGTAAATTACGGAAAAACTTGTCTTGTCCAAGCTATCTGCAGAAACCTGCAAACATAATTCGGCAAGCCTGCAATCATCCGCATTTTGAAATCAAATTAATTGAAGACTGTGCGTAATTCAAAAGAGCGAAAAACCTTCGGAATAGCTGATAAGTGATAGATGAGAGATTTGGGCTTGTGCGAGTTGGCATTTCTAAATCTATCAGTTATCAGCTATCATCTATTCCGAAAGTGTTAAATCTAGCAGCGACATATACTTAATTACGCACAGTCTTCAATTAATTAATTTTTTTTTCGTGATATTTAGCGTTGTGCGCGTGGTTTCGAATTGGTTTTCAGCATTTTAGAGGCAAAGCCTTTGACTGATATTTTGGACGTTTTATCTAAAAAAGTAGAATTATTCATAAACATCAATGGAAGAAGAGCAAAACACACGGGAAAAACTCGTTCGCGGCATCAGCCGTTGGGATTTGACGGCGATTGCGGTAAATACGGTCATCGGCACGGGAATTTTTCTGTTGCCCGCGAAGGTTACGGGACTGATCGGCAACTATTCGCTGTTCGCGTTCGTCGCGTGCGCGCTGATCGTCGGGCTGATCGTCGTCTGTTTCGCCGAGGTTTCGAGCCGTTTTGAGACGACCGGCGGAATGTATCTGTATGCGCGGGAAGCGTTCGGTTCGGCGGTCGGTTTCGAGGTCGGCTGGCTTTACTGGGTCGTTCGCGTAACGACTTTTGCGACGAACTGCAACGCGCTGTTGATTTATCTCGGCTTCTTTTTGGCAGGCGCGAACGAAGGTTTTTGGCGGTATTTTATCGTCAGTGCGGTGGTTTTGGTGATTTCCGTCGTCAATTTTATCGGCGTTCGCCAGTCAACCTGGATGACGAATATTTTCACGGTCGGAAAGCTCGTGCCGCTTTTTATTTTCGCCCTCGTCGGGATGTTTTTTATCAACCCCGCGAATTTTACGTTCGGCGAAGCACCCGAAACCGGAAAATTTGCCGAAGCCGTGCTGGTTTTGATCTACGCGTTCGTCGGGTTTGAAGCCGCCGTCATTCCGGCTGGCGAAACCAAAGACCCGCAGAAAAACGTGCCGTTCGCGCTGCTGACCGCGCTCGGCTTTTGTGCCGTTTTGTTCATAATTATTCAAATCGTCGCCATCGGAACTTTGCCCGGACTCGGAACATCCGAACGCCCGCTGGCAGAAGCGGCAGGGAATTTTATGGGAAGTTTCGGCGCGGCATTTATCGCCGTCGGCGCGTTGGTTTCGATTTTAGGAAACCTGAACGGCGGTTATCTCGCTTCGTCGCGCATCCCGTTTGCGATGGCTGAACAAAAAGAATTGCCGCAGATTCTGGCAAAAACGCACAAGCAATTCAAAACGCCTTACGTTTCGATCATTTTAACTTCGGTCGTAATTTTTATTTTCACGATTCAAACATCTTTCCTTACGGCTTTGACGATTGCGACGATCACGCGTCTGCTGGTTTACGCCGTTACCTGCGCGTCTTTACCGGTTTTTCGTTCGCGTGCGGACGCGCCGCCCGCCAAATACACCGCGCCTTTCGGAATCGCGGCGGCGGTTTTGTCTTTGATCTTAATTGTCTGGCTGCTGACGCGGGTTGATTATCAAAAAGAAGGTTTGGTAATGCTGATTATGGCGGCAATCGGATTAGATATTTACATAACCTATGGCTTTTATAAAATTAGAAAAACATTTAATGATGAGCTTAAAACTTCACAGTCGGTTAACCCGAAACTATCTAAATTTACACAAACAAATTTTCTGAAGGCATTGTTGGCTTCAGTCGCAGTAATCTTCTTAAATTTATTGATTATAGACCTCCTAAATTTATTTATTTTTAATTTAAAGGGTTTCCTGCTGATTTTACATTTGATCGTTGTCACTTTTATGACCTATAAAGTTGTTTACATAAAAACCAACAGTTGATAGGAGCAATACAAAAAAGCCGACTTGAAAACATGAAAAAAGAAGGTTTGGTAATGCTGATTATGGCGGCAATCGGGTTGGTGATATATTTCGCATACTATTTGGGCAAAAGGTTTTTTGAATCCTCGTCTGAGAGCTGAAACCGCAGATGAGGAGAAAAAAATATGGCTTATGTTGTGCAGGGAATGACGCTGATACCGCAAAACTTAAATATGAGTTGCTGGTATGCGAGCGCACAGATGTTAATTACGTGGAAAATGGAGCAAAGACAGCAATCAATATCAGGTTTGATTCCGCCCGAACTGGATGCCGAATGCGCGAAAATCAGGGACGACAATAACGGAATCCAGAATCCGCAAATCATTAAAATGGCGAAACGCATCGGTCTCGAAGCGATTCCGCCGATGACACCGACAACCGACGCAATCGAAGGCTGGCTCAAGCAATACGGACCGCTTTGGGTCAACGGCAAAACGCATATCGTCGTCATTGCCGGAATTATGAATTTTCCGGGTCTCGGCTATCAGCTTTTGGTTTACGATCCCGCGCCGGTCAATGTCGGCAAAATCGAATGGCGAAGTCTGACGGATTGGTATCTGTCGGGTAAATCGGTCAGCACACGCGACACGGGCAGCGATGTCGAAACCGTGTTTCTGTATGTGCCGGATAGTTTTTAAATAAAATATGTTAAAAGTAATAAGGGCAATCGCTTTGATTGCTTTTTGTTTCGGCGCGACGGTTTCCGCGCAAACCATCGAAAACGCGAGCCGTTCGACCATCGGTTACATTTCTTCGAGCGGAACGGTTGAAAACAAGAGCCGTTCGACCATCGGTTACATCTTGGAAAATGGACGGGTCGAAAACAGCAGCCGTTCGACGATCGGTTATATTCTGGAAAACGGGCGCGTCGAGAATGCGAGCCGTTCGACGATCGGTTATATAAACTCGAACGGTTCGGTCGAAAATGCGAGCCGCTCGACCATCGGCTACGTCAATTCAAACGGTTCGGTCGAAGATTCGTCGCGCCGCACGATCGGCTTCCTAAAAAGTGTCAAAGCCGAACACGCCGCCGCGTTTTTCTTCTTTTTCTTTAAGGACGCAAAATAAAAAATGAAAAGATTATGCGGAATAAGTTTGATTTTATTGAGTTTTACGGTTTTTGCGGCGGCGCAGAAAACAGTCGTTCCGATTATGCAGTTCAGTATAGACGAAGAGGCTACGACAAGCGGTTGGGGAAGTTTGCTCGGCGGGGTTGAAAACGGCAAATTTCTGGACGCGAAAACGACCTTCGGGAAAATGAAAGGCACTGAAAAATTTTCGCTTTTCAACTTTAAAACCGGCGCAAAAGGCGAATTTTCGTTAGGTGCGGTCGAACCCGGACCCGGCGCGTGTCCCACAAATTATTTTACCGATTCGGAAGTTGATGTCGCCGCGAATTTTGCGGTCGGCGCGAACGCGAATTGGAACATTTTGCCGCGAAAATGGCAATCGGTAAACACTGAGGACGCGAATTATAAAAAAGCGGTCGCCGATGTTTTGCGTGTTCGAGGTTTGGCGAAAATTCCCGTCAAACTTGAACAAGCCGTGCGCGTTGATCTTGACGGCGACGGCACGGAAGAAGTTTTGCTGGTCGCCAAACATTACGTCGAAGACGCGACGCTGACTCCGACAATCGGAACTTATTCGGCTTTGATGATGCGAAAAACGACCGGCGGAAAGGCGCGGAACATTCTCGTCGGCGGAAATTTTCTGACGAAGAAAGACGATTATTTCGGCGGCAAATATACGATTGCGGGAATTGCCGATTTTAACGGCGACGGCAAAATGGAAGTGCTGGTCTCGATTTTCGGTTATGAGGAACACTCGATCGAGGTTTTTGAGATAAAAGCGGGAAAATTAATACAAATAAAGGCTTTATCATATTATTGCGGAGCTTGAAAAAGAGGGAAAAGTGAAAATATTAACAACTATTTTAGTAACAATTTTGTTTGCGCTTTCGCTAAACGCGCAGGTCGTGCCGATTATCGAATTAAAAAGCGGCGGACTTTTGGGCGGAGTTGAAAACGGCAAATATCTGGACGCGAAAACGACTTTCGGGAAATTAAACGGCAAACAGAGCTATTCGATTTTCGGCATCACGGGCAAAACCGGCGAATTGACCGCGACAATCGAAGCGCCCGATGCGCCTTGCGAAGAATTTTATTATGCGAACACCGAACTCGAACGCCAGCAGGGAATCGGCATCGGCACATCGCGCACGTGGAATCCCGTGCCGCGAACGCCGCGGGCGATAAACTTAAACGACAAAACGTATCTGACAATCGTTTCAAGTATTCTGCGCGCGAAAGGTTTGCCGAAGTCGAAAGCAGTAATCGAGCAAGCCGTCAAAGTTGATCTCGACGGCGACGGCACGGACGAAGTGGTTTTAACCGCGAGTTCCTACGGCGGAAAGATCGCGCCGGGCGCGAAAGCGGGCGATTATTCGTTTCTGCTGGTCAGAAAAATTGTTGGCGGAAAAGCGAAAAACATTATGATCGCCGAAGAATACATCAAAAAGAATATCGAATTCGGTGCGCCGAGCCGTTTTGAAATTGCCGCGATCGCCGACCTGAACGGCGACGGCAAAATGGAAATCGTCCAATTCGGCGAATATTACGAGGGAAGCGGCGCGGGCGTTTATGAAATTACCGACAAAGCCGTCGAAATAAAAATGCTGGAAACCAACTGCGGCGTTTAAACTTATAAAAAAAGAATTTATTTGCGGGTTCTTTCGTAAATCAATCGCAATCCGTCAAGCATCAGATTCTCGTCAACCGTTTCGATCAAATCGCAGTTTTCCGCGATCAAATTCGCAAATCCGCCTGTGGCGATAACTTTCGGCTTTTCGCCGAGTTCGGCAATCATTCTGCTTAAAATTCCTTCCGTTAAACCGATGTAGCCGTAAAAGATGCCCGATTGAATCGAACCGGCGGTCGAATTACCGATGACGGTTTCGGGTTTGCGGATTTCGACACGCGGCAGTTTCGAGGTTTTAATAAAAAGTGCTTCCGAAAGCGTGTTGATTCCCGGCGTGATGATGCCGCCGAGATATTCTTTTTTGGAATTTACGGCATCAATCGTCGTCGCTGTGCCGAAATCGCAGACAATCACCGGCGCGCCGTATTTTTCCGCCGCCGCAAAAGCCGCGATGATGCGATCAACGCCGAGATTTTCAATCGGAAAATATTTGATTTCCAAGCCGAAATCTAAAGAGTTATCAACAAAAAAAGGCGTTTGATTAAAATGATTTTCGCCGAGCTTGCGGAATGCGTCGTTCAATTCGGGAACGACCGAAGAAATGACAACAGCGGAAAATTGCCCTTTTATCTCACCTTGAATTGTATTGTAAATTTCGTCGCCGGTTTTACTGCGGATGGTCGGAATGATCAGGCGTTTGATGAGATTTTCGTGGTCGAAAACGCCGAGTTTCGTCGAAGAATTGCCGATGTCAATTGCGAGAAGCATAGCTTTTAAAGGGAAAAAGGGAAAAAGTTGAAAAGGGAAAAAGTATTGTAATTCTGCTTAACTTACTTCTTTCCTTTTTCCCTTTTTCCCTTTTTCCCTTTTTTATCCTTGCAGCGGTAAACCGTCATAGACGATTTTCCAGCCGTTATCGTGGCTTGTGCGAAGACTTTTGTTAAACCATTCGATGGCTTTTTCGGGGTCGTCGTAGAGCTGCACGGCGGGCTGCGATTCGCGCGGATCAACGCGGCAGATCGCGCCGCCTTCGGTCGCGGTTTTGACGCACAAAAGCGCGATCATATTATTTTTCGATAAAACCGCCGTCCGCACAAAAATGTCGTCGGCTTCAAATTCGTCAAACTCGTCAAATTCACTTTCAAAATCTTCAAAACCTAAATCCTCGTTATCAAAATCAAAATCGTTATTCATAAAATTATTTAATATTCAAATGTTAAAATGGGACTATTTACAAGTTACACGCTTGCGGAGCGAAATTCAATTCATATTTTGCTTCCGCCTTGTTTTTGCCGCGCAAACCCGAAGTTTTAAGAGAAATTCGATAAAATCTTTGTTTTCTCTGCGCGCTCGGCGGCTAAACTGTTCTTAAATTTTCAACATCGCCCGCGTGAATCGTGCGGATTTCGCCGCAATCGAGTTCGACGCGCAATGCGCCGTTTTCTTCGATGCCTCGTGTTATTCCGTGAATCGTTTCATTTTCTATCACAACTCTGACCCGTTTGCCAAATGCGTAAGACGAACGCCGCGTCCATTCCGCGCGAATCTTCTCCGCGCCGTTCGCGCCAGACAAAACATCGCGGAATTCAGACAAGAAAAAGGTCAGCTTTTGCAGTAAGATTTCAGCGTTCGGAGTTTGGTTTGTTTCGGCTTCAATCGAGGTTGCCGTTTCCGCAATTTCGGGCGGAAAATTTGAAGATTTCAGGTTGATTCCGATGCCGACGACGACCGCCAAACCTTTCGGCGTTTCGCAGGTTTCAGCCAAAATTCCGCAAACTTTTTTGCCGCGAATATGAATATCGTTGACCCATTTTATATCGCAGTCAATCGCGTAAAGCTCTTCGAGCGTGTCGTGAACCACAACCGCCGACATTAAAGTAACGAGCGGCAAAAAACGCGTTTCAATCGTCGGGCGCAAAACGACGCTGAAAAAAAGTCCCGCGTCTTTTTCCGAAACCCAGACGCGTCCGTGCCGCCCGCGTCCGGCAGTTTGCCGCCGCGCGACGACGCATAAACCTTCATCCGCGCCGCGTTTTGCCTGATTCAAGGCTTCGGTGTTGGTTGAGTCAATTTGGTCGAAACGCAGGATTGTAAAATTCATTCAAAAAAAGTCAGAACCGCCTGCGATAGCGGGCGGGTTTTAGATAAAAAGTTGTTGAATAGTCTTTAAAATCAAACCCATCCGCTACCGCAGATGGTTCTGACCCGGCTTCCAAAGCGAATTGGTGTAGAAATTATTGCTGTCGAAAAAGTTTTTGACGATTTGAAAACCGCTTTTTTCGGCGAGGCGTTCGATCATTCCGACACCGTATTTTTGCGAGATTTCCATAAAGATCGGTTCCCACTGCGCGAACTCGAAGGTTTGGTCAAGCGCTTCGATATAAACGCTCTGCGCTTTCTGGCTGATCAGAAAAGAACGAGCGGCGCGTTCGGTCGGATGATAGCTCGCGTAATGCGAAAATTCTTCCGTGTTGAAATTTGCGCCGAGTTCGCGGTTGATTCGTTTTAACAAGTTTATATTAAATTTTGCCGTTACGCCGTTCGCATCGTCGTAGGCGCGAAGAATCGTTTTCGGATTTTTATGCAGATCGAAACCGATAAAAATCAGATCCTGCGGATTCATCACTTCGTGCAGATGACCGAAAAAATCGAGTGCCTGCTGTTCGCTGAAATTGCCGATGTTCGAGCCTAAGAAAAGAATGATCTTTTTGCGGTCGGATTTTTCCTTAAAGGTTTCCAGGGTGCGAAAATAATCGCCGTGTTCCGGCATTATCGAAAGCGCGGGAAATTCACGCGCGAATTTTTCGGTCAGAAAATTCAATGCTTCCGACGAAATATCAATCGGCACATAATGAAAATCGGCTTTTTCTTCGAGAAAATGTTCGACCAAAAAAGAAGTTTTCGTGCCGTCGCCCGCGCCGAGTTCGATCAGATCGAACCCGGCGTTTCCGGCGTTGAACGAATCGAAAATTTCTTCGGTCTGCGTTTGAAAAATTTCCAATTCCGCCCGCGTCAGGTAATATTCGGGCAATTTCATAATTTCCTGAAAAAGTCGCGAACCTTCGTCGTCGTAAAAATATTTCGATGAAAAAAATTTCGGGGTTGAAGACAGACCTTTCAGAACGTCTTCGGCAAATGTGTTTTGTTTGACTGCGCTTTGCATAATTTTAATTTTTGTATTTGCCTGCGAAACACACGAAATAAACGAAAAAAGAAAAATATAATGTTTTAACTTTCGTTCCTTTCGTGTGTTTCGTGGGCAAAAAATCATTTCGCCAGACGAATCCCGTTATATTGCCAACGCAAGTTAGGATGAAAAAAGTTGCGGTAAGTTCGGCGGCTGTGATTCGCGGGCGTTGCGACGCTCGCGCCGCGCAAAACCATCTGATTTATCATAAATTTACCGTTATATTCGCCGACCGCGCCCGCCGCTTTCGTAAAATTCGGATACGCGAGATAAGCCGAATTCGTCCATTCCCAACGCAAGCCGAAATCGAATTTGTCAGACGCGATTTCCCATTCAAATTCGGTCGGCAGACGCATCCCTTTCCATTCGGCAAACGCCGCCGCTTCGTAAAACGAAACGTGGCAAACCGGCGCGTCAAAATTAATCGGGCGCAAACCCGAAAGCGTAAAACTCGACCATTCGCCGTCTTTTTCGTGCCAGTAAAGCGGCGCGCCGACCGCGTTTTGATTGACCCAATCCCAACCTTCCGAATGCCAGAGATTAAAATTTTCGTAAGCCTTATCTTCGATAAATTCAAGAAATTCGGCGTTCGTCACCAAAGATTGACGAATCGTAAAATCGTGGAGAAAAACTTTGTGCCGACCGAGTTCATTATCGAAGCAAAACTCGTCGCCTGCGTATCCGATTTCGTAAATTCCTTCGGCGATTTCGGCAAAATTCGCGTTCGGCATTTCGCAAACCTCTTCGAGCGCGTAATTTTCGCGGTAAACCGGAAAAAGCGGATTGCGGCTCAACGTAAATTTTAAATCCGTGAGAAAAAGTTCCTGATGCTGTTGTTCGTGATTCAAGCCCAAAACGACTAAATCTTTTATTTCCTGGGACAAATCCAGCGCGAGAAATTCGGACATTTTTTCGTCCACGTATTTTCGATAGGCGAAAACCTGCGCGACGGTCGGGCGCGAAAGATCGCCGCGATTATCGCGCTTTGTGCGTTCGCCGAGCGTATTGTAGTAACTGTTGAAAAGAAAGCCGAAATTCGGATCGAAAACCTCGTAATTTTCGGTAAACCGCTTCAAGATCATTTCCTCGAAAAACCACGTCGTATGCGCGATGTTCCATTTCGGCGGCGAAACATCAACCGACGGCTGCGGAATGTAATCTTCAGTTTCGAGCGGCGCGCAAAGTTCTTCGGTGTCGGCGCGGACTTCTTTAAAGTAGTGCAGTAAATCGGTTTCGGATTTTTTCTTGTTGACGGCTTGCATACTTATTATTAAAACAAAATTGCAGAGCTAAGACAAAGTTTTTTTACCGAAAAATGTATAAAACGCCGGAAACGAAAGAGCTAAAATACTGACTTGGCGGTTTGGTAAAATCAAAATTTTGTTTGATAATCTGCTCACTAATCCAAATGTTTTTCCGAAAAATTATGTTCAAAAAAATCCGTGCCGAACCGATTCTTTTTTTCTTTTTGTTGGCATTTTCCGTCAATGTTTTCGCTCAAAAAAATTATTTCCCGACCGCCGAAAACTGGGAAACGCGCTCGCCCGAACAGGCAAAATTCGATGCCGTAAAACTCAAAGAAGCGATTGATTTCGCCGTTCAGAACGAATCGAAAGCACCGCGCAATCTCGAACTCGCGCATTATCAAACCTTCGGACGCGAACCGTTCGGCGAAGCCGTCGGCGCATTCAAAGAACGCGGCGCGATGACCGGAATCATTATCCGCAACGGCTATATCGTCGCCGAATGGGGCGATGTAAATCGTGTGGATATGACGTTCAGCATAACGAAAAGTTTTCTTTCAACGGTCGTCGGGCTGGCGTTCGACCGCAAACTGATCCGCAGTCTGCAAGACCGCGCGGTTGATTATGATACGCCGGTTTTGGTTTATAATCCGTTTGAAAAAAACGACATTGCAGAGAGTTTCGGCAAGCCGCGTTTTCTCGAACTTTTTGAAACCGCGCACAACCGCCAAATTACGTGGGAACAACTTTTACGTCAGACGAGCGATTGGGAAGGCACACTCTGGGGTAAGCCGGATTGGGCAGACCGACCCGACCGCGACCCGAAAAACTGGCTCAATCGTCAGCGAAACGCGGGCGGAACAGTTTACGAATACAACGATGTGCGCGTCAACGTGCTGGCACTTGCGGCTTTGAACATCTGGCGCAAACCTGTTCCACAGGTTTTGAAAGAAAACGTGATGGACGAGATCGGCGCGTCCGCTTCGTGGCGTTGGTTCGGTTACGAAAATTCGTTTGTCGTGATTGACGGGCAGATCATTCAATCGGTCAGCGGCGGCGGTCATTGGGGCGGCGGAATGTTTATCTCGGCGCGTGATCTGGGGCGTTTCGGGCTTTTGACGGCGCGCGGCGGAAAATGGCGCGACCGGCAGATTCTTTCCGAAGCGTTTATCAAACAAGCCAAAACGCCGACCGCGCCGCAGCCGACTTACGGTTTTATGAACTGGTTTCTCAACACCGACAAAAAACTTTACGCGAACGCGCCGCCGACGGCTTTTGCGCATCTCGGAAACGGCACGAACATTATTTACGTTGACCCCGAAAGCGATCTCGTCATCGTTCTGCGTTGGATCGAGAACGACAAGATCAATGAATTTATCGGAAAAATTAACGCGAGTCTGAAATAGATTAACGTCAGAATGGAACGCCGTCATCTTTGACGGCACACGTCGCTGAAAGCGGCGTAAAAACGTTTCAAATGATGTAAAACTTGAAAATAAATGTAACTTTTGAGCGTTTTTCAAACGCTGTGCTGCCCGCGATGACGGCGTTCCGTCCGGCAAATTTCCTAACCCGAATAGACGCTGGAAAGTTTTTTAACGGCTTCCTTGCAGATTTCCGCGAGATAATAATCTTTTGAATTTAAGTTGTTTTGCAGAACCGAAAGCGCCGTCAGGTCGCCGATTGCGCCGAGCGCGAAAGCCGTTTCGCGTTTGGTATCGTCGGCTTCGTTTCGATTTTGAAGAATTTGCGTTAAAACCGCGACGCTGTTGCGAAACTGCGAAAAAATTGTCGAAAGATTTCGATATTTTTCGAGCGTCAAAAGTTTGTATTTTTCCGGCAGAAAACTTTCGGGCGTAACGGCGGAAGATTCTTTGATTTGAATGATCTGCGCGATTTGTCCGATTGAACGCGCCGCGCTTCGGCGCAGAAATTCGTTTTCGTCGTTCGGTTTTTGCCGCAAAATCTGCGTTAAAAAATCAACCGCCGAAGCGTCGCCGATTTCGCCCAATGCGACAATAGAGGCGTTTTTGACTTCCGCAGATTTGTCTTTTTGAAAGGTTTGAATGAGAACGCTTATTGCCGAGGAATTTTGAACTTTTCCGAGGGCATAAGCCGTTTCGCGGCGGACGATTTCCGCTTTGTCCGCCAAATTCGGCGCGAGCGCGCGCAAGGCTTCGTCTTTGGTTAAATAAATGACGGAAAACGCGGCGGTCGCGCGGACGATTTCGTCAGAATCTTTGAGCGCGGGAATTGCGGTTTTCGAGTAAACTTCGGATTTCAGATTTCTGATTTCAAAAAGGGCGGAGCGTTTTTCTTCGACCGTCCCTTTTTCGAAAACCGCCTGAAATTGTTTGGCAATCGAATCGTCTGTTTGGTTAATCGAATTCGATTCAGGCGTTATTTGAGAAAAAGAATTTCCCGCAAAAGCGCAAAGAATCAGGCTCAAGCGCAAAAACGCCCGAAAATCTGAAATTTGAAATTTGCAATTTGAAATCAAATGAATCACGCCGCGCGTTGAGTGTTTTGACGACGAACCCGTTCCCATTCAAAAACCTGCCGCGCGCGCTTGTTTTCGTAAGCGTCGGACAAAGACACGATCAAATCGTCGTTCGGTTGTAAATCTTTTGATTTCGGGCGGCGGGTGGAAAGTAGTTCGGAAATGTAATCTAAAACCTCTAAGGTTTCTTTATCGTTTAATTTATCAATTTCGCTGGCGACATTTCTATTTTTTCGGTTGACCATCTCCGTTTCCTCCTTTTGTTCGGGGCAGACGGTCAAGCGCAAACTAATAAATTAAGTTTTGACCGTCGGCGTAAATTTTTTGTTCATTATTAAACTTAAAATTTGTAAAACTCCTCACCATTTAAGGTTTTTTCAGAATATCACAAGATTTATTTCGGGTAAAATATTAAATTGGACAAATTTGTAATGATTGATTAAACTCCAAATATGATTTGTTACCGAAACAATCTCGCCCTTAGATAGCCGCGCGTTGAAATATTTCGACGACGCGGCGCACCTGCAAACAATTACGAATTACAAATTACGAACTACGGATGTTAGTGGATAGATTTTTATTTATTCGCTAAACTTACTTTTTTGACTGGAGCGCAAGCGGCTCGCTTGCCTGAGCGAAGCGAAAACAAGGTTTCGATTTTATTCAATGTTGATTTAATGGAAACGTTTGTTAGCGTTTTTCAAACGCTTGCAAGCGAGCCGCTTGCGCTCCAGTCGTAGAAAAATTTTATGGACGAGAAATATTTTGCAAAGAAGATAGAAGATAAATGGCAAACAAAATGGCGCGAATCGGGCGCGTTTGAAGTCGAAGTCAATAACGACAAGCCGAAGTTTTACCAGCTCGAAATGCTCCCTTACCCGTCGGGCAATCTGCATATGGGACACGTGCGGAATTATTCGGTCGGCGACGCGATTGCTTGGTATAAACGCCTGAAAGGTTTCAACGTTCTGCATCCGATCGGCTGGGACTCATTTGGTCAGCCTGCCGAGGACGCGGCGATTAAGCGCGGCGTGAATCCGCGCGATTGGACGGAAGAAAACATCAACCATATGCGCGGGCAGTTGCAGCGTTTGGGCTTGGGCTACGACTGGCGGCGCGAAATGGCGGCGCATCGTCCCGAATATTACAAGTTCGATCAGTGGTTTTTCCTCAAAATGTATGAAATGGGCTTGGCGTATAAAAAGAAAACGCAGGTCAACTGGTGCGAAAATGACAAGGCGGTTCTCTCGAACGAACAGGCTTCGGGCGGTTTGTGTTGGCGTTGCGGAAACGCGGTGACAAAGAAAGATTTGGAGCAGTGGTTTTTGAAAACGACCGCTTATGCCGATCAACTGCTGGACGATATGACAGAGATCGAAGCGGGTTGGGCGGAAAAGGTTTTGAAACGCCAGCGCGACTGGATCGGTCGTTCGGAAGGCGCGTTCGTTGATTTTATAACTAATTATTGGTCTAAACCGATTCGTGTTTTTACCACGCGAATTGACACGATTTACGGCGCGAACGCGATCGTCGTTGCGGCTGAACACCCAATTATTGAAGCCAAATATGAAACATTTTCAGCTGAATTAAGAGTAGCAATCGAGAAAATCAAAGCCGAAAAGCTGAAAGTTACCGACCACGAAGCCGAGGTTGAAAAAGAAGGCGTTGACACAGGCTTGAAGGCAATCAATCCGTTTAGTCAGGAAGAATTGCCGGTGTGGGTCGGCAATTACGTGATGATTGAATACGGCACGGGCGCGGTGATGAGCGTTCCGGCGCACGACGAGCGCGATTTCGAGTTTGCGAAAAAATACAATTTGCCGATTCGTCAGGTCATTTCCGAACCGCATCTCGCGCACGAGCATCACACGATGCAGGTTCTGGCTCTGGAACAGGCGTTTTCCGATTACGGCGTTTTGGTTCATTCCGATTACTGGAACGGCAAAACGAGCGAGCAGGCGAAAAAGGAAATGACGCATCACGCGGAAACGCACGGTTTCGGCGAAGGCGCGACAACGTATCGTTTGCGCGATTGGGGAATTTCGCGCCAGCGTTTTTGGGGCGCGCCGATTCCGATTGTTTATTGCGAAACGTGCGGCATTGTTGCCGAAAAATACGAGAATCTGCCAATCGAACTGCCCGAACAAATCGTTTTGGATGAAGGAATCGAAGGAACTTCGCCGCTGGCAAAGGACGAAAATTTCGTCAATACGGTTTGTCCGAACTGCGGCGAAGCGGCGAAACGCGAAACCGACACGATGGACACGTTCGTCGATTCGTGCTGGTATTATTTCCGTTATCTGGACAATAAAAATTCCGAAATGCCGTTTGCGCCCGAAAAAGCGGCGTATTGGATGCCGGTTGACCAGTATATCGGCGGCGACGATCACGCCGTGATGCATTTGATCTACACGCGTTTCTGGACAAAAACGATGTGCGATATGGGTTTGGTCAAATTCAACGAGCCGGTCAAGCGTCTTTTGACGCAGGGAATGGTCATCGGCGAAACCTTTTTTGATGTGATTCCGAACGAAGACGATCCCGAATCCGGCGGCAAACGCGTTTATTACCCGCCTTCAAGCGTGACGGTCGAACGCGACGCGAAAGGCAAGATCATCACAGCAAAATCGGCTGACGGAAAACCTTTGAAATCGGCAATCGAAAGAATGTCGAAATCGAAAGGCAACGGCGTTGACCCGGACGAAATGGTCGAAATTTACGGCGCTGACGCGGCACGGATTTTTATTTTGTTTGCCGCGCCGGTCGAAAACGAACTCGTCTGGAACGAAGCCGGAATCGAAGGCGCAGTCCGATTTTTGCAGCGCGTTTGGCGGTTTGTTTTTAAGTGGAAGGCGAAATTGTCAGAACCATCTGCGGTAGCGGATGGGTTGAATGCGGCGATTTTAGATGCAGACGGAAACCCGCCCGCTACGGCAGGCGGTTCTGACAGTCGCAAACTGCGGCAGAAAACGCATCAGACGATCAAGCGCATCGAAGAAAATCTTGAATCTTTGCAGTTTAATACGCCGGTCGCCGCGCTGATGGAATTGTCGAACGCGCTGTATGATTTCAAAGTCGAGCCGGAAACGGCGAGCGAGTCGGACGTTTTTGCGATACGTGAAGCGGTCGAAAGTTTGATTTTGATGCTCACGCCGTTTGCGCCGCATACGGCTGAAGAACTTTATTCGCAGATCGTCGGCAACGACCGGGGAATTTTGGCGAACGAAGCGCGTTTTCCCGAATTCCGCGCGGAATTGGCGCGCGCCGACGAAATCGAAATTCCGGTGCAGATCAACGGCAAATTGCGTTCGCGCGTGTTGGCTTCGCCTGATGCAACGAACGAAGATTTGGAAAAATTGGCGTTGGCTGATGCTAAAATCATCGAACACACGGATGGCAAACAGATCGTCAAAATCATCGTCGTGCCGAAACGGCTGGTGAATATTGTCGTGAAGTAAATAACCTGTTAAAAATAACGCCGCAAATTTTTATTAATAAGCGGCGTTATTCACGGTTAAATAAAACCGATAAAATTAACATTCATTCATAACGCCGCACTCATCCGTAAAAAGGGATGTCGCCTGATGATATTTGAAGCCCTCTTAATAGTAAGGACCAGACATCGGTATTACGATAATATTTGAATCAGTATAAGGAGGATTGTATGATCCCCCAAAAGGTGATTCATAGGGCGGATATACAGAAGTTGGCGGCTCATTATTCGGAGGATTGTTTGGGGGATTATTACTGGGAATCGGACATCGCGGTGTTTGCTGATTTCTATCGAAATTTCCTTCACTGATGCCTGTTGGTATTTGCATTTCTCCGCCAAAACCGCCCGATCCCATATTACTTCCGCCAAAACCACTCGAACCCGTATTGCTTCCGCCGAAACCACTTGAGCCTATATTGCTTCCGCCAAAACCACCTGAACCTTGAACCGCTTGTAAACCATTTGAATCTCTTAAGTTGATTGGATCGCAAAAAACATATACATAAAAGTTAGTCTGGTTACTATCCGACAAAATCGGGTCTTTTGCCGTCCAGCGTCCGGTTTCAGCGTCGTAATCCCGTGCGCCGAATCGCGTCAGCCTCGTTTGCGTGTCGTAAAGTCCGCCCGCGAAACCGAATGGCTGAAAGTTTGGATTTGTGTCCGTTAGAACAACGCCGAATTCGTCGTAATCAATGCGCTGCGCGATGTTGCCCGTCGCGGCATCAACAACCAGACGCACGCTTCCGGCTTGATCGGTGATGAGGCGATAGATGACACCGTTTTTAATCATATAATCGGGCGTGTTGGCACGAGTTCCGTAAACAAAACGGCTGACGATATTATTGCTTGCATCGAGTTCGGCAACGGGTTCGAGTTGGTCTTGATACAAAAAGCCTTGCGTCAAAGTCCCGTTGATTTTTTTGCCGATGCGTCGATCTTGTCCGTCAATCAGATATTCGATTTGTGTTCCGTCGGGTAAGATTACGTTTCTTAAATTTCCAATCACATCATAACTGTATTGAGTTGTGTTCGCGCCGATTGTTTTGCTTTGGAGTTCACCGTTGGCGGTGTAATTATAAACGGTCGCGCCGTAGTTCGTTAAGCGATCTTGATTGTCGTAAGACGCATTGGTAATGATACCGCTAAGATCGATGCTTGTGCGGTTGTCGTTGTTGTCGTAACCATAAATAACCATCGGCTGCGGTGCGCCGTTAAGCGTAACGGTTGTCAATCTTCCGGTTGAATCGTAGCCATATACGAAGACGGTCGAAACTCCGCCGATGGTTTCGGTTTTTTGCGTAATGCGACCGAGTTTGTCGTATGTGTAATTTACGTCATAAAGATTTGTCGTATTAAACTTGGCGTTGTAATTTGTCGGTTCGGCAAAGCCGTTGTAAGTAAAAGTATCCGTCACATTATTAAGCGTCGAACCTGACAACAAACCGTTTTGAGGGTTGCGCGTGAGCGTCAGATTGCCCGCGCCGGTCAACAAATTATCATTGTCGTAAGAAAAATTAATCGTGTTTCCGCCATTGACGCTCTGCGACGCAACACGGAAATTGTTATCGAAGGTTCGTGAAACATTGCCTGCGATTGTTCCCGTCCAGGTCTGCCGCGTTTGCAGAAAGCCATCGTATTGAAAAGCCAAAATGCCGCTGTCAGGCGCGGTTATACTATTGAGCAAACCTGTCGTCGGGCTATAAACAAAACCGTAATTACCATTCGGAACAGTCAGAGTTTGCAAACGCCCCGCGTTGTCGTAAGCATAGTTGATTTGAAGCGCATCGGGGCGTGTGATTCGCGTCAGGTCGCGGTCAAGATTATATTCGTAAACGGTCGTGCTGTTTCCGCCAATGTTCGGCGCAGCGTAAGACGAAACCAGATTGATTGCATTATAAGTAAAGATGTGAGCCGGACGGCTCGGCGGAGTCAGCGACGTGAGATTTCCTTCGGCATCGTAAGCAAATGCGATATTGCGAGCGTCGGGAAGCGTTTGCTGCTTAATGCGACCAGCCGGATCGTAAACAAGATTCGTCGTTTGATTGAGCGGATTCGTAAACGACGAAAGAAATCCCGCCGTGTTATATGAAAGATTGAAAATTCGCGCCTGTTCGCCCGTGCCTTCGTTAAAAGTCGAAAGCCGTCCGCGAGTATCATAAGTCAATTCAAACGGATTAAGATCAGCGTAAAGATAATTTGTGATTCGCCCTTGCGAGTCAATAACGGCTGTGGATTGACGATTCTGCGGCGTGGTGAGAGCAAAAGTTTTATTCGATGCCGTAAAGACGCTCGTGTAAATTCGCCCGTTGATATTGCGCGTGTCTGTTTGCATGGTCAGACTTAAAGGGTTGCCAGGTGTTGCGAGCGTTGCTGTCCGCGTAAAGCTCGCATTGAAATTCAAGCCGTTTGGCGTGGCAACAGTTGTGTTGGTCGTAATCGGTGCTTGCAATTTCCAACGCGGGTCGCCGCTTTTTGTTTCGGTTGTTACCGTGCCGTCCGGTTGCGTGAAAGTATTGATGCCTCTGCCGCGTTCGAGCAAATTTGTCTGCGTGCCGTCGGGCAGAGAGTTGATGCGTTGACGGTCGCCGTTCGATAGATTGTTGATTTGAAAAGCCGCCTGCCGATTAAGCGTCGTATTATGCGTCACGGTGAAATTCACGCCTTGATCGGTGCGTGTCAGAGTTTGAAAACCTGTTGCCGGATCGTCGTCGCGGATGAGCTGCCCGAGCGCGTTATAGGTAAAAGTATTCAGATTATTGCGCGGATCGCGCGTCGTCTGCATCAAACCGCCCGCGTCGTATGTGAATTGATATTGTTCGCTGTTCGGGTTTGTGATCGTAGCCAGAAAACCGTTTGCGTCGCGTGTAAAAGTTGTTAATTGATCGTAAGGCGAGCGAATTCCCGTCGGATTTCCCGAACCGTCGCGCTTGATGGTTGTCGTATTACTGTCGCCGTCAACAACGCTCGTTAATCGCCCCGGACTGTCATAATTAAAGGTAAAAACCGTCGCATTCGTCAGCGTGTTGATCGTGCTGAGATGCCGTCCTTGAGCGTCGAACTGAAAAAGCCGTGTGCCGTCGTCGGAAGGAATGGCGATTTGCGAACCGTTGAAACTCGGCAGAGGCGAAGAAATTTTGCGGATGCTGGCTGTATCAAAATCGAATGTGAAACCGCCGACCGAGTAAATATCGCCGTTCGGCGCGAGTCCGATTGAACTTAAACGCATCTGTGACTGCAAAGCCGGTCCGCCGTCGCCCTGTCCGCCGATTTGTCCGTTTCCGGCAACTCCTTCAACAATGCCGTCCGCTCTGATACGGCGAATGCGTCCGCCGCTCGGGAAAACGTAGGAAACGACATAAATCGAGCCGTCCGGCGCGAGCGACATTGAGCCGGATTCAATCTGATTGGCGGCGCGAAAGATAAAATTCGTTTGCAAAGCAGGTAAGCCGTCGGGCGAACTTCCGAAAGTTCCTGTTCCGGCGTAAGTCGAAATAATCCCGTCAGGCGCGATTTTTCGGATTCGGTTGTTGTCTTGGTCTATAAAATAAACATTGCCGTCGTCGTCGGCGACAATATCGCCGGGGAAATTGATTTGAGCATTTGTCGCTTGTCCGCCGTCGCCGCTGAATCCCGCGGTTCCTGTTCCGGCAATGGTCGTGATAATGCCGTTCGGATCAATCCGGCGAATTCGCTGATTGAGCATATCGCTGACATAAACACTGCCGTCCGACGCCGGAAAAAATCGGGTTGCATTGCTTATTTGAGCATCTCGCGCTTGTCCGCCGTCGCCGCTGAAACCGTCAAGAGCCAAACCCGCAACGCGTCGGAAAATACCACTCGTCGTTATCCGCCAGATATTTCGTCCGCCGCCGATGTAAATACTATTGTCAGGCGCAACGGCGACTCTGATAACACTGCCAAAAGAAGCGTTTGCCGCCGGACCGCCGTCGCCGCAAGGGAAATTCGCCGGGTTACAGCCGCCGCCGTTCCCGGCGAAAGTTGTGACAATTCCGTCCGGCGTAACTTTGCGAATACGGGCATTTCCCGAATCGGCTATATAAACGCTGCCGTCCGGCGCAACTGCCACACCGTAAGGGTCTGTAAATCGCGCATCGCGCACTTGTCCGCCGTCGCCGAAAAACCCTCTTAATCCGCCGCCGAAAGTTTCGATCTTGTTGCTCACAGTCTGCACATTGCGCTGTTTCCCGTTACCTTCATAAAGTTTTTGCCCGACGGGATCGTAAGCGTGATGCTCGCTCAGACTCCAGCCGCCCAGAGATTCCTGCGGCGCGGTGTAAGAACCGAGCAGCAATTTTTGAACACGATGAATCGTGATTTCCTGCCGCGTGTTGACCGTAATCGGAACACCGTTGCCGTTATAACCGAAGTTCGGGGTGTTTTGATAAACACCGTTATAGACGTTGCCGATGTCAATCGTTACTTCCTGCTGTCCTTGCAGCGTGCGTCCGTAAGCATCTTTGCCGTCCCAAGTAAAACTCGTGATTTGATTCGGTTGGGCAGGAAATGTGAATTCGTGCATCTGTCCGGCAATCGTTACTTTTAATTCGATGCGCGTCACGGGTCCGGGCAAAGTCGCGCCGCTCAGAGGAATTCGTGCCGTGTAATTCGCTGCGTTTCCGCGCGGGCGCGTACTGTCGTAACGTAGGAAAAAAGGCGTGCCGACAACATCAATTTCCTCGCTCAAACGCTGGTCTTCGATTCCGATAATGCAGCCGTCGCTTTCATTCGAGCCGTTCGGACAGCCGCTTCCACCGGGACCGTTTCCGCCGCCGGATGCGTTGCCGCCGTTCGGCGGTCCACCGTCTGAGGGCGGACCGAAAGCGAAATTGGAATCCCATGCTGAAAAATGAATGACCGGAACGCGCCACAAACTTTGATTGACAGCGTAAAGCGCGGCAAGCTGTTCGCGTTCAGCCAAATTGATGCCGAGCGCGTTATATGCCGTGTCATCAGCCGGATTTCCGCTTCCGTCCAGATCGAGATTGGCTACGCCGTTCGTGATCGAAAGAATTTTAACGACGCGCCCGTTTTGCGAAGGCATCCAAATTCCGGTTTCTTCGTCCAAAGCACCGGACGGAACATTAATTCCGACCGGAAAATGTAAAAAGTTTTCGTTGTATTGAATAACGGGCTGATTAAATGTAACTTCGGTCGCGCCAACCGCAACGGCTTCATCAACCGTGTAAGATGCGGCGTAAGTGTATGCACTCAAAGGCGGAAGATCGGCGGGCATCGTTTCCGCACCGTTTGCGCCGACCGTAAATTCGCTTGAACGAACGTTCAAAACAGACAAATTCTGCGTCGAATTGTCCGGCAGAGTCATCGTCGCAGTTGTGCCTTGTTTAAAGAAAAGCCTCGAACGCCGTGTGCCGTCCGAATCTGTTATCAAACCGCTTTGAGCAACTTGAATCGGCGTGCTTGAATTCAAATCTATAAAAGTTACATTGTCGTCGTGCGGAATCATCACGACCGTTTCGACCGCTTCGTAATCCTGCCAATCGGCTTTTTCGATTCTTTGAACGGGAATAAAACCGGGTTTTTCATATTTTACGGAAAGTTCGCCGCCGCCGTTGACGACCAGATCGAACATCCCATCGGCGCGGGATAAAGTCTGACCGAGTTCGGGATGATCGGCAATCGTGATTTTTACTTTCGGAATCGGCTGACCGTTTTTGCCTTCAACTTTTCCACGCAAAACGGCGACGCTGGTTTCTTTGATTGCATCGGGCGCAACGCCCGTCTGAATCGGATTTGCGCCCGTGTAAAGAAATTTCGTTGCGTCAAACGGATTGGTTGCCACGGTCGGATTGATCGGCGGCGCGGTTGTTGTCGGGTCGGGCGGCGGCGGAATCGGATCAGGATTGACGGTGATTTGAACATCGTCAGTCGCCGTCAGATAACCGTCGCTTGCCGTCAGGCGCAAAACATAAACGCCTTCTTTGCTGAAGATCGCGGTTGTCGTGAGATTATTTGCGCCGCTGAAAAGAACGCTTTCGTCGCCGCTGATCTTGCTCCACGAAACCGTGACGGGATTGCCGATTCCGTCATCGGACGCGCTTCCCTTTAAACTCGCGGTGTTCGGTAATGAAATGGTTTGGTCGCTTCCGGCGTTGACCGTCGGCGCAAGATTCGGGGCTTGCGTAACGGTTGCCGTGCCGGCGGCGAATGAAACTCTTGCAACCCGTGTGTTTGCCGTGAAATTAGTTACGGCGGTAAACGAAACCGTGCCGTCGCCCGCGCCGAAAATATTACCCGTTAAGGTCAGCCAACTGCTGTCGGACTCTGCCTTCCACGCGCAATCCGGCTTGCCGGTAATTGAAATTGAGCCGTTCGCGCCTGCCGCGCCGATGTTCTGATTGCCCGCATCTGCGCCCGCATTACAGCGTAATCCGTCTTTTTTCGATTGGCGGACGCGATGCGCCAACGCATCAACCGTAATATTTGCGTCGCGCAAAATGTTCGTACCGTTTTTGGCGACAAAATATTGAACCGTCCCGTTGCCCGTGCCGTTTTGTCCCGAAACGACGGTCAGCCAAGCCGCACCGCTCGCCGCCGTCCAGTTGCAGTTTGAAGGCGCGATGATGTTAAAACTGCCGAATTCGCCTTCCCATTGAAGAACGTTTTCGGTTTGCGAAAGCGACGTTACGCAGCCGCCCGCGTTTTCTTCAAAATCAATCGGCGCAAAGGTTATTTGATTGATTTGTTCGTTGATTTTAACGGTCGAAACTTGAAAATTCGTTCCGTTAAACCGCAGAAAAAAAAGCTCTTTAGATTCTGCGGAAGCGATTAAAAGATCACCCGAGCGATCCTTTAAATTTTTCGCGGCAAGGCTGAAAAGTTTATTTTTTTCGGTCGAAACCGCAAAAAGATTTGTGTCTTTTTCGATAAAATCAATATCTTGCGGTTTGATGTCGAGCGGGAAAAAAATCGTCTGCGCGTTTTCGTCAATCGCAAAAATGCCGCGTTGAACGGGTGCGCCGACGATGAGCTTTCCGGCAAGCGCGCCGAAACGCTCGAAATTGTTCGGAATTATCGCTAATCCTTTGAGCGGCGCGTTTAAATCGGTCAAAAAACGGCTTTCGCCCGATTTATTAATACGCCAAATTTTGCCGTCAACCGTTGCGCCAATCAAATCGCCACCGAAAACACTTGTATTATCAACAACTAAACCGCCGACTGCCGATTTTTCACGCGGAAGTTTGATTTTTCGGGTTTGCGAACCGTTTGCCGAAACGTGCAAAATCGTGCCGTTTTCAAAGCCCAGAAAGACTTCGCCGACCGCGAAATGAGCGGTTTTTTCGCGCACTGCGACGAGGCTTTGCGGTTTGACGAGATTTGAAAAAAGTTCGTTTGAAATAAATTCTTTTCGCACGGTTTTTGAAAAAAGTTCGAGTTTTGTTTCCGAAGAAATCAGCAATTTGCCGGTTAGGGCGTGAAAATCAAGCAAAAAAGACGCGGGAAATTCACCGTTGACGGATTGCAGTTCGAGTGTGCTGCCATCGGTTTTGGTTTCGAATGTAAAGTCGGAATACTTTAGCAAAGCATTGTTTTGAAAGAGATTCTCAGAGCTTTTTAGATTTTTTGAAGCCCGCGTCGGAAATTGAAACAAGGCAAAACCGATTAAAAAAAGCGACATCAAAACGATGAAAATCCGCAGACCGAAACTGAACCGAAAAGCACGTTTTTTGAAATCTTTCATACCAACTACTCCTTTAAAATTTCCTTAAATCGGGCGCGTCAATTTTGGACAAGCCTAAATCGGGTTTATAATTAACAAAAAAATATTTGAAGACGGAATTTTACGGCGTGCCGGTCGAAAAATCTGGAAAAAAAACGGAAAAAAAACGGAAATTACCACGTTGCCCGATTTGGAATATGAAATGAACGCAGAACATTCGCGGAAAAGTTTTATTTTCGGCGACTTTCGGCTCGATGCCGGAATGAGGATTTTGTCCGAAAACGGGCGCGAAATTCACCTGCCGAAACGCCCGTTCAATGTTCTCTCGTATCTGGTCGAAAACCGCCAACGAATCGTCAGCCGCGACGAGCTTTTGGAAAAATTCTGGGACGGACACGACGTTTATGACGACGCGCTCCGCAAAACAATCGGTGCGCTTCGCAAGGCTTTGAACGATCTGGAAAAACCGCCGCGTTTTATCGAAACACGCTACGGAAGCGGGTATCGTTTTATCGGCGATGTGATTGCCGTTGAGCCTGAAAAAGAAAAAGAAAAAAAAAGAATTACCGCCGCCGAACCCCAAAAACCGCGTTACGTTTTGTTGACGATTTCGGCGGTTTGCCTGATTTCGCTGGTTGCTTTCGGGTTTTTGGCGTTTCGGCAAAAAACGAATAATGTTTCGGCAAAAAGCGAAAATCCGTCCGGGAAAAAGGCTGAAAAACATTCGATTGCCGTGTTGCCTCTGAAAAATCTGACGGGCGACGCGGCGAACGATTTTCTGAGCGACGGCGTGACCGAAAGCATCATCACGGAATTGTCGCGCATTCCCGAACTGAAAATAATTTCGCGCAGTTCGACCTTTACGTTCAAGAACAAGGAAATAAACGCGCCGGAAATTGCCGAAAAACTAAAGATCGAATCTTTTTTGGAAGGCAGTCTGCAAAAAAAAGGCGATTTGCTGAGCGTCAATGTGCGGCTCATCAACGCGAAGGACGGCAGGATTTTATGGACAAGCCGGGATTTTGAGCGTCCGTTAAATCAGTCGTTCGAACTACAGGACATTATTTCCTGCAACGTCGCCAACGAACTCGGCGCGGAATTGTGCGGCTTAATCGCGCAGAATCCGCGCCGCTACACCAAAAATTCCGACGCTTATCAAGCCTATCTGCAAGGTCGTTTTCATTGGAACAAGCGCACCGGCGAAGGCATTAAAAAAAGCATCGAATATTACGAAAAGGCGGTTGCGCTCGACGGAAATTTCGCGCCCGCCTTTGCCGGTTTGTCGGAAAGTTATCTGCAAGGCATCTGGCACGTGCCTTTTCCGGCGAAGGAAGTTCTGCCGAAAGCGAAAACCGCCGCGCTGAAAGCTCTCGAATTGGACGACACGCTGGCGGAAGCACACACGGCACTGACAAATGTTTATCAACTCGAATGGAATTGGACGGAAGCCGAACGCGAAATCGCCCGCGCTGTCGAACTCAATCCGCGCTCTGCCCGCGCCCATCATGTGCAGGCTTTTAGTTTTCTGGTTGCGGGACGCAATGATGAAGCCGTCGCGGCAATCGAACGCGCCGGCGAATTAGACCCGCTCAATTTGGTTATCAACACCGACAAAGCAATGATCTTTTTCGTCGCGAACCGCAATGAAGAAGCCTTTCGGCAATGGGAAAAAACGCTTGAACTGGACCCGAATTTTATAATGGCGCGCGAACATCGGGCGGTCGCTTTTGAAGTTGTCGGAAACGAAACGGCGGCGATCGAAGAGCGGGCGAAGGTGATGCAGTTATACGGCGAAACGCCCGAAAAAATCACGGCTTTTCGCCAATCCGCCGCCAAATCGGGGCTGCGCGAATTTTATCGAAAGAAATTGCAGAGCGAGTTGGCGAAAGAATCGCGCGGCGAATATGTTTCTTCGGCGTTTCTGGCGATTTATTACGTCGCGCTCGGAGAAAAGGAAGAAGCCTTTAAACGTCTGGAAAGGGCTTTTAATGAACGCAGTGCCGAAATGGTGTTTGTCAAAACCAGCCGTCAATTCGACCCGCTGCGTTCCGATTCGCGCTTTGCCGATTTATTCAGACGCGCCGGTTTGCCGGAATGATAAACCCGGCTGAGGAAGACGATTTAAAAAGGCGTGTCGAAAAATCCCGAAAAATCTTTGTTCAGGTTTTGGCGTTTATTTCCAAATCGAAACCGCGCCGCACGGTAACGGCAATAATTGCCTGCAAAACTTAAATATTAAACTTTTCGCGGGCGTGAATTGAAACAGTTCATCCGCGTTTATCGTTTTACCTTGATTGAGATTGATAAACGAACTAAAATCAAGAAGAAGAAGTTTTTAGTAAATGCCGTCCGAGATTTTATCTGACAAAAAGAACAAAATAGCTTTTCGCCGTAAAACCGAAAATCAAGATGAAAGAATGCCAAATTTGTAAAAGATGTTATGCCGATGAGGTCAATACCTGTCCTGATGATGGAATGCCGACCGTTCAATCCATCAGCGGCGACCCCGTTCTCGAAGGAAAATACCAGTTGGAAAAACGGCTCGGACAGGGCGGTATGGGCGTGGTTTATAAAGCGCGTCACGCTTATCTGAAAACTCATCACGCGATAAAAGTTATTCTGCCCGATCTGGTCGGCAACGACCCGCAGCTCGTGACGCGTTTTCGTCAGGAAGCACTTGCCGCCGCCGCGATCCGGCATCAGAACGTCGTCGGCGTTTCGGATTACGGCGTGGTTGCGGGCAAAATGCCGTTTCTCGTGATGGAGTATGTCGAGGGCGAATCGCTGCACGACCTTTTGGCGCGTGAAGGCAAACTTTCACCGGAAAGAGCTTTGGATTTGATGGCGGCGATTTGCGCCGGAGTCGGCGCGGCGCATCATCAGGGAATCGTTCACCGCGATTTGAAACCGCTCAACATTATGATCTGCACGGGCAAAAAGAGTATGTCCGAAGCGGTCAAGATTCTCGATTTCGGTCTGGCGAAGATCAAATCGGGCGAGCTTCTCGGTTCATTTATTCAGGCGCAGACGACCGGCTTGATGGGATCGCCGTATTATATGGCTCCCGAACAATGGGCGGATGAAGAACCCGACGTGCGGGCGGACATTTATTCTTTGGGCGTGATGCTTTTTCAGATGCTTTCGGGCGACGTGCCTTTCAAAGGTTCTTCGATTCCGGCGATCATGAAAAAACATCTTTCGGACGCGCCGCCGTCGTTTGCCCAAGTGAATACGAAAATCGCGCCGCAGATCGAATACGCCGTGCGGCACACGCTTGAAAAAAGCCGCGAAACGCGCACGCAAACCTGCGAACAGCTCGTCGAAGAATTGACCAAAGCCGTGCAGACCGCTTCGCAGAACATTTCTTCGATCGGTTATTCGACCAATTCATCACTTCCGGCTTCGCAACTCAGGATTTTGACAAATCCGCCGCAAGCGCGCGTTTTTGTTGATAATATCGCCGTCGGGCAAACTCAGCCGGACGGTTGGCTTCTGCTCGAAGGCGTGCAGAGCGGAAATCACCGGCTTCGCATCACGCACGATGGTTTTCAGGATTGGGAAAGCGAATTTGTTTCCGACGGCAAGCCGCAGCAGGTTGTCATTAGTTTGATTCAAGGCACAGGCGGAATTCCGCGACCGCCGGAAACGATGCCCTTGATACAGCAATCACAGCAGAATTTTCCGCAAGTGTCGCATCCGCAGATGCAGCAAAGTTATTCGGTCGCGCCGCTAAATTCACAGCCGCAGATGCAGCAAACATCTCCGCCGCAACACTGGCAGACGGGTCAGCAAGGCAATTTCGTCCATTCGCAACCGCCGCAACGCCGCGCTTTTTCGCCGCTAATTTTGGCAATTATTGGAATTGCGGGCGGATTGATACTTATTTCAGGTGGGTTGTTCGGAGCGTATAAGCTCGGAATGTTAGGCGGAACAACGGTTGTTAATAATAACAACAATAATCCGCCGGTCAATTCAGGAAACTCGAACAATCAAACTCCGCCGCAGATGAAAGCCGATATGGTCAAGATCACGGGCGGGAAGTTTACGATGGGACGCAACGACGGAACCCCGTTTGAAATACCCGAACACGAGGTCGAAGTAAAGGATTTTTGGATGGATAAAACCGAAGTAACCAACAATGAATATTACGAATTCATCAAGGAAGCCGGCTACAATCCGCCGAAACATTTTGAAAACGGCAGACCGATTTCGGGCGATGCTAATTCGCCGGTCAGATTTGTTTCGATTGACGATGTCAACGCGTTTGCCGAATGGCGTTCAAAACGCGACAAAGTTACATATCGTCTGCCGACCGAAGAAGAGTGGGAATATGCCGCCAGAAACGGAGGTGAAAACAATCTTTACCCGTGGGGCGATAAATTTCAGGAAGGGTTTGCCGTGATCGGCAGATCAACGACCGCGCCCGAAGTGGTCGGGTCAAAACCCGACGGCGCAAATAAATGGGGAGTTTTGGATCTGATCGGGAACGTCTGGGAATGGACAGGTTCAAAGGCTTATCTCTATCCCGGAAGCAAGGGGACGATCAAGGAAACCAGCGAGCCTCATTATATGGTTCGCGGCGGCGCGGCGGATCAGAAAACGTCGGGCAAAACCGCGATTACTTCGACTTTTCGGGCAGATATTCCGGCATCGAGAAGAGACGCGGCGTTAGGTTTTCGGCTGGTGCGTTCCGATTAAAATTTTGGAGTGTAATGTATGTCAAAAGTTTTCGGAAAATTCTCAAATAGCGGGTTTTTATTGATTTTAGCAGGTCTGATTTTTTCACCAACTTACGTTTACGCGCAGGATTTGGGAAGCAGCAGCGGAATTTTTCGTTCGCCCAAAACCGCTTCGACAAAACCGATAAAGCCGAAAACTAATTCAACAAAAGTCAGGAAAACCACGCCGAAACCAATTGCGAAAACAAATAATAAACCGGCGCGAAACACAACTAAGAGGACAAACCGGCGCGAAACCGTTTCAGCTACGAAACCGCAGACGGCGGTTATCAATCCGCAGCCGCAAAGCAATATCGTCATCACCGTCGGCAATCCGACGAGCGGAAATTTCGACGAGCTTTTCGAGCAATCGGTCGAGGAAGGCAACACGGCGCGTGATGAAAGAAATTATCTGAAAGCCGAAGCCGCCTATCGCCGTGCGCAGAATCTGAAATCGAACGATTCAAGAGCAGTTTACGGACTTGGCAATATTTACGCCGACCAACAGCGTTGGGAAGAAGCCGAACGCGCATATCGTCAGGCGATTTTGCTTGAACCGAACGAAGCCGGCGCATATATCGCCTTGAGCTATGTTCTGACACAGCCGATTGCCGCCGAAAATCTTTCGGAAAGATATACGGAAGCCGAAAAAACGGCGCGCAAGGCGATTCAGATTGATCCGAACAACGCTTTTGCCTACGATCAATTAGGGGTTGCACTCGAACTTCGCGGAATTATTTCCGCCGAAACGCAGAACGCTTATCGAAAGGCGGTTCAGATCGAACCCGAATTCGCGCTCGCTTACGCCCATCTCGGCAGATTGATGCGCCGCAACGGAAAGACGAACGAATCAGTCGAAGCCTACCGCAAGGCGATTCAGTTTTCTTCGGACGTGCCGACAATGATTCTGGTCGCGGACGTGATGCAGTCGGAACAAAAATACTTTGAATCGGAACAGCTTCTGCGCCGAGCTTTGACGATTGACGCGAAAAATCCGACCGCGCTCAATATGCTCGGACGCGCTTTGACGACGCGCAATGAATTTGCCGAAGCCGAAAAAGTTTTGAAAAAAGCGGCGGAAGTCAGCCCGAACAGTTTTGTTTCCTACACACTTTTAGGCTCGCTTTATCTGCGCCGCGCACGGCTCGACGACGCGGAAAAATCCTTAAATAAAGCGTTGACGGTCGTTTCGCAAAACGAAAGAAAACGGCTCGCGCAGGAATTCGAATCGGTCGGCGACGCGTTTAAGAAAGCCGGCAAACCGGCTGACGCGAAGCGACTTTATCGTCAGGCGATTGCGCTCGACGGCACGAAAACGAATTTAACCGAAAAACTAGCAAAGGTTCAGTGAACCGATTTTGGATTTTAGATTTTGGATTTTAGATTTTGGATTTTGGATTGGTTCATTTATCGAACCGGTTCGAATCCTAAATCTTTTTAGAGAGAACAAAACTCGTGACGGCAACGGCAAATCCAAAATCCAAAATCTAAAATCCAAAATATTATTGAAATTCAGCCGCAATTAAACCTATTTTCTAGCAAGCGTTCCGGGAAACGCTGAATTTTCACGTCAGAGAGGTTTCGGCTGAATGATTGCTTTAACTGGTAACACAACAATGCTTTATTGTCCGAAGTGCCGCCGCACTTACGAAGATGGAACACAGCGATTTTGCGATAATGATGGCGGAAGACTTTTGCCTGCGCCTTCGGGACAAAATTCTAACTTGCAGTCGGGCGGCGTTTTCTCGAATCTGTTGGGAAAAACTCCGCAAACCGGCGAAGCGGAGAAAAAAATCAATCCCGCGCCGCGCTTTGTGCCGTTTAATAAAACCGAAGAATCCGACAAACATCTGACCTCATTTCCGTCGGCAGGCAGAATCTTTCAGTCCGAACAATTCTTAAAACCGCCAACCGCAGAAGCATCCGAAGCCGAGGATTCGATTCTCGAACTCGAACCGCCGCCGAAAAATGAAGCGGAAAAACCGCTGCTCGAATTTGAACCGATTCTGCAAACGGAAGATGTTTTTCCCGAAGAAGAAAACCGAAAAACTCTGCCGCGTCTTATCAAACCAAGCGAGATTGCTTCCGGGACGGCTTCGGTCGGCAATCGCCAAACAAATCCGCTCGGCAGAGAAGCCTTAAGCCGGGAAAACACGGACGCGCTTGTCGGGCAAACCGTCAAAGGTCGTTACCGGATTATCGAAGAACTCGAAGAAGACAACGAAGACAGCCTGATTTATCTGGCGGAAGATGAAATCGTCGAGGGCAAAAAGGTTGTCGTGCGCGTTTTTATGAACGATCTTTTGGGCGCGGACGATTTGGAAGAAAAAATCTTTGCCGAAGAAAGAGTTTCGCTTTCGCATCTGAATCATCCGAACATTGCAAGCGTCTTTGATTCGGGCGAACTGCCCGAAGGCAGCGAATTTATCGTCAGCGAATTTGTTGAAGGCGAATCGCTTGCCGAAATAATCCGGCACACGGGACAATTTAATTCTCTGCGAACGGCGCGGATTATTCGCCAAACTTCTTACGCGCTGAGCGAAGCGCATCAAAACGGCATTTTGCATCGTAACTTAAAGCCGGAAAACATCGTTTTGACGATTTCCGAAATCGGAATCGAACAGGTCAAACTGATGAATTTCGGCGTTTCGCACGGCGAAATCACGGACTCGAATCTGGCATATAAAGCACCCGAAGAAATCGAAAAGGGAATTTCGACTTACGCCAGCGACATTTACGCTTTGGGCGTGATCGCCTATCAAATGCTGACGGCGCGGTTGCCTTTCGCGTTTGAAACGGAAAGTGCTTTGGTCAAAGCGCAGAAAGCGGGTTTGACGCTTCTGCCGACGAATTTACGGCTCGACGTTCAGCCGCTTGCTGACGAGATTCTCGAAAAGGCGTTGGCGTTTAATCCGGCGGAACGCTACCCGAAAGCGCGCGATTTCGGCGATGCTTTTTTCAACGCTTTAATAACCGCCGCGCCGTGGTCGAATGACGAAGAAATCGAAGTCGAGCAAATTGAAGAAATAGAAAAGAAGCGCGAATTTTTTGTCGTTCCGGCAATCAATCGAAAAGATGTTTTGACGGAAGACGCGCCGATTGACGCGGATATACATATTTCTTCGGGCACGAACAAACAAAACGCGGAAATTGCCGAAATCAAAACAAACGAACTGCCGACCTGGGAAAAACGCTCGCCCGAACCGCTGAAAATGGGAAGCTCACTGCGCGGATGGGTAGTGATTTTAGGCGTTGTCGCACTTTTGCTGACAATCTGGGGCATTTCGCGTTTATTTCTGAATAGTGAAAACCAGCCCGCAAACATTCAGAATCAATCGGCTTCAAACGACGCGCCGATTGTTCCGGCGGAACAGGCGGAGAATAATCTTCTGCCGACGATTGAAGGCGATATGCCGCCGTCGCCGCGTTTGCAAACAACGCCGCCCGACACACAGCGTTTTCAAAACGTCAGGGAAAATCTGAAAGGCGATTTGGCGAAAAATTTCCTCGGGTTCGAGATTTTTTATCCGCAGGATTGGAAGGTAAACGAAACACCGACAAACTTTTTGGATGTTTCAAAATCTGCCGCGAACGGATTTCCGATCGAGCAAATGATCGTTACGCGCTACGAAAGCCGCGGGACGATGACGCTCGACAGAGCGAATTTTCCGAAGCTCGTCGAAAAATCGAATCAGGATTTGATAAATCTTTTCGGAGAAAGCTACAAAGTCATTTCGGAAGGCGAAACGACGATTCAGAACGGACGCTGGAAAGTTTACGAAGTCAAATTTCAAAGCACGGGCAAGAACGAGAAAGGCGAAGACCTGACGGTTTGGGGCAGACGTTTCTGGCTTCCGGTGCAGGATGCCGGAAAACAAAACGGCTTTGTTATAACACTGCTCGCCACTTCGCTTTCCGAGACGGTCAAAAGCATTGAAGATGTCGGAACGCGGGGCGAATTGGCGAATGTTCTGCAAACTTTCGAGCCTGAACAGCGGTAAACCGCAAGAAAAGGTTTTTTTAGCCGAAAGCGTAAGGAAATTTCAGCCTTACGCTTTTTGTTTTGCGCTCTTTAAGCTAGAATTAAGGCAATTTCTAACGATAAACGAAAATTCTGTTAACCTGAACACCAATGAAAATTGTTTTAGCTGAAGAACAAAACGGCAGTCAGCCGTCTGAGAAAACTTTTAATCAAGCGATTATCCGAATCGGGCGCGACCCGGTTGATTGCCAAATCACGTTCGACAACGCGAAATATCCGATGGTTTCGCGCAAACACGCCGAACTGCGCTGGGAAGGCGGAAAATGGTTTCTGCTCGATTTGAATTCGAGCTACGGAAGTTACGTCAACGGGCAACGAGTTGTCGGTTCGCAAATTATTTCGGTCGGAAGCATTTTGCAGTTCGGCACACAGGGTCCGACCGTCAGAGTGGTTTTTATCGAATCTGCCGACGCGCCGCAAAATGTCGCGGTCAATCAGCCGCAAAATATTCAGCCGCTGAACGTTCAGCCGACACCGTTTCAGCCGCCGCCGATTGTGCAAAATCAACCGAAATCACAGCAAATCGGACAAAATGCGCCGAATCCTTCGGCTCCGGCACAGCTCGATTTTATTGATTCGGCAATCCATTTTTCGCCGTTCCACCTGACAAAGCCGCAAATCTGGCTCGGGCGCGAACCGTCGTGCGACATCGTTTTTCAATCCGACGCGGTGATGGTTTCGCGCAAACACGCCGAAATTACCAATCATAACGGCACGTTTCTTTTGACCGATAACAACAGTTTTAACGGCACACTGGTCAACGGACAGCGCATCTCGACGCAAACGCCGATTTATCATAACGACGAAATTCAGCTCGGTGTCGGCGGTCCGATCGTGAAATTTAATTCACCGTCGCGGATTGCTCCGAAAGGTGCGAGTCTTGCCGGACAGCGGGCGGTTGCGGCGAGCAATATCGCGCCTGCCGCCGCCGCGCTCGACTCTTTTGAAAACCTCGGCTCAAAAACGATGGTTGCGAACCTCGGTAATATTTCCCAGAAAGTCGTGCTTGACGATTCTTCACAGCCGACGCTTTTGATGAGTTTGACCTTCGGCAACAAACCGGAACTCTCAATCGGTCGCGCCGAAGAAAACGACATCGTGCTTGACGGTTTGCAGATTTCCAACCGCCACGCGCGGCTCGTGCAGAGCAATGCGGGCATCGTTATCGAAGATTTTAATTCGACGAACGGCGTTTACATTAACGGCGCACGCGTTTCGCGGCAGGGGATTTTGCCCGGCGATCACGTGCAGATCGGGTCGTTTCTGCTCCAAATAGACCAGAACGGAGTGATCGGCATTTTCGATACGCGTTCAAAAACGCGAATTGATTCGGTCAATATTACAAAAGAAGTTAAAAATCATTCGGGCGGCGGGTTGATTAAGCTCCTGGATAATGTTTCTTTGTCAATTCAGCCGAATGAATTTGTCGGATTGCTCGGACCTTCGGGCGCGGGCAAATCCACGTTTATGGACGCGCTCAACGGAATGCGTCCGGCTTCGGGCGGCAGCGTTTTGATCAATAATCTCGATCTTTACCAGCATCTCGATTCGCTCAAACAATCTATCGGCTACGTTCCGCAGGACGACATTATTCACCGCGAACTGACGGTTTACAGAACGCTTTATTACGTTGCGAAACTAAGGCTTTCGGGCGACGTGTCGAAAAAAGAAATCAATCAGATCATTGACGAAGTGATGGACGTAACCGGACTTTCCGAACGTCGCGACGTGCCGATTAACCAGCTTTCAGGCGGACAGCGCAAGCGCGTTTCGATTGCGGTCGAACTGATTACCAAGCCTTCCGTCATCTTTCTTGACGAGCCGACTTCGGGACTCGATCCGGCGACGGAAGAAAAGATCATGGTTCTCTTTCGCCAGATCGCCGAATCGGGCAGAACCGTGATTCTGACGACGCACGCGATGGAAAACGTCAAATTATTTGACAAAATCGTTCTGCTGATGCGCGGCAAACTCGCGTTTTACGGCAAACCCGACGAAGCCCTGCAATTTCTCGGCGCAGCGAGTTTTAAAGAACTTTACGACAAGCTCGAAGACCCGATTGAAGAAAGATTAAAAGCGGGCGGCGGCGGCAATCGTCATCAGGTGACGGAACAGGTCGCCGAAGAATGGAAACAGAAATATATCCAAACGCCCCAATATCGCAAAAACGTCTATGAGCCGTTAAAAGAACTCGGCACATTGCAGTCGCCCGGTGTTCAGAAAAAACGCAGTCTCGGCATTTTCGGCTCGATTCGTCAGTTTATGACGCTTTCCCGAAGGTATTGGGAAGTTCTTTTTCGTGACAAACTGAATCTGTTTATTCTGTTCGTCCAATCGCCGATCATCGCGTTTCTGACCTATCTCGTGATGGGCGACGATCAGCCGCGCGATTTTGCATATTTCGTCTTGTCGCTCGTCGCGGTCTGGTTCGGAACTTCGGTTTCGGCGCGTGAAATTATCCGCGAACGTCCGGTTTACAACCGCGAACGAATGGTCAACCTCGGGCTGATGCCGTATGTTATGAGCAAACTTTTCGTGCTCGGCTTTATCGTCGGCTTGCAGTGTCTGTTCCTTTTCGTTCCGTTAAAGTTGATGGACGTTTTAAATATAATGCCGATGCCGGGCGAATTTTTCGGCGTTCCACAATTTTGGGCGATGCTTTTGACCGCCGGTGTCGGCATCGCGCTCGGGCTTCTGATTTCCGCGCTCGTTAAAACGTCGGAAATGGCGACGAGTCTGGTGCCGCTGATTTTGATTCCGCAGATTCTTTTTTCGGGACTCGTCGGCGTGCCTTCAGGACTCAATAAAGTTGCCGGTTTGATTATGCCTGCCACCTGGGCGTTCGATACGATGAAACAGTTTTCGGGTTTGGAGGTTCTGCGCGAAGACGGCGATAAGGATGTTGCCAATAAAGACTGTTCGGTAAAAGGCTCGTGCGGGCTTTATAAACAGGTCGAATACGAAAACAAGCAGATCATCAAAAAAGCCGAAAAAGACATCGCCGATTACAAAGCGGACGCGAAAAAGGATATGGATAAATACAAGGATGATATGGACGATTATCAGGAAGATATGGGGAAATATCAGATGGGACAAATATCCAAACCCGAAAAACCGAAAGCGCCCGAACTCAAGGAAGTTCCGAAGATCGAACAGGCAAAGGAAATTCCGAAAGACCTCAGCGGCTATGTTGATTTTCTGCATCCGTGGATGGACGAGGTTTTAAATCAGGTTGTTTTAATGCTAATGTTTTTTATATTGGTCGTTGCCGCGCTGATCGTTCTGCGGATGCAGGACATCGCTTAGCGGGAATAAATTGCGGCAAAGGTTGGATAAGTATTAAAACTTTTGCCGTTTTATTTACGTAAAACAGTCGCGCCAAAAGATTTGATTTATGAAAGTTGTTATAAAAAATATCGCATTATTTATCGTTTTAACGCTCGCTTTTTCGGCTCTGACCGCCTGCAACGGAACGGACACGGTTTTGGTTAATGACAATCCGAACGCCCCGTCAAATACAAATGACGCGCCGAAATCCGATAAATCGAAGATCAATTATCCGCCCGCGCCGTCGGCGATTATGCAGGCTGATATTAAGAGCCTCGACGACACGACCTATAAATTGCAGGACAAAAAAGGCAAAATCGTTCTCGTTAATCTCTGGGCGACCTGGTGCGGACCGTGTATCGAAGAGATGCCGCATCTCGTCGAAATGCACGAGAAATATAAAGATAAGGATTTTGAAGTGATCGGTTTAAATACCGATGATGAAACAAAACAACAAATTGACGCGTTTGCCGCCAAGCAGAAATTAAATTATCCGCTCGGCTGGGCGGACGGTAAATTGGTCAACGAGTTTGTCAAAGTGACGCGCCTGAACGGAATACCACAAACTCTTTTGATTAACCGTGAAGGACAATTAAGAGGAATGTTCACGGGCGGCGGTCCAAAAGTAATTAAGCAAATGAAGGAAACGGTCGAAAAGGTCATAAACGAATGAAATTAACGAAAAACGAAAAGTGAAAAGTGAAAAATTTAGGAATCGTTTTTCACTTTTCACTTTTCGTTTTTCACTTCTTCGCTGATTTTCGGTTCGACCAAAATTGTCTTAAAACTCGACAAACTGACCAAACCCAAAGCCGCACCTTTCGGTTTGTTGACAAACTTTTTCTGCGTGTAGTGAACGGCGACTTTCGGCTGCTGGCGCGCCGTGCTGTAAAAAGCGGCGAGCTGCGCGGCTTCGAGCAAAGTGTTTTGGGGAATTTCCTTGCGGTTCGGATTTCTGACAACGACGTGCGAGCCGGGATAGTCCGCCGCGTGAAGCCATAGATCAAGCGATTTGGCGACGCGGAACGTCAGAAAATCGTTATCCTTCGAGGCTTTGCCGACCAGAATCTCAAAATCATCGGAAGACGTAAAACGCCTTGCGCCCGTGAAACTTTCGATCTTTTTGTCTTTCGACTTTTTCGGCGATTTATCTGATTTATCGCCGATAAATTCATTCAGAAAATCTTCGTCGCGTTCGAGAATCGCTTTATCAACTTCAGCTTTTTGCTGTTTGAAATCTGTAATTTGTAATTCCAGATCCTTCAGTCGTTTTGAAATTTCTTCTTTCGCGTTGCGCGCTTTCGTGTAGCGCCGGAAGAACTTTTCCGCCGTCTGCGTCAGCGAATCGTTTTCGTCAATCTCGATTTCCAGCGTCGGCACGTTTTCGTCGAAATAATCCACGACTAAAACCTTATTATCAATCCGCACGGCATCCGCCAGATTCGCCAGAATCAAATCGCCGGAGCGTTTCCATTTTTCCGCGTCGCCGTGATTTTCTAAATCCTGTTTTAATTTTTTTACTAATTTTTCGCGCTTGGCGATTTCCTGTTTGACCTTGTTTTCGGCGGATTTCGTGCGATTCCGGAAAAGTTTTTCCGCTTCTTTTTCGAGATAAAAATTATCGAGGCTTTCCGAAAGCGTCTGAAAATTCCCAATCGTAAATGCGGCATCTAATCCGTCCGCTACCGCAGGCGGTTCTGACTTTTTCCGCAAAGGCGCGGAATATTTTCCTCCGACTTCCTGCCCGATGCCGAAGGTTTCGCGCATTTTATCGAGGATAAAACTGTTTTTGTCGAGCAGAAAAAGATTTGCCGAGCGTCCCGTCATTTGCGCGGCGAGCGAATAATTTTCGGTTTCGCCGAGTTCGGTGTGCGCGATGAAATGAAAGATCAGAATGCGTTCGTGCGCAATCTTTTCGACCGCTTGCAGAACGGCGTTCGACAGACGCTTTTTCAGATAGAGCGCGAACGGATGCGGATTGCCAGATTGTTTTTCGAGATCGCGCAGACGGCGTTTGATGAGATAAATGCGCGGCGCGGCGGATTCGACCGAAATAAACAGAAACAGCGATTCGGCAAGCCGAAAATCAATCGCCATCGTCAGGCGCGAAAGGGTGAAAATCTTTCCGAATTTTTGCCCGACCAAAGTTTTTTCAAACTCGCGCCGGATTTGTTCAATCGTTTTTTCGTTCACTTCGTTAGTTTAAAGTTCCAAGTTCCAAGTTCCAAGTCGAAAAAATCTTAACTTGGAACTTGGAACTTTAAACTGGGAACTGATTTTAGTATTCCTTAACGATGATCGTTCCCGAAAGCAGATCGGGCGCGGTGCGGCGTTCGGAATTGAAAAGCGCGGGCAAAAATCCGATTCCGCCCAAGGCGAGCGACACCAGATAAACCGATGAACTAACCGCCGCCTGATGAAACGTCGGATAATCGTTTTCTTCGATGTCAATCGTTTCGAGCGAGAAGATCTTCATTCCGATCGTTTTACCGAACATTCCGATCGCGGTCGTCAGGTAAACGAACATCACAATCGCGCAAGTTACCAGAAACGCCAGAAATCCGGCAAGGCTTACCCAATTTCCCTTTGAAAGCATAAACGGCGCAAGCAAGATCAGCGAAGTGAAAGCGCCGATTAACAAATCGAAAACCGCCGAGTTAAAGCGCATCGCAAATGGCGCGAGGTCTTCGGTTTCTTCCTCGATTGATTCGGTTTCTTCGAGTTCGAGAATTTCTTCATCGTCGCCCGATTTGACCCGCGAAATTTTGATCAGCGGCGCGTCAATTATTTTTTCCTGTTCGATTTTCGGCGCCTCGTCCGCAATCTTTTCGAGATTTTCCGAAATAATTGCGGCGTTCGGAAGCGGTTTTAATTTGTTCGTGTCGAGCGGTTTTTTCTCGATGACCGGCAAATCTTCAAAGGTCGGCTTTTGCAAAACGGGCGCGGCAGTTTGCATTTCCGCCGGTTTCGGCAAAACTTCCGCGTTTTTGGTGGCGAGATAAAACGGATAATTTTTATTCGACGCGGGCTGCGGAATTTTCGGCGCGTCTTCTTCTTTAGGTTCTTCGGTCAAAAAGCGTCGGCGCGATTCTTCGATGCGCCGCATGGCGTTTGCCAGCTTCGGGTTTCCGCTGACGGCGGGCGCGGTTTCTTCGATGACTTCCGCTTTGAGCGCGGTTGCTCCGCTCGTCGGCAAATGAACGCGGCTGACCGTGGTCGGTTTCGTTTCGACAACTGCCGTCGTTTGAACATTATCCACGCGTTTGCGGACGGCATTCTGCACTTGCAGACGCCAATCGGGCAAAGTCGCGTTTTTGTTTTGAAACTCGACCAGCGTCGGGCTTGTCTGTTTCGCGGCGATTTCCGTCGTATTCGTTTTAACAGCAACGGCGACCGGCGCAGACTGTTTCAAGATCGCTTGCGGCGGCAGCGGCATATCCTCGGCTTTTATTTCAACCTTTGTTTCAGTCGTTGTTTCGGCTTTATTTTCGGCTTTAACACTCATAACCGGCAGATTGGGTTTCGGAACCATCACCGGCGGATTCGGTTTAGCCTGCATGACGACGGGTTTCGGGGCAATTATTATTTTATCTTTAAGTTCTTCACGAACCGAATCATTCATCATCGCTCCGCAACTCGGACAAATTGATAATGTTGGCGCCAGATTTCGATTACAAACAGGACAATTCATATGTTTTAAAAGATTTATTGGCTTGAAATGCTTATTCAGCGAGATTAGTGAAACCTAATGAAATGAACAATACTGAGGGCATACTATCAGAAACTACTTTAAGTAGTCAATAGTAAAGTGTAAGAAAGAATAATACTTCAATAAAAAGTTCAGGGCTTTCGCATAAAAACTTCCTCTGCTGTCACGTAGCAATAAAGATATTAGTATCAAATTTATTTTTATGAGAAAGCCCTGATTATTGCCGAGGCATTACATTTTGTGCAAAACCCTGCTTGACAAAGATTTTGTATTTTCGGTATAGTCTTTAGTTTCGGACATAAACGTCTGGACTGACAGAGCAATACTTAATTAAGTATGGTTCGTAGATTTTTGAAGGTTGACAGCAGGAATTGTAGCGTAAGACAAGCGAACCAACGCTTGCGACAAATTGAACATATCTTTTAATAAGGTCACGCTACAGCAAAGTTAAAACCGGAAAATTTTAGTTTAATCCATTAATTTAAGACGCAAGTTGAACTTGTAGCTAACTGCCGGAAATTATTTCGGCAAGAGTCAGGTGAAAGATTACTTTTGCCTTTCGGGATTTTAAATAGAAAGAATCGAAGTATAAAAAGAACGGTTCTTATATATAGAGGAAAGAATGCCAACGATTAACCAATTAGTTCGCAAAGGTCGCCAGGCGGTGAAATACAAAACGGCGAGTCCGGCTTTGCAGGCAAATCCCCAAAAGCGCGGGGTTTGCACACGCGTTTATACGCAGACACCGAAAAAACCGAACTCGGCGCTTCGCAAAGTGGCGCGTGTTCGCTTGACGAACCAGATCGAAGTGACGACATATATTCCGGGTATCGGACATAATTTGCAGGAACACTCGATTGTTTTGATTCGCGGCGGTCGCGTTAAGGATTTGCCGGGTGTTCGTTATCACGTTATTCGCGGGACGCTCGATGCTTCGGGTGTTGCCAACAGAAATCAGGCGCGTTCGAAATACGGCGCGAAACGTCCGAAAGGAAAATAAAACGATTTGGGATGTGGGATTTCGGATTTGGGATTTATAAAAATTCAATCCGCAATCCGCAATCCGCAATCCGAGATTGAAATATGCCAAGAAGAAGAGTTGCAGGAAAAAGAGAAGTTTTGCCGGATCCGATTTATAACAGCATTCTCGTTACGAAATTTATTAACGGTGTGATGTGGGCGGGCAAAAAATCCACCGCTGAAAAGATATTTTACGGCGCGATGGAAAAAATCGCCGACAAAACCGGCGAAGAACCTTTGAAAGTTTTCAAAAAAGCCTTAGATAACGTGTCGCCGACGCTCGAGGTTAAATCACGTCGTATCGGCGGCGCGACCTATCAGGTTCCGCTTGAGGTCAGCCGCGACCGCCGCAATACGCTGGCGATTCGCTGGGTGGTCAACAATTCGCGGAATCGCGGCGAGAAGACAATGACCGATAGACTGGTCGGCGAGCTACTTGATTCATATAACAATCGCGGCGGTGCGGTTAAGAAACGCGAAGATGTTCACCGGATGGCGGAAGCAAACAGAGCGTTTGCGCATTACAAATTTTAATTGTTCGGTCTTCGGCTTTTGGTTTTAGGGTTTCGTAAGACGCGAAGACCGAAAACCAAAGACCCAAAACCAAAGAGTTATGGCAAACATTAGTTTAGACAAATTTAGAAACATCGGCATTATGGCGCACATTGACGCGGGTAAAACCACGACAACCGAGCGTGTGCTTTTCTACACGGGTGTTTCGCATAAGATCGGCGAAGTTCACGAGGGAACGGCGACGATGGACTGGATGGAACAGGAACAAGAGCGCGGAATTACGATTACGTCTGCTGCCACGACCTGTTTCTGGAAACGCAACAACGTCGAATACCGCATTAATATTATCGATACGCCCGGACACGTTGATTTTACGATGGAAGTCGAACGCTCGCTTCGTGTTCTTGACGGCGCGGTTGCAGTTTTCGACGGCGTTGCCGGAGTTGAGCCGCAATCCGAAACCGTTTGGCGTCAGGCTGATAAATACGGCGTTCCGCGTATTTGCTTTATCAATAAATTAGACCGCGCGGGCGCATCGTTTGAAAGAAGTTTTGATTCAATTTTGAAACGTCTTGGTGCAAATGCGGTTGCTTTGCAGATTCCGATCGGCTTAGAAGATCAATTAAAAGGCGTCGTTGACCTGATCACGATGAAAGGGCTGATCTGGAACGACGAAACTAAAGGCGCGCAATACGAAACGACTGAGATTCCGGCTGATTTAGTTGACGAAGCCAAAGAATGGCGCGACAAATTGGTCGAAGCCGTTTCTTCGATTGACGATGATCTGATGATGAAATACCTCGAAGGCGAGGAAATTTCGGAAGACGAAATCCGCAAAGCGCTCCGTAAAGGCACGACGGAACTGAAAATCGTTCCGGTCGTGACGGGTTCGGCTTTCAAAAACAAAGGCGTTCAAACATTACTTGATGCGGTTGTTGACTTTCTGCCGAGTCCGCTCGATATTCCGGCGGTCGAAGGCACGAATCCGAAAACTGATGTTGTTGAAACACGCGAAGCGACCCCGCAAGCACCGTTTTCGGGTTTGGTTTTCAAACTGATGGCGGACAAGCATCTCGGACAACTCGCGTTTGTCAGAATTTATTCGGGAACGGTCAGATCGGGTTCTTATGTTACCAACACGATTAAAGGTACAAAAGAACGCGTCGGGCGTTTGATGCTGATGCACGCGAATAAACGTGAAGACGTTGAGAGCGCGTCGGCAGGTGAAATCGTTGCAATCGGCGGTATGAAAAACGTGACGACCGGCGACACGGTTTCCGACGAGAATAAACCGATCATTCTTGAATCAATGGAATTTCCGGAACCGGTCGTGCGCGTCGCGGTTGAACCGAAAACCCGTCAGGATCAGGATAAAATGGGCGTTGCGCTCAATCGTCTGGCACAGGAAGACCCGAGTTTCCGCGTTTCGACCGACCACGAAACCGGTCAAACGATCATCGCCGGAATGGGCGAGCTGCATCTGGAAATTATCGTTGACCGTATGAAGCGTGAATTCAGCGTTGAAGCCAACGTCGGCAAACCGCAGGTTGCCTACCGCGAAACGATTACCGTTCCGGCTCCCGGAAAAGAAATATTCAAGAAACAGTCCGGCGGTCGCGGTCAGTTCGCGCACGTCGAACTCGAAATCGAACCGGCACCGGGCGAAGGTTTTGTTTTTGAAGATAAAATCACCGGCGGTGCGATTCCGCGCCAGTTTATCAAGCCAACAATGGAAGGAATGCAGGACGCGATGCGCCGCGGATTCCTTGCCGGTTACGAACTCGTTGATATTAAAGCGAGATTGGTTTTCGGTTCGTATCACGAAGTTGACTCGGACGAGCGTTCGTTTCACATTGCGGGAAGTCTCGCTTTTCAGGATGCGATCAAAAAAGCGAAACCCGTTTTGCTTGAGCCGATTATGAAGATCGAAGTCGTTACGCCGGAAGAATATATGGGCGCGGTCAACGGCGATTTGAATCGTCGGCGCGGACAGATCGAAGGAATGGAACCGCGTTCGGGCAATGTTCAGGTTGTAACTGCTTATGTTCCACTGTCGGAAATGTTCGGCTACACAACCGACTTACGTTCGGCAACGCAGGGACGCGCGACTTCGACAATGCACTTTGAACGTTACGACCAGGCTCCGCGCAACGTTGCGGAAGAAGTTATCGCAAAAGTTAAAGGAGCAAACAGCTAAATAATTTTTTCATTGAATCATTGCTTCATTTGAAATCGTCAATGAAAAAATGAAGCAATGAATAAATAATTACGGAGTAATAGAATGAGCAAAGAGAAATTTGACAGAAGCAAACCGCACGTGAATATCGGGACGATCGGGCACGTTGACCACGGGAAGA
>JALHNX010000008.1:47984-58088 GCA_022843305.1 Pyrinomonadaceae bacterium | reverse complement strand
TTTAAGAGCTGTTTTTCAAGTAACTAAAACGGGACTGACTGTCAGAAAACTTCGGATTGTCGGTAAAGGCGAAGTCTTTTTTCTTGACATTTTCTTCTATAGAACAGATTATTTGACACGCTCTTTAATTTCGGGCGGTTTTCAAAACTTATTGGCTTAAAGATTTTAATAAACTCCCAACAGCAATAAATTAAATCATCATTTGATGTGTAAAGTTTGCAAAAATTACAAAACCAAAAGGAGAAAAGTTTATGAGCGAAAATAGAATATCAATCAGTCTTTCGCAAGCGGATGTTGATGTGAAATGAGGCGATTACGACTTTGGCGGAGAAATTACAGCCGATTTTGATTGCTTTGGAAGCCGAGGATAAAAAAAATCTGGCGAAATTGGGCGAAAAGAGTGTGTCGTTTGTCAAAAAGTCTTTGCTGTATGGAGAAACGGATGCGGAGTTTCTGCCGGCTTTTGTGGATGCGGCGGAAATGAAAAAGGATTTTACAGGGTTTAATGTGCTGAACGGTTTATTGCCTCCGCTTCAGCAGTTTACAAGAAATTTGACGACACGGCGACGCTTTGCGGAAGCGAGGCGATTTTGGCGAGTCCGGCGTATTACAATTCGGTCAGGCAAGCCATCAAGATGAATGTTCCGAATGCTTCGACCATCTATAATGATTTAAGCCAATCGTTTGAAGCCCAAAAAACACGAAAAATCAAACCCGAGGCGGTGAAATAAACTATCGGCGAATCGAAAATTGATTCTCCGCTATTCAAAAAGAGGGAAAAGATATTGAAGTTAAATGTCTTTTCCCTCTTTTTTGTTCTGCAAAATCGAATTTATATGTAGAAGCATTAAATCTATGTGCCGTAATATGTAAAAAGTATGGTTTGACATAGCTATTTAGTAGCTTGCTTTGAATAAGTGGGTGAAAGTTTTCGTAGATTTTCGATTGCTTTCGGGAGGATTTCAAGCAGGTATTCGACATCTTCCGCTGTGTTTTCCTTGCCCAAACTGAAACGGATCGCGCCGCGCGCGAGTTCGTCGTCGCGTCCGAGCGAGCGGATGACGGGCGACGGTTCGAGCGAGCCGGAACTGCACGCCGAGCCGGTCGAAACGGCGATGCCCTGCATATCGAGATTGATCAATAAACCTTCGCCTTCGATGAAACGGAAGGAAATATTTGAAATATTCGGTAAGCGTCGCTCGCGTTTGCCGTTGAAAACGAGGTCGGAAATCTTCTCACCGACTTCGTTTTCAAATTTATTGCGCAACTCGGCAAGCCGCGCCGCGTCGCCGGCGAGATTTTCTTTTGCCAGCTCGCACGCCTTGCCGAAAGCGGCGATGTAGGGAACGTTTTCCGTGCCGCCGCGCCGTTCGCGTTCCTGATGTCCGCCGATGTTTTGTTTATGCAGTCGAACGCCGCGCCGGACGTAAAGTGCGCCGACTCCCTTCGGCGCGTAAATCTTATGCGCGGAAATCGAAAGTAGATCACAGCCGATTTCTTCCGCGTCAACCGGAATTTTTCCGACGGCTTGAACCGCGTCGGTGTGAAACCAGATTTTTTTGCCGTTTTCCTTTAATTCACGAACAAACCGCCCGATTTCTTCGACCGGCTGAATCGTGCCGATTTCGTTGTTGGCAGTCATAATCGAGATTAAGATCGTGTCTTCGCGGACGGCATTTTTGACATCTTCGATTTTAACGATTCCGTCGTCGTAAACGGGTAGGAAAGTTACTTCCCAACCGCGTTTTTCCAAGTCCAGACAAACCTCTCTGACCGCCGAATGTTCGATTTCCGAAGTGATGATATGTTTTCCGTATTTTTCGTTTGCTTCGATCAGACCGCGAATGGCAAGATTATTCGCTTCCGTGCCGCCCGATGTGAACACGATTTCATTTGGGCGCGCATTGATAAGTTCGGCAACCTGATGACGGGCTTTATCTATCGCAGCGCGGGCTTCCTGACCGAAAAAATGAATGCTCGAAGCGTTGCCGAATTTTTCGGTCAAAAAGGGAAGCATCGCTTCAAAAACTTCTTTATCAACCGGAGTCGTAGCTGAATTGTCCAAATAAACACGACGAAACATAGATTGATTTTAACTTATTTCGTAGTGCGGAAGAAAACGATTGAAGGAATAAAAACAAAAAGGCGGGTTTTGATGCCCGCCTTTAAGAATGGAAGAATTACTTAAATTGTCCGAAACCGTTTTAGAACGAATCGGTTTTAGAACGGATCGGCGGTAAAGTTCTCGCTATCCAAATTGCCGCTCGGCGTAACCTGACGGCTCGACGGGGTGAACGTGTATTTCTTATTTTCGACCGAAAGAGTATAGGTTTGTCCCGACAGAACGTTGTCAAACCGATAATAGCCGAAACTGTTCGTCTGCACCGAGATCGGCGATGGCAGTCCGCCGCCCGACAGCGTCACCCAAACTCCTTTCAGCTGACCTTTCGTTGACAACACCTGACCGGCGATATAAACCGGAACCGCCGCCGAGGCTAATTCGACCGAACCTTTGTCGCACGCGCCGGATGTCGGACGCGTTACGCCGCGCTGGTCGGTCGTAATAGTCGTGCCGCAATCGTTCGTGCCGTTCGGAATCGAATTGACGACGATGCTGCCCGTCGCGGGCAGATGCGTTAGTGTTGAACCGCCGTTATTTGCTAAAGTGCCGAGCTGTGCATCGCCGGTCGAATTGTTGGTCGTCGTGCCGCCGATGGTCGCGCCGGTCAAATTCTCGATATGGTTGTAGTCCTGCGAATTAAGGGTGCCGAATATATCGGGACCGACTCCGCCCGTGCCGATCGTGTTGTCGCCGACAATTGTATTTTTCAAATTCACTGTGCCGGCAGTCGAACGAAAGATTCCGCCGCCTGATTCGTTTCCGGTGTTGTCGTTGTTCGCGCGATTATTGGCAATCGTTACGAAATTGAAATTTGCTGTTACCGTTCCCGTCGAAGGCTGTTCGACAAACGCGCCGCCGCCCGCGCCGTTGGTCGTGTTGCCGCTGATCGTGCTGTTGGTAAAATTAATGACCGAAGCGGCGCCGGACGTTTGACCGCTGTTGGTTATTATCATTCCGCCTGAAGAAAGGCTGGCGGTATTGTTGGAAATCGTACTGTTAACGACATTAATGTTCATCGTGCCGCCGGTCGCCACAAAACCGATCCCGGCACCGGTTGTTCCGGTGTTTCCGTTAACGGTAATTCCGTTCCAGGTTCCCGAAAGAGTTCCGGTTCCGGAAGTGAATGCCTGAATTCCGACCCCCTGGATGGACGCGCCGCCTGTACCGGAATTGCTGTTGAATGAAGAGTTTGTAATATTCGCGGTTGACGCCGCGGTCGCCAACACCCGAATACCGTTGCCGTTGCTGCCGGCGGTGCCGTTTCCGATCCCGATATTGTTGGTAAAGGAACTGTTGGTGATGACGAGATTAAAGCCCGTCGCGCTTTCGATACCAAGTCCCGCGCCGAAACCGAACGCGTTGGCAAGCGTTGACGTCGCAGTATTGCCGGTAAATGTGCTGTTGTTGATGGTGACGGTCGATAAAGCGGCAAGCGTATTATACATGCCGCCGCCGAAACAGCTTCCGCTGGCGGTGTTGCAGGCATTGTTTGAAACCGTTACGTTATTGAGCGTGATCGTCCGTTCATTGCGAATGCCGCCCGAACCCGCCGCGGTATTTAGAGTAACGACGCAGTCATTCATCGTCAGGGTTCCGACATTTCGGATGCCGCCGCCGCGGGTCGCATTTGCCGCCGCACCGGTCTTGAAACCGTGCCGCAAGGTTACGCCGCTGATGACCGTCACGTTCGCCGTCAGCACGTTTTCGATGACGCGTTCGGTTGCCGTTCCGGTTGTTGCCGCCGCCTGTAAGATGGTTGTTGCGGCACCCGCGCCGTTAATTGTGATGTTGCTTCTGATATCCCAATCGCCGCCCGCGTTAAGGTCTTCATTCGCGGCAACCAGTGTTTGTGTATATGTTCCGGCAGGAAGCGTGATAATATCGTCGCCTGCCAGGGTGTTTGCTTCGGTAATCGCCGCGCGCAGCGAACATTGTCCTCCTGAATCGGCGCAGATTCCGTCGCCGGGTGTTGCATCTAATGTATCGTTTGTCGTATTAACGACAAACGTCGCTCCGCTGACTGCAATGGACATAAGCATACAGGTCAAACTAATGACCAAAACTCTCAAAGTATTCTTCATTTTCCCTCCTCAATGTTTGTTTTACGGTAATTACCGCAAAATAATAAGTTGAACTGACTTTTAGTTGGTTAATTGAAACTGACGGAGATTAAAATTTATCATCCGTCAAATGACGCACTTTCAAAAATGACAATATTTTAAAGTCTTCAAATACTGAAAGAACAAAAGATAATGCTTGTATTTGCAGAAAATATTAACACCAATGCAAAAATTAGTAAACCGATTTTCGTTCAGCTGCCGCCTTCGTTAAAAAGTGTCTGAAAAAAGTTTCCGGGCAAGACAAAGCTCCTTTATAATCAAATCTATAGCGATAATACAAAACTATTACCCGAAGCCGTGTCCGAAAGCGTTAAGATAAACGTATCTATCTTGCTCTCGACCCTCGATGTAAGATAAATTAAAACGTAGCGGAAACTTACGGCATCAAAGCCGGGAAGTAAGTTTTCTGAAAGGATAAAATAATGGATTTTGTAACAAAAGAACTTTTTAAGCGGTATGCGAGCATCGTCGTCGGCAGACCGATCTCGCCTGTTTTTCTGAATATTTTAGTGACGAGCGTCTGCGATATGCGCTGCACGCACTGTTTTTTTACGGAAGAACTCGATGACCGACCGCGCAAAAAACTCCAGATGAAGGCGGACGAAATCGCCAAGATTTCGGAAACATTGGGCGGGAATCTCGGCGTTCTCGTTCTCGCGGGCGGCGAACCGTTCACGCGCAAGGATCTGCCGGAAATCGTCCGTGCTTTTTACGAAAACAACAAACTCGATTCGGTTTATCTGATGTCGAACGGGCAGATTCATCAAAGAATTTTTCCAGATGTTGCGCGAATTATGGACGAATGTCCGAATTTGAATGTTTCCGTCGCGCTCGGCATTGACGGAATGAAAGAACCGCACGAAAAAATTCGGCAGAAAGAAGGAAGCTGGGATAAAGCGATCCACACGGCGCGCACTCTGCAGCAGATGAAGCGCGAGCAATATCCGCGGCTCGACATTCAAACCTGCACCTGCGTGATGAATTCCAACCAGGACACGATTTTTGATTGGTATGATTTTCTGAAATACGATTTGAAGCCCGACAAAGTAAATATCAACTACATTCGTCCGCCGTCAAAAGACCCGAACGAGCTGAATTTCGACCATAAACTCTACGGAAAACTTTCGCAGATGATTTTGGAAGACACGAAAAACGCCGCATTGAAAAATAATTACGGCGGAAAATCGGGCTTTTTCAAAGCCGCCGTGGATATTTATATGCACGATTTGATCGCCAAAACCAAGGAAGAAAACAAAGCGCAATTGAAATGTTATGCGGGAAGCGCGGGCGCGGTGATTTACGATAACGGCACGCTTTCTTCGTGTGAAAATAAACCCGAAGTTTTGAATCTGCGCGATTACAATTGGGATTTCCAAGCTGCCTGGAAGACGGATATGATGAAAGCGCGGCGCAAAGAAGCCGGCGCGGGCTGTTTCTGCACGCACGAATCGAACTGTTTCTATCCGAGTTTGCCGTTTAACGCAACACATCTCGTGAAGATCAAAAAACTCGAAGGGCAGATGAAAAAAGCGGCGAAGCAAATGAATCTGAGTCAGCCGAGCGCCGAGGAAGTTGCGGTCAAGGCTTAGTTTTTACGCTAACAGCGACAGGGATTTATAGTCCGCTAAAACTTTTTGGTTTCATCTTACAAAAAGAAAAGTGGGTTTGAGTTTAGCTCATTATGTTGACTTACAAAGCAATGTATAAGTTTTTGGACGACGGAGTTCACGGGGAAGTTTTAGATTTTGCCGGTGTCGTAACGTGCGGGAAAACTCTGGACGAAACCCGAAAACTGTTGGCGGAGGCTTTGGTCGATATGGCTGAAACCAGTTTGATGTTAGGCGAGGCTTTGCCGCTTCCAAATTCGTTCTTAACAAATTCTGAGGCGGATTTGGAAGAACCGATTCATTTGATCTTGAACGCATCTTCAAAAATTAAAATTGTTCCCGAACTTGTTTATGAAGCGGCGTGATTTGATTCGACATCTGCAAACACACGGCTGTCGTTTAGTGCGTGAGGGCGGAAGTCATTCGGTTTGGGAAAATCCGCAAAACAGAAAGCGGACGACTGTTCCGAGGCACAGAGAAATTGCTGAATTTACAGCTATTAGTATTTGCAGACAACTAGAAATTCCGCTGCCATAAATTGAAAATGTCACACACACCGAAGATTCTCATTATCTCATCCGATACCGGCGGCGGACACCGTTCGGCGGCGGTCGCTATTGCCGACGGTCTGGATAAATTTTGGAAAGGCGAATCGTTTGCCGTCCGGACGATCAAAGCCGTCGAAGAATCGCATCACATCACCGAAAAGCTCGTCAAAGTTTATAATTGGGTTTTGCGCAACCGACAGCATTGGATGAAATATATCTACTGGGTGATGAACAAGGTGCGTCCCGAAACGCGCGAGTTTTTTCACCGGCGATGTGTCGGTTATGTGCGGGAAATTTTCGAAAAATGGTGTCCGCACATCGTCGTCAGCGTTCATCCGCTGACGCAGCATATTTTTGCGCGGATCTTAAAGGAATTAAATTTAGCCGAACAGATTCCGCTCGTGACGGTCGTTACCGACCCGTGTTACGGTTTCTGGAAAGGGTGGGCGTGCAACGATGTTTCGCTTTATCTGGTCGCCAACGAAGACGCGCGCAGACAACTGATCGATTACGGAATTTTGCCCGAAAAGATCAAAATCTCTGGAATGCCGGTGCATCCGAAATTTCATGAAGTTGATGAAAAAGTTGCGCAAAAAGCACGGCAGGCTTTCGGCTTGAATCCCGATAAATTCACGGTTTTCGTCAACGCGGGCTGGATCGGCGGCGGAAATATTCCGCAGATTTTCCGCGAACTGGCGCGCGGCGAACTCGATGTGCAGGCGATCTTTCTTGCCGGAAAAAATGAAGAATTACGTCTCGAAGCCGAAGAAATCGCCAAAACCGCGAAGTTTCCGATTAAAGTCATCGGCTATTCCGACGAAATCGAGAAAATTATGCAGTCGGCAAACGTGATGATTTCAAAACTCGGCGGTTTGACGACGTTTGAAGCCTTAGCCTGCCGTCTGCCGATCATTGCCGACGCGACCACGCCGCCGATGCCGCAGGAAGCCGGAACGGTTAATCTGATTTCCAAAAACGGCGCGGGAATTTTATTGGAAAAACCTGCCGATATTGTTTTAACAGTTCGCAATCTGGTCAACAATGCTGAGAAATATGCCGCGATGAAAGCCGCAACCGTCAATCTGGCAATTCCTAATTCGACGCAGAGAATCATCGAAGAAATCGCCGCGCTTTTGCCGCCGCCGCAGGAAATTCCGCAACCGCAACCCGCTGCCGCCTGAAATAATTTACATTCTAAACTTGTCAGTTTTCCGCATTTTCATTAACCTTTTTATTTGATTCCAAATTCCAAATTCCGGACTTTAAATTGGAAATCATTTAATCTGAGATTTGGAATTTGGAATTTGGAATTTTTTGAGGAGAAATAATTTTGAGTTTATTACTTGAGGGAAAACGCGCTTTTGTTTCGGGCGGAACACGCGGAATCGGCGCGGCACTTTGCGAAGTTTTTGCCCGCGAAGGCGCGGATGTCGCTTTTAACTATCATTCGAGAGATGATCTGGCGGGAGAGATCAAGAAAAAAATCGAAGCGCACGGGCGAAAAGCTCTGGCTTACAAGGTTTCTGTGACCGACCGTTACGGAATGAAACACATCGCCCGCGAAATCAAAGACGTGTGGGGCGCGATCAATGTTCTGGTCAACAATGCCGCCGTCAACAAAGCCGATAATTTTGCGACGACGACCGATAAATCGTGGGATTGGGTCGTGGATACCAACGTCAACAGTCTGTTTGCCGTGACGAAACCTTTTTACAAACAGATGATTCGTGAAAAGACGGGCAACATTCTGAACATTACATCGGTCGGCGCGATTCGCAGTTTGCCGACTTCGGTTCATTACGCGACCTCGAAAGCCGCGATGATCGGTTTTACAAAATGCCTTTCGCGCGAAGCCTCGAACTTCGGAATTACGGTCAACGCGATTGCCGCCGGAATCTTCGACACCGATTTGGGACAAACTCTTCCGCCGAGACTTCTGCAGATGCACGATTTTTGGGTTTCCAAAGGCAGAGTCGGAAAACCTGCCGAATTAGCCGAATACGCCGCGTTTATGTGTTCGGATCGCAACAGCTTTATGAACGGCGAAGTCGTCATTGTGGACGGCGGCGCGGTTACGTAAATCTTTCAAAAAATAAATATTTAGAAGCGGATATTAGTCCGCTTTTATTACTTTAAATTACCGGCAAATGAAATTGAAATTCAATTCTAACTCGTTGTAAATCAATAATTTAGCTTGACTTTGCAGGGGTTGGTTTGGTAGTCTTTCAATTAGGATATTTTGAAAGAGGAAAAGAAAAAATGGGAAGAGCGGAATTAGTCGAAAATTTAAATAAAGCGTTGAGTTTGGAATTGGCGGGCGTGATTCAATATTCACAGCACAGCTATCTGGTCATGGGAACCGACCGGGAAATCTATAAGGATTATTTCCTCGGTCAGGCGGAAGAAGCGCAAGACCACGCCGAAATACTCGGCGATAAAATCGTCGCGCTTGGTGGAATTCCGACCGTCGAACCGGCGATGATCCGGCAGTCGGTTGATGTTCAGGAAATGCTGAAACAGGATTTGGAACTCGAACGCGAAGCCATCGCGGCATATATGGCGGCGTGGGCTTCGTGCGACGACAACGATCTGCCGCAGAAATTCTGGCTCGAAGGACAGATCGCCGACGAGCAGATGCACATCGAAGAACTCGAAAAATTAACCGGCGAACGAACCGCTAAAGTTAATACCGAAAAAATCACCCTGCGCGAAGTCAGCTAAATTTTATTTTCAAAGCAAAACGAAAAGCCGTAGATTAATCTGCGGCTTTTTTGCTTTTAAAAAAACGTAAAAAGTTGTAATATTCACCCAAAACACAGAAACTCGACAGGCTAAAAAATATGAAAATCAAATATCTTTCGATAGTTGCACTGTTTTGTATGGCTTTCGGCTGTTCGCAAAAAAGGGAAAATGCGTTTTCGGGCGAATGGATGGATTTGTCCTACGATTTTTCCGAACAGACGATCTATTGGGTCGAATCCGATGGTTTTAAGAAGGAAACCGTCGCCGAAGGGCAGTCAGAGAAAGGTTTTTACTATTCAGCCTACAAATTCTGCACGCCCGAACACGGCGGAACGCACCTCGACGCGCCGCGCCATTTTGCCGACGGTCGCCAGACGGTTGACGAAATTCCGCTGACAAACCTGATCGGCGCGGCAGTCAAAATTGACGTTTCCGCTAAAACGTCGGCGAACCGCGATTATCAAATTTCGGTCGAAGACATTACGGCTTGGGAAATAAACCACGGCGCGATTCCTGAAGCCGGCATCGTTCTCTTCCAGACCGGCTACGGGAAATTCTGGGGCGACCGAAGGCAATATATGGGAACCGACGGAACAGCCGATCAGAAACATTTTCCCGGTTTGGGAAAGGAAGCCGCGCAATGGCTGATTGCCAACCGCAAAGTCAAAGCCGTCGGAATTGACACGGCGAGCATTGATTTCGGGCAGTCGCAAACCTTCGACACGCACGTCGCCTTAATGACGCAAAACGTTTCGGCATTTGAAAACGTCGCCAATCTCGAAAAACTTCCGGCAAAAGGCGCGAATGTCGTCGCTCTGCCGATGAAGATCAAAGGCGGAAGCGGCGCACCGCTGCGAATCGTCGCTTTTATCCCGAATTAGAAAAGTTTTGAGTCGCGGGGGGGTGGGGGGGGGGGTGGGGTTGGTTTTATGTGGGACAAAGGGCCGGTCGACAATTTATATAAT
>JALHNX010000008.1:0-47974 GCA_022843305.1 Pyrinomonadaceae bacterium | reverse complement strand
CTTTGTGCGCTAACATTTAAGCCGCCTAAAGGCGCGACTCAAAACTTTAAATATCAAACTTTAGATACTGAAAAAATCGTCGGGCAATTTCGTTTCAAAATTCAGCCGCTCGTTGCCGTTCGGATGCCAGAAATTGAGCCGAAAAGCGTGTAGGCAAAGACGCGGAAATTCGCGTCCGCCGTATTTTACGTCGCCCAAGATCGGATGTCCGACGTGCGCGAGATGAATTCTTAACTGATTGGTTCTGCCGGTCACGGGTTCGAGTTCGAGCAAGGTTTTCTCGGCAAATCTCTGCTTTACCCAAAAGCGCGAAACGGCGCGTTTGCCGTCTTCTTTGATGTTCCAAAGCCGTATCTCGGCATAACGCCCGATCGGCGCGTCAATCGTTCCCGAATCTTCCCGAATAACGCCTTCGACGAGCGCGAAATATCTTTTTTCGACCAATTTGCGCTGAAAATGACTGCATAAAATCCGGTGCGAACGTGCGTTTTTGGCGATCACGACCAAACCCGATGTGTCTTTATCCAAACGATGAACCAAGCCTGCGCGAATAAATTGAGAAGAGGAGAAAGGGAGAAGAGGAGAAGAGGAGATTTTTGTAGAATGTTCTGTATTTTCTCCGTCAAATCCGAGTTTATCCGCATTGAAAATATTGTTTTTCTCCTTTTCTCCTCTTCTCCCTTTCTCCTCTTCTCCTCTTCTTTCTTCCGGGTAATTCAAATAAAAGGCGAGCGCATTTAAAAGCGTTCCCGTGCGGATTCCGACGGTCGGGTGAACGAGCATTCCCGAAGGTTTGTTGACGACCAGAAACTCCGTGTCTTCAAAAATAATTTCAAGCGGAATTGCTTCGGGCTGCAGCGAAGTTTGACGCGTCCGGTCAACTTCGATCTCGATAAAATCGTGTGTTTTCAGCAGATAGCCGCGATTTTCCCAGCGTCCGTTGACCTCGCATTTTTCGTCGCGGACGAGTTCGCGCAGATAAAGACGGCTCAAATGCGGAAACTCGGCGAACAGAAATTCGTCGAGTCTTTTTTTGAAATCCTTTGCCTTAACCTGAAATTCAAACTTTTGCCTCACGCTTTAAATCTTAGCTGAAAAAAGCCAAATGCGCAGTTCATTGTCGAAAGAAACTGCGCCTTTTTTCCGATGACAGCGAGAGAAGTGTTTTGAAGTCCGAACCGCGAAAGTGCAATCTTCCCCAATCTCGCGTGTCGCAAGCGCGGACTTCAAATCTTATAAAAATTATTCGGATAAAATTTTCAGCATTTTGTCAGCGATAAAAAGTTTTGTGATTTTCCGTGAGGAGATCTAGCAATCACCGTTCCACGATTACAATAAGTTATTAAGTTGCGTGATTTACTATACTTAAATGGGTTTTAGTGGTTTTGTTTAGATAACGAAAAGTCAAAACTCTTACAAAATTGTCGGAAATAAAACTTCTTTCCTACAAAAATGTCGAAAATAAATCTGGTTTAGGATTTGGCGCATAAAATTGCTACAATCTAACGTCATTTGATTAAGAATCTGACAAATTTGTAGGAAATGAACGTAAATCAGCTCGATATAACTCAATCAATAATTCAAACCTTGAACGATTCGCAGATTCCAAAGTCGAATCTTTCAAATGTTCTGGAAATTCTCGCCGAAAAATTTGCGGTTAAACGCAGCTTTTTGTTGATTCATCAGGAAGAAACCGACAAATTAATTCCGGTTGCCGTCAACGGTTTGGACGTTGCGGATTTTCGGCGATTGGAAAATAAAGCCGAAAAAAGTCTTTTTCGTACGGTTTTTGAAAGCGGAAAACCGGTCATCGTTCCGCGTTTGAGTCTTGAACCGACGCTCAGTTTTCTTCAAAAATTTGAACAGGAAACAAGCCTGATTGTTTTGCCTGTCAGGTTGGAAAACAAAATTCTCGGTATTTTTACGGCTGAGTTTATTTATTATGAGAAATTCGATTATGAAAATAATAAAATATTTTTAGAAATCGTCGCCTCGCTTATCGCGCAAGCCTTTAAGGTCGAAAACGCGATTTCCGCCGAGCGGCAAAAACTGGCGGACGAAAATTCGCATCTGCGGCAGGAATTAAAGGAAAAATACGATTTTTCGCAGATCATCGGAAATTCTGCTTCGATGCGGCAGGTATACGATCAGGTTTCGCAGGTCGCGCGGTCGAATGCGACGGTGCTTCTGCGCGGCGAATCCGGCACGGGCAAGGAAATGATCGCGCACGCGATTCATTACAACAGCTTGCGTTCGAAACAGCCGTTTATCAAAGTCAATTGCGCGGCACTGCCCGAAACTCTGATCGAATCCGAGCTTTTCGGTTACGAGCGCGGCGCGTTTACGGGCGCGGAACGGCGCAAAAAAGGACGTTTCGAGCTTGCCGACGGCGGCACGATCTTTCTCGACGAGATCGGCGATCTGCCGCCGCAGACGCAGATCAAGCTTCTGCGCGTCATTCAGGAACGCGAATTTGAAAGATTGGGCGGAACGGAAACCGTCAAGGTCAACGTGCGTCTGATCACGGCGACGAACAAAAATCTCGAAGAAGCGATTTCCGGCGGCGCTTTCCGCGAAGATTTGTTTTACCGTCTTAATGTTTTCACGATCTTCCTGCCGCCGCTTCGTGAACGAAAGTCCGATATTCTGTTGCTGGCGGAACATTTTCTCGCCAAATACGAGCGCGAACACGGCAAACTTATCAAACGGATTTCGACACCGGCGATTGATATGCTCGCGTCGTATCATTTTCCCGGCAACGTCCGCGAGCTTGAAAACGTCATCGAACGCGCCGTGCTGGTTTGCGACGAACAGGTCATTCACGGGCATCATTTGCCGCCGACTCTGCAAACGGCGGAAGGTTCGGGAACCGTGACGCAGGTTTCGCTGGTTGCGGCAATCGAGGCTTACGAAAGCGATTTGATTCAGGATGCCTTGAAATCAACACGCGGAAACGTCGCTAAAGCGGCGAAAATGCTCGATTCGACCGAACGAATCTTAGGCTACAAGATAAAAAAATACGCTATTGCTCCGAAGCGTTTTCGCGGTTAATAAGGAACTGAAGCCGATTTATTGAATTCTGCATTTTACACTTTTCATTTCAGATTTAATTACGAAAAGTTAGCCGTTATTTATCTGCAAATTAATGAATAATGTAAAATGTAGAATGTAAAATAACTTCTGAACGAATGAAAAATCTAGATTCTCTAATTCGGGATTTGCCCGAACCGGAAGCGGCGCGGCGGTTTCTCGAACAATTCCGCGAAAAAAATCCTTCGCAAAATAATAAATTACTCAAAAACGAAGGCTTGCTTTCGGATGTTTTAACGCTGGTTTCGTTCAGTCCTTTGCTGGCGGCAACCGTTTTGCAGAATCCGAATTACTTGTGGTGGCTTAATCGGCATCGTTCGGAATCGAAGATCCGCGACAAGGAAGAATTGCTTGAATCGCTGGCGCGGTTTTCGCTCACAAATTCGACGGTCGAACCGCAGATTTTGCTGGCGCGTTTCCGGCGGCGCGAGCTTTTACGGATTTTTTTGCACGATATTCGCCGTCTGGCGACCGTTTCGGAAATCACGGAAGAAATCTCGAATCTCGCGGATGCGATTTTGGAATATGCTTTGAGTTTGGCAAAGCAGGAACTCGATAACCGTTTTGGAACGCCGCTCGAAACCGATCAAAAAGGTCGCACCAAACGGGCGAGATTCTGCGTTGTCAGTCTTGGTAAACTCGGTTCAAAGGAACTGAATTATTCGTCCGACATTGATTTGCTTTTCATTTATTCGGCAGACGGCAAAACCTCGGGGCAAGGCACGAAAGGCGAGGTTACAAACCGCGAATATTTTGTCAAACTGGCGGAATTTGTTACGAAACTCGTCGGTCAGCAGACGGGCGAAGGCGCGGCGTATCGGGTTGATTTGCGGCTGCGTCCGTACGGTCGCATCGGTGCGCTGGCGTTGTCGGTCAAAGACACGATTCGTTATTACCAAACCGAGGCGCGAAAATGGGAACGGCAGGTTTTGATCCGTTCGCGTTCGAGCGCGGGCGAAGCCGAACTTTTCAAAAAATTCTTCGCGGAGGTCGAAGATTTCGTGTTTTCGAAAGGCGAAACCGTCGAGGACGCGCTCGAAAACGTGCGGCTCTCGAAGGAAAAAATAAATCTCGAAAAATCTTCCGTCAAAGGTTTCGATGTCAAACTCGGCGCGGGCGGAATCCGCGAAATCGAATTCATCGCGCAAGCGTTGCAGCTTGCCTACGGCGGGCGCGACGAATGGCTTCGTTCGGCGCATACCTTGATTGCTTTGCGGCGGCTTGCCGACCGCGATCTTTTGAACGAAAACGAACTGACCGAACTTTTCGACGCTTACGAATTTCTGCGCCGTTTAGAACATCTTTTACAGATGGAAAACGGCTTGCAAACGCATCTCGTTCCCGAAGACCCGGAACGCCGCGCACTGTTTGCGCGGCGGATGAATTTCGATGATCTGCCCGATTTTAACAGGGCTTTGGAGTTTCAGACGGCAAATGTCAACCGCATTTTTACGCGGATTTTTTCAACGCCAAGACGCGAAAAGGTGCAGAACGAAATTCAGGAGAATTCGGATGCTTCGGCAATCGCCTTTGAAACGGAGGTTTCGGAATCCGAAATTTCAAATTTCAAATTTCAAATTCACGAACCGAACAGCGCGATTCAGCCGATTCTTTCGTCGCTCGAAAAATCGGACTTAAAGATTAAATTGAATAAAAAAACGCTCGAAATTCTTGAAAAACTCGCAAAAACTTCGCCGCCTTTTGCCGAAATCGTCGCGGCGAATCCGGTTTTGATTCGGAAATTACCGGACATCGAAAATGATTTTTGTGAAAGCGATTATTCCGCCGTTTTGCTTTCGAGAGTTGAAAAGGAAAAGGATTTTGCGCACCGTTTGGCGGTTTTGCGGCAGGTCTGGTCGGAGTTTTTGCTCGGAATCGTCGTTTTTGACGTGTTTGAAAAAATCACGCGGAAACGGGCGAAACAACTGCAAACCGAACTCGCCGAAGCAAGTCTGGAAACCGCGATTTTCATCACGAAAAGCGAGCTTAAAAAGCGGTATTCGGTTGAAACGGACGATTTCGGTTTTGCGGTTTTAGGTTTAGGAAAACTCGGCGGGCGCGGAATGGATTACGGCTCGGATTTGGATTTGATTTTGATCTATGATGACGAAAAAACTTTGTTAAAAGACAATTTAACGCCAGCCGAATTTTACGCGCGCGCGGTTGAAATTTTCGTGACGACGATTTCGGCGATGACGCGCGAGGGAAGTCTCTACCGCGTTGATCTGCGGCTTCGTCCCGACGGCAAAAACGGCGCGACTTCGCTCGGCAAGACGGCTTTTCTCGATTATCTCGAAAATCGCTCGGCGATCTGGGAATGGCTCGCGTATGTCAAGCTTCGCGCGGCGGCAGGCGATTTCGGTTTAGGCGCATCCGTCGAAAATGAAGCGCGAAAAATTATTCATCAAAAAGCACAAAATGCCGACAACAACGAGCTGAAAAACGAAACATGGCGTGTTCGTCAACGCTTGGAGAAAGAAAAATCCGCCTCGCAACGGGGCAGGGAAATCGACATTAAATTCGGCGCGGGCGGAATGCTCGACATTTATTTTGCGATGCGTTTTTTGCAACTCAGAGATAATATTCCCGACGAGACGGAAAACCGTTCGACCGATTTTATGCTCGAAAAACTCTCTGAAAACAAATCTTTGAGCCGCGAAGATTTTGCGAATTTTTCTGCGGGTTACGAATTTCTATCCGAACTCGACCATAATCTGCGCCTCACGGTCGGTCGTTCGACGCGTCTGCCGGTCGCCAATCAAAAAGCATTGCAGATAATCTGCGAGCGTATGAAGATCGCTTCGATCAACGAATTTCTTGAAAAACTGACCTTTTACCGTCTGAACATCCGCGCTTCGTTTGAAAAAATTCTCGAAAGCTGATTGTGAGACTTGAAAAACTGTCATAGTCCGCGCCTTTAAACTCCTCAAACTATTTATCTTACAAATAGAATTATTCGATATTTTCAGAGGCTGACAATTATGAACTTCAGGAATTTTATTTCAGCAATTTTGCTGACCGCATTTATTTTAAATACTTTTTTACCCGCCGCTGCGCAAACCGGAGTGCAGGTTTTCGAAAAGGTTGAGATACTCGTTCCGAACGGCGAGAAAACCAGAGAAAGAGGTGTGCGCCTGCACTTTTTGCAGGACGAACTGCAAATCGAGACGATTGCCGATAAAAAGATTTTCAAAACCTTCAAATACGCGGACATCGTGGATGCCGAATATTCCTACAGCAAAAATCCGCGCTGGAAAACCGGTTTGGGTTTGGGCGCGGCTTCGATCCTCTTGCCGCCTTTGCTTTTGATTGCGATTCCGATGGGTTTTTCAAAGCATCGCCGCCATTGGCTGACCTTCAGAAGCGGCGGCGATTACGCGGTTTTAAAACTGAGCAAAAGCAACCGGAAACTGATTTTGCCCGCCTTTGAAACAAAAACCGGCGTAAATGTAAAAGGCAAAGGCGACAACAAATAAATCTATAAACACCTGATAAAGACTTACGTTGTTTAGTTATGTTTGATTTTGACCTCCGAAAAGTAATTCTGCTGCTTTTTATTTTTTGCGCGACCCTCAATGCTCAAACCAATCGCGAGTCCGTAAAAGTTCGGTTAAAAGCCACGCTCGACACCGGGAAAGCTGAAAGCTTCGATTTCATCAACAACGATAAGGAAATCAAGGTTATCCTAAAAGATAAAACTCAGATTTGGAATACTGAAACCGGAAAGCTGCTTCGGATCGAAGAAAACGCGATCGTCCCGCAAGAACCGTCAGGTTCCGATGTTGTCAGTTATGGCTGGGGTAAAAAGTTCCGGGTTCTCAGACTCAAAAAAGCCAAAGGCGAAACGGAAAACCGTATTGTCATTTGGGATCGGGAAAAAAATGAAATCAGCGCAGAGTTAAAAGGCTTTTCTCAAAAAATCGTACGGGTGTTTTGGAGTGAGTATGAAAGGAAACTTTTGACCATCAGTAAGCCGCAAAAGTCTTCTTTTTTCGCTTCGCCTCAAACTGAATTAATTGTCTGGGACACTATTACCGGGCGTTTAGAAAATCGTCTGGTTTTAGAATATTTAAACGAATATTCCAAACCGTTAATGAGTCCTGACGGAAGAAAATTAGTGACCAGACAAACCAATCCGTTAAAAAGAAAAACGAGCGTCAAAGTTTGGGACGCAGAAACCGGAAAACTGCTTTATGAACCCGCCGTGCCGCCGCGCAAAACTGCCGACGGAAAAGATATTGATGTTTCCGGGGCGCTGGTTTACGAGGCGAAATTCACCGCTGACGGAAAGTTTTTGCTCGGAACGACCGGCGATGCCGCTTTCTTCAATACTTCGGACGGCAATCTGGTTGCGTGGAATGCCGAAAACGGTGAAGTCGTTTGGCAGACGCCGGATACTTCCAAGGATTCCGAAAGGTATCTGGGCTTTAAATTGAGCGATGACGAAAAAATACTGGTCGCCGTCAAAGAATTTAACCTTAGTCTTTTGAAAAAGGAAAAAATCGCTGAAATCCGCGACGTGGAAACCGGGAAACTTCTCGCCACGCTCAAAAATCCCGAACCCGGCAAAAACGAAATCGCTTTTCACGGCGGGTATGAAACCGGTTATAACCTGATTTTTAGCCCTTCGGCGAAAACTTTAATCACCGGCGGACGTTCTAAAGCGGAGGTTTGGAATGTTTCGACGGGCTATCGTCGCTGCACATTTCCGAGAGCTTGGGAACCGGCGGACTGTTTTTTTTGCTTAAGCAATACGGATTATTGTCAGTTCAGAGCGAGCGAAAAAATCATTGTTGCGAGCAATAACGACTATCTCCGTATTTGGAATACCGAAAATTGCAAACTTATTCAAAGATTCGACTCGCGGGCAGTTTGGAGCCGCGATGACAGACTTATTTTATTAATAGCAAAAGACAAAAAATCGGTTCAATTGTGGGAGGTCATTTTAAATTGAAAGGAGCAAAGAACATGAAACAAAAAAAATATTCGAAACTACTTTTCATTCTCTGGTTTTTGTTTTGTTCGTTTGCGGTTACAAACGCGCAGACCGAAATTTTGACGAACGCGACCGTCATCGAAATGTCGAAAATCGGGCTTGGAAAAGAAATAATTCTCAAGAAAATCAACGATTCGAAAAATAGTTTCGACGTTTCGGCAAACGCTTTGATCGAACTCAAGAAAGCAAATGTCGCGGACGAAATTATTTCTTTAATGCTCGAAAAAGCCGAAGTGAAAAACGAAAAATCTGTTGAAACTCCGCAAAGTTTTTCAGAAAGTCTGCCGAGCATTGAAGCAAAGCAATTTACGCCGTCGGTTGTCACTGCGAAAGACGCTTTGCTGAACGCGAAAACCGTCGCGCTGGTGAAATCTTCGATAAATCCTTCGCGGCAGGGATTGGAAAAAGCCCTTTTCAAACGCAAAGAGTGGAAAAAATATAACCTGACACTCGTTCGGTATAAAGAGGAAGCCGACATTTACGTCGAAATCGGTCGCGTTCCGCTGAGCTGGATCACGCACCGCTATGTTTTTCGCATCTACGACCGCCGGACGGGAACGATCATCACCGCCGGAGAAACGACTTCGTGGGGCAGTCTGGCAGAAAATCTGGCGCGCGAAATTACGCAGAAAATGGATTCGGTTTCGGGTAAATAGATTTACGAAAAGATTATTCCAATTTTCTCAAAAAAGTATTGCGCCGGAAACGACGCTTTTTCATTTTGAATTGAAAATTTAACAAAACTCATTGTAATTAGCGGGTTGCTCGAACCAACAGCGCGGGCAGAAAAGGTGTTTTTTGCGCTGTTCAAGCGACAAATTCGCCGACACCGGCAAACGTTCGACGAGCATTTGTTGTTCGTCGTTTAATTCTTCCCACGTTTTCATCGCGGAATATTGACATTTCGGGCATATTTTTTCGTTCATAAAACCTTTCGTTGCCTTTTTGCGTTTAAGACCTTAACATTAAATAACCAAAAAGAGTTCTTCTTAATTCAAATTCGTTCTGACTATAGCTTAAAGATGAAAATAAAAAGCGTTTGGCTTGCTGTCTTTTTTTGTTTCTTATCAGTTTCGTTTTCTTTTGCTCAACCGGAAGAAAAATTCGATTTTTACACGCGCGGCGCATACCGCGCCGAAGTTCCGCGCCCGCAGGCGGTTTTGCGGTTCGATGTCGGCGACCATCACACGACTTACGCGCAGATGGAAGCCTATATCAACGCCGTTCAGAAAGCCGCGCCCGACCGCGTGCGAATTTTCGACATCGGTTTGACCAACGAATACCGGATGCAGCACATCGTCGCTATTTCGTCGCCTGCAAATATGGCGCGGCTCGATGAAATAAAAGCGGCGAACGCGCGTCTGACCGATCCGCGAATAACTAATGCCAATGAAGCGAACCAATTGGCGCAAAATAATCCGGCGATTGCGTGGATGGCGTACACAATTCACGGCAACGAATCGGCTTCGTTCGAGGCGATGATGCAGGTCGTCTATCAATTGTCGGCGTCGAACGAACCGGCGACACTCGATATTTTGAACAAATCGGTCGTATTGATAATCACGGGTGAAAATCCCGACGGTCACGAGCGTTTTGTCACGTGGTATAACTCGGTGGCGATGGGCAACGCCGACCGCGCCGCGCTCGAACACCGCGAACCGTGGTCAATCTGGGGCAGATACAACCGCTTTCGCTTCGATCTGAACCGCGACAATATCGCCGCGACGCAAGTAGAAACCCAAAATATGCAGAAGGCTTTGTTTGAATGGAATCCGCAGATCGTCGTTGACCATCACGGACAGCCTTCGCAGTATTTTTTCCCGCCCGTCGCTCTGCCGATCAATCCGAATCTGCCGCAACCCGTAACGAATCGCTGGATGGACATTTTCGGACGCGCCAACGCCGCCGCGTTCGACCGCAACAAATGGGATTATTACAACCGCGACATTTTCGATCTTTACTATCCGGGCTACTGGGATTCGATGCCGAGTTTAAACGGCGCGATCGGGATGACTTATGAAACCGACGGCGGCGGATTTAAAGGCTTGCGCTGGACGCGCGACGACGGCACGATCGTCACGCTTCGTTCGGCGATTGCCAAACATTACGTCGCTTCGATGACGACGCTCGAAACGCTCGCCGCGAATAAAGCGCAGAGATTGCAGGATTTTTACGATTTCCGCCGCAACGCAATGGCGCAAAATGACAAGATGAAGCGCATCGTCATTTTACCCGGCAAAGACCGTGTGAAAACCGCCGAAATGCTCGAAGTTCTCCAACGCGCAAAAATCGAAATTAAGGTCGCCAACGCTTCGTTCACATCAAATACGGCGCACAGCTACGACCGCAAAAACGCGCCCGCCGAAACCAAAAATTTCCCGTCGGGCGCGTATATTATTGATCTGAATCAGCCGCAGAAGATTTGGATCAAGGCTTTGATGGAACAGGACACGCCGCAGGACGATGCGTTCGTCCGCGACGAGATGGCAAAGTTTCGCCGCAACCAGATGCGCGGAAAATCCGCTGTCAAGGAAGATTACCGCTTTTACGACATCACCGCCTGGAATCTGCCGCTGGCGTTCGACATTGACGCTTTCTGGACGGAAGACGCTTCAAACGTAAATTCAACCGCCGTCACGCCCGAATTTATCGAAAACGCGAAACGCGGTTCGGTCAGCGGTCGTGCCCAAATTGCTTACATCATCCCGTATGAAACGGACGGCGCGGGCGCGATGGCGATTCGTCTTTTGAAGGAAGGCTTTCGTGTCAACTGCACGATTCGCACGATGAACGCGGGCGGGCGCAACTGGAATCGCGGCACATTCGTCGTCCGCGTAACGCGCAATCCCGAAACGGTTCACGATGCCGTCAATCGTCTGGCGCGTGAACTCGGCGTAAATGTAACGGCGGTCAACACGGGTTATGCCGAAGAAGGCGACACGCCCGTCGGCGGCGAAAACGTCTATTCCTTGACTCAGCCGCGCATTGCGATGATCGCCGACGAAGGCGTTGACCAGACGAGCTTCGGTTCGCTCTGGTGGACGCTCGACCGCTACGGCATTCAGTTTACGCCGATGACGATTCAGAATGCGCGCGGCGGCGCACTTAAAAATTACAACATCCTGATTATGCCCGACGGTTCGCCCGGACGTTATTTCAGCGCGTTCGGCAGCAGCGGAATTTCTGCGCTCAAACAATGGGTGCAGAACGGCGGAACTTTAATTACAGTTCGCGGTTCATCGGTCTTTGCCGCGCTCAAGGATGTCGGTCTGACATCTTCGAGGTTGGTCGGCAGCGACGACGACGAAGAAAAAGGCAAAATCCCCGAAGATGACGACGCGGACAAACGCAGGGAAGCCGAAACCAGACCATCGCCGTCGCCTTCGACCGCCCGAACGGACAACAGACGCACGGACGATGAAACCATTCAGCCGCAAAATTTGAAAAGCGACAAACAGGATTGGCAGCCGCCCGTTTTGCCGCCGATTGCGTCGCCTTCCGCCACGGCGGGCAAAGTTCCCGAAGCGATTCCGGGCGCGATTATGCGCGCCAGGGTTGATCGCACAACTTATCTGACTTACGGTTTGGAACAGGACGAAATTCCGGTTTTGCTCTCGTCGGGATATTTTTTCCGTTATTCGAAAGAAGGCACGAATGCGTTGATTTACGAGGCGAATCCGAAAAAGCCTCTGACGATTTCGGGCTTCGTCTGGGAAGGCAATACCGAACGTTTACTGAAAGGAACCGCCGCGCTGATTGACGAACCGAACGGCGCGGGACACGTCATTCTGTTTGCCGACGAGCCGTTTTTCAGAGGCATTTTCCGCTCCGTTACGCGCCCGTTTTTCAACGCGATGCTTTTTAACGGCACGTTTTAATTTGATGGCAGAGAAATGAGGGATGAGGGATGAAAGATTTATGCTTTAAACTCATCCCTCATCCCTCAATATCGGGCGATGTTTGAAAAGGTTCGGGCAATGATTGAATTTAAATTGTCTTCGTTTGACAACGCTTAGGCGATGTTTGATTTTGCAAAGGCAACGTTTGACAATGCTCGGGCGACGGTTTGTTTTCGATAGGCGATATTTGTATTGTTTTTGTAACAACTAATTTGGCATAATTGACATTATTTACTTTCAAGGAGGGATTCAAAATATGTTCACAATCCGCGCTAAATACACCGATACGGTCGAGGTGCAGACGAGTCTTGACGCGGTGCGCGCGTTTTTCGCCGATATTAAAAATTTTGTCGAGCTGATGCCCGAAGTCGAGAGCATTCACACGGATGCGCGAGGCATTACGCATTGGAAAATCCGCGCCGAAATCCCGTTCGCGGGTGTCATGATGCAGAAATTTGCCGTTCAGCTTGCCGAAAATTCGGAAGAGCGAATCGAATGGCAGCCGGTCGTCGGCGAAACGAAGAATCTTTTGCGCTACGCCGCCGATTTTTTTGAAAAAAGCGCGAACACGACGCTTATTAATTTCACGCAGATGGTCGAACTGCGCCGCCAATCGCCCAGAGAACTGCATATTCTCGCCGGAGTTGCGGGTGAATCTATCATCAGCAGCGAAATGACCAAGCGCATCGCTAAAATGCTGAAAATTTTTGTCAACCGAGCTAAAGAAAGACTGGAGAGAAATTTATGAAAAAACTTTTTTATTTATCGCTTTTAACTTTTATTTTCGCTTTGAGCGCGTCCGCTCAACTGAGTCTGCCGCGCGAATCGCAGAAGCAGGAAATTATTCAAACCGTCGGCGATACGCGGATCGCAATCGTTTATCATCGCCCGAATACCAAAGGCAGAACCAATATCTTCGGTTGCACTTCGACCGATGTTATTCCGATTGGCGGCAAAACCTACGATTGTCTTGTGCCGAACGGACAAGTCTGGCGCACGGGCGCAAACGATAACACGACCTTCGAGGTTTCCAACGAAGTAAAGATCAACGGACAAACTCTGCCCGCCGGAAAATACGGTTTGCACACGATTCCGAACAAAGACGAATGGGTTGTCATTTTCAACAAAGTCAATACCGAATGGGGAAGTTACCGTTACGACGCGAAACAAGACCAACTGCGCGTGACGGTCAAACCGCAAACCGCCGAAATGCAGGAAACAATGTCGCTCGGGTTTGAAAATATGAAGCTCTCGACAACTGAAGTCGTCGTTCGCTGGGATAAGATTCGTGTTCCGTTCACGGTTGATGTCGGCGATATGAAGCCGCGCGTTTTAGGCTATATCCGCGAACAGATGAAATTCGTCAAAGCCGACGATTTCGGTTCCCAAGCGGCAGGCGCGAGATATGTTTACGACAATAAGTTGACGGAAAGCTACGCCGAAGCCATCACATGGCTCGACGCTCTGCTGCAAAAACGCGAAACGGTCAACGCGCTCGCCTTAAAGGCAAATCTTTTAGCCGATTCGGGCAAAACCGCCGAAGCCATCGCCGCCGGTGATAAGGCTTTGCAGCTTGCCCAAACAATAAATCCGAAGCCGAATACTGCCGCTCTGGAGAAAAGGCTTGCTGAATGGAAAGCTAAAAAATAATTCGTTTGAAATAAAATTTGCCTTCGTCGTGATTTTCCTTCCGGGAAAACTTGACGAAGGCATTTTTTTTCGTCATAATCCTTGTTGAAATTGATTTTCAATTTCCGTTCACCGAATAAAGTTTATGAAATCGAATTCAGCAGTTAATTTTTTACCGATTTTTTCCGACGAAAAGAAAGTCGAGGTTTCGCTTCAGGAAGACCAAGCCGTCATTAAACTTTCGACCTGGACGGACGATCTGGGCTGGTGCGGACAGAAAACGATGTCGCTCGACGCGGAAATGCTCGACGAACTGCACCGCGTAATTTCGGCGGCGCGAATCCGCCTTAACCGGCAAAAGAGCGAAAACGGAGACGACTTTGAACCGGCAAGAGTTCTTGAATTTCCACGAGTTTAATAAAATCTCTTCCCTGACAGTCAATCATTTGGAAAGCAAATTCGTAAAATTTGCTTTCCTTTTTTGATTTGCAACGACTTTCAAAGCAAGGGAAAAACGAGTTTTGGAAAGCAAGCAGAAATGCAGAAAACGCGCAGTGTTTTAAGCTGTTTCGCGTTTTCTGCATTTTTAACATCCGAAGATGCGGATTTTCTAGTTCACCTCGGTCGCCTTCGCTTTATCCTCATCGGCATAAGGAGTGTGCAGTTGGACAGCCTTGCCTCTTTTGCGCAGCCGCAAATTGATAAGTTCGACGAAAATCGAGAATCCCATCGCAAAATAAATATAGCCTTTCGGAACTTTTTGATCCAAACCGTCGGCAATCAAAACCATTCCGATCAAAAGCAAAAATGATAGAGCAAGCATTTTGACGGTCGGATGTTTCTGCACGAAATCGCTGATCGTTCCGGCAAAAACCATCATAAAAATAATCGAAACGACGACCGCCGCGATCATAATCTCGATATGCTCGACCATTCCGACTGCCGTAATTACGGAATCGAGCGAGAAAACCATATCGAGAATTATAATCTGAATCAAAACGCTGGTAAAAGTAGGATAAACTTTAGTGGCTTTATGACCTTCTTCGCCTTCGAGCGCGCCGTGAATTTCGTGTGTGCTTTTCGCCAGCAAAAATAAACCGCCGATAATCAAAACCAAGTCGCGTCCCGAAATTTCCTGACCGAAAAGTTCAAAAAGCGGAGCTGTCAAACCGATTACCCACGAAAGCGAAAACAACAAAATAACACGCATCACGAGCGCGAGCGAAAGTCCGATAAACCGTGCTTTCTTTTGTTGTTCGGGCGGCAGTTTGCCAGCCAGAATCGAAATGAAAACAACATTATCAATACCCAAAACGAGTTCTAAAAGCGTTAAAGTTCCGAAAGCAATCCAAATTTGCGGATCAGACAAAAATTCCATTAAAATATAATCTCCAAATTTTTAATGTTGAAAAAACTTTCAGAATTTTAGCACGGCGTAAACGGTTTTATGCAATAGAAAGTTGAAAAATTTAAAACTAATCCAAATTGCGCCGATAAACGATTTTTCCGCCGACGATGGTGGCAACCGCGCCGCCGTGAAACGTCCAATTATCGAACGGCGAATTTTTCGATTTCGATTTCGAATCAGAATTTTTATAAGTCCATTCGAGCGTCGGGTCAATAATCGTCACGTCGGCAATCGAGCCGACCTTTAGAGTTCCGCGATCTTTCAGACGGAAAATCTTTGCGGGATTCGACGAACAAAGCTCGACCAATTTGACCAAATCGATCACGCCTTTATGCACGAGTTCGTTAAACGCCAGCCCGATTGCCGTTTCAAGTCCGGTAATGCCCATCGGTGCGCGGTCGTATTCGAGCGCTTTTTCGTCGGCGTGATGCGGCGCGTGATCGGTCGCGATCGCGTCAATCGTGCCGTCTTTGATGGCTTCCAAAATCGCTTCGAGATGTTCTTCCGAACGAAGGGGCGGCGACATTTTCGTGTTCGTGTCGTAACCTTCGACCGCTTTGTCGGTCAAAGTAAAATGATGCGGCGTAACTTCGCAGGTAACATTAATGTGTTCGTTTTTCGCGCGGCGCACGGCTTCAATCGCGCCTTTTGTCGAAATATGCGCGATGTGAATATGTGCGCCGGTTTCTTTGGCGAGAATAATATCGCGCACTGCGTCAATTTCCTCGGCGAGTGCGGGCATTCCTTTTAAGCCCAAAAGCAGCGAAAGTTTTCCTTCGTGCATCACGCCGCCCGACGATAAAGATTTGTCTTCGCAATGGTCAACAACCGGCAGATCGAAATCTTTCGCGTATTCCATCGCACGGCGCATCATTCCCGCATTCGGAACGGGTCGCCCGTCGTCCGACACGGCAACCGCGCCCGCCGCTTTCATCTCGCCCATTTCCGCCAATTCCAAGCCGTTCGATTCCTTCGTGATCGCGCCGACCGGAAAAACGTTCGCTAAATTTGCACGTTCCGCCTGTTCGATCATATAACGCGTAATCGCCGCGTTGTCGTTAATCGGCTGAGTATTCGGCATCGGGCAAACGCTCGTCCAGCCGCCCGCGACCGCCGCCGCCGCGCCCGTCGCAATCGTTTCTTTATGTTCCTGTCCCGGCTCGCGCAGATGAACGTGCAGATCAATAAAACCCGGCGCGACCAACAAACCGCTCGCGTCAAAAACCTCCGCGTCTTCCGGCGCAGATTCACCGTGTCTTAACCACGCGGAAACTTTTCCGTCTTCGATCAAAACGTTCATTCCCGTATTTTCCTGTCCGTTTGGGTCAATCAAATGACCGTTGGCGATTAAAAGTTTCATTACTAATTCTTTGGATCTAAGCAAGACATAAAATAAAGAAAGTCTGCAATTCCTTTTGGATTTACTATTGCAACAGTTCTAGTGAATTCAGATTCAGCCACGTTGAAAATATCATTACTTTCATCATAAATGTTCATTGAATGTTTTATTGGTTGTGATTGATTATATTGAAATAATAGCCATGGCACATTAGCTAAACTTTCAAGTGGCAAGTCCAAGTTTCCAGTATTTAAGTCAGAATCACTTAACTTTATTGTTGATGTCCATAGTTCTGCTGTTGTAAAAATAACAGGTAAGAAATATGGGGAATATGAGCCTTGATGTTGGGTCTTAAGCAGATCTTCTTTTTTACTAAAGTATTCAATAAATCCATTCATACCTCTCAAAACTTGAGAAACAGCATCATTGGCTCCTTTAGTATCGCCTTCACCTTTTTCATCTGATTTAACATTAAAAGCTATATCGAAAACATCCTTTCCCCTTGTATCTAAGCGATGAAGATATGACCTTTGTGTAGTCAAATCACCTCCAATAGCAAGCGATTCGATGAAGATATTATCAGGTGAAATGCCTTTTCGGGCAAATAGCGAGCGAACGAAACACCAATTTGAAAGAGCAGGATTTGCTCTTTTACATTCGCAAATCATGAAAAAAGGTTTATTTTGTGAGAAACGATTGCCTCCTTTTCGCTCAAGTATAAAATCAATATGAGTATTGTTGTTATTTACTTCAACTGGAAATTCTGAAAAAACTGGAAGCCATGCAGATTCTTCTTGATTATAAATATTTTTTATTTTTTTAATGACAGAATACTGAAAGCCAAATCCATTTTTGCGAAGTTCTGTTTCAAAATGTTTTCTTACATTACTTTTTCTATTTTCTTCAAACCCTAGAGTTTCTATCATTAATTTTACCTCTCCAATATTCTTGACAATATGCGGTTAAATTCTTCCAAATCTTCCGCCCGAAATTATTACGGACGATAAACCCGTACTAATCGACCTTTGATTTCTTCTACTTCTTTACAAGCCACATCAATTCTGTTTGCTTGTCCGACAAAATCTGCGTCGAATGTGCAGATGACGATTCCGGCGTGTTCCGAATTTGCGTTGTGCAGTCTTTTGAAATCAATCCGATTAATTGTCAAAACGGCGCGTCCTAATTGGCTCGCGCGTTCTAAAACTTTTTCGTCAGGGATCTTCTGATTGGCGCGTTCGTCTTCCAGAGCCGTCAAACAATCGTGTCCGCGATTTCTTAATTCGGCAACGACATCAAGCGGGAAATTTTCGTCGGCGTAAAAGAGCATTAATCGTCTGTTTCGTTAGCGGAAATCGCTTCTTCGATTTCGGCTTTGTGAGCGTTGACATAATCCCAAGCATTAGCGAGGTCATTGGCAGTTAGCTGCGGATAATTGCGAAGCAGATCAACCTCGCTCACACCTTGCCGACGCGCTTGTTCGAGAAGCCAGACGGAAATTCTGGTTTGACGAATACACGCCGCGCCGCCCATAACATTTTCGGTTTTTTCGATGCCCGCAAAGCCGTTTTTAACTTCTTTTTCCAACCACCGCAGCAGTTGCGCTTTGTCCGATTCAGAAAGATTGGCAATCGCCTGCTCGGCTTCATTTAATGTAATACCTGCGTTCATATTTCTTTTCCTTCAAAAGCATCAATTATATTCTGCGGCGTTTCATTAAAATCATCGGCAATCCAACCTTTCCCATCGTCCATTCCGAACCAGTCTTCTTCCGCTTTAATCGGCGAAACTTTAGCAACCGGTTTGCCGTCGCGTTCGATGATTACTTCTTCGCCATTCAACGCTTTCTGCAAAATTTCCGCCCAATTTTTTTCGGCATTTTGTAAAGTTATCTGTGTCATACAGTAAATCTCCCTAACCGTTATTTTAACTGAAAAATCAATTTCCTCTAAATTCCGCGATAACTTCAATCTTCCCGACAATATTTCGGTTAAATTTTTCCCAATCTTCCGCCGGAATTCAGTATTTTTCGTGCTTTGCGCCGCCGCCGATTTTGGTTGCGTAATTGTCGAGAAACTGTTTGCGGACTTCAAATTTTGTCACGTAGCCGACTTTATCCGAGTTATGTTTCGCGTTCCAATCGCGGGCGATTTGCGCGGCGTATTCTTCGTTGGTGACCGGATAAAAGATCGGCTGTTCGGGCAAGCGCGGCGGAAATTCCGTGAATCCGCTTTGTTCGATTAAAGCCAATTCTTTTGAGCCGACGGGACGACATAAAATAATTGTTTCTTCGTTCATTTTAAGCCGTCTGCAATTCTTTTTCTTTCAGTTTTTCAGACAAAGCCTTGAGAAAATCATCATCTTCGAGCAGTTTTTTCGCCGTTGCGTTAATTTCCGATTTTTCCTGCGCCAAATCGCGTTCCATAATGGCGCGGAGTTCATTGTTGATTTGCGTTTGATACGGCGCGGAATTCGGACTTTCGGCGCGTTTGCGAAAATGCTGTAAAATATCGGAGTCAACGCAAATGTTGATGCGCGTTTTTGTATCTTTCGGCTTAAAATTCGGATGACGCTCACGAAAGCCGCCGCGTTTGAATTTGTGTTTTCCGACCGATAAAATCTCGTCTTCGTGCAAACCTTCGGCAATTTGTTTATCATGTTGTTCTTTGGTAACTTCAACGATAAATTCTTTATTATTTGACATAAATTTCTTCCTCAAATTTGGTCGCTTTGCGGGCGGAAATAATGCGTATGACATCATTACCGCGCTCGGTATAAACCACAAAAAGCAAGCCTTTTTCCGTTAATCCTATAAGATTAAAACGTAATTCATCTTCCGAATGAGATTCGTCCCTTTCATCAACCGCATTTTCATCGTCAAAAGCCGCTTTTGCATCTTCAAACGAAATGCTATGACGTTGCAAATTGATTTTTGCTTTGTTTTCGTCCCATTCAAAGATCATACACATAAATATATATCAATAAAGAATTTTTGAAAAGAAATTATTCACTGATTGCCGTGCCGCCGGTTGCCAGATAGAGAACCGCCATTCTGACCGCAACGCCGTATTTTACCTGGTCTAAAATCAATGAGCGCGAGCTGTCGGCGACATCGGAGGAAATTTCGATGCCGCGATTCATCGGACCGGGATGAAGCACGATTGCGTCTTTTCTGGCAAGATCGAGCCGTTCGTTGGTTAATCCGTAATGAATCGAATATTCGCGCAAGGTCGGAAAAAAAGCGGAATCTTGGCGTTCTTTTTGAATTCTCAGAATCATCACGACATCCGCGCCGTCAATCGCGTCTTCGATGTGTTCGGAAACCTGCAAATCATTTTCGACGAGATGCGCGAAATCATTCGGCACAAGCGTTTTCGGTCCGGCAACACGCACCTTTGCACCGAGTTTTGTAAGCAAGTGAATGTTTGAACGCGCCACGCGGGAATGAAGAATGTCGCCGATAATCGCCACTTCCAAACCGTCAATTTTGCCTTTATGCTCACGAATCGTCATCGCGTCGAGCAAGGCTTGCGTCGGATGTTCGTTTGCGCCGTCGCCCGCGTTGACGATGGCGGCTTTGCTGACTTTCGCCAATTGATGCGGAACGCCTGCCGAACCGTGGCGGACAACGATGCAATCGGGCTGCATCGCGTCGAGATTCATCGCCGTATCAACCAGCGTTTCGCCTTTTGTAACGCTCGATGAAGAAACCGAAATATTCACCGCGTCAGCCGAAAGCCGTTTGGCGGCGAGTTCAAACGAGGTGCGTGTGCGCGTCGAATTCTCGAAAAAAAGATTGATGACGGTTTTTCCGCGCAGCGTCGGAACTTTTTTGATCTCGCGCTGGTTTATCTCGCGGAAATTTTCGGCGGTGTTCAAAATTCCGACGATCTCTCCGGCTGAAAGATTGCGGATTCCCAAAAGGTCGCGGCGGCGAAAAGGTTTATCCATTGGTTTCTGGTAGTTCGATAGTTCTCAAAATCTGTTTTTCCGAAAGTTTTATTTCAGAAACCAGATTTTTCCCGTTTGAATGATACATTAAAATTAACGAATTTTTATTTACTCGAATTTTGTCATAGATAAAATCAACATCATTTAAAATTTCGACGAGATTTTCACCTGACACCTCTGTCAAAGCTATTGTTTTTTTATCCTGACTCATTTCAGTTTTGGTAAATAGGAACAATAACCAACCTGTCTGAATAATTTCTTCAGAATAAAAATTTCCATCATAAAACGGTTGATGTTTTTCGCGATATTGGTAGTCTCTGATGGTTGTAGAGTTTTCTAAAGGAATTTGATACAAAGTATTAATTATTTGATTGTTTGTAGGAAAAAGCCAGTGAGTTGAAAAATTTTGAGTATTCAAAAACAGGTAATTAAATGTAACAAATTTGATTCCCTTAGAAGTCTTTTCTTGGTTGGAAAGCGGAGAAACTAAAAAATCTGAGCCTTCGATTCTATCGAATCCACGATAATTCAATTCAAGTTTTACAGACTCTTTTTTATTGAACATTTTATCACCCCAAAGATAAAAAAAAGCAAGGCATTGGAGCCTTGCTTTCAAAAAACTAATCGGCAGATTTTTCGTAAATCCAGACGGATTCATCGTCGTCGTATTCTTTGAGCATTACTTTGACGATCTCGGTGCGTTTGGTCGGCACGGTTTTGCCGATGTAATCTGCCTGAATCGGCAATTCGCGGTGTTCCTTGCCGCGGTCAATCAAAACGGCGAGCTGCACGCGGTTCGGGCGACCGAAATCCATCAGTTGGTCGAGCGCGGCGCGAATCGTCCGTCCCGTATAAAGCACGTCGTCAACTAAGATGATCTTTTTGTTTTCGATGTCGGCGGTCAATTCCGTGCGGTTGACGATCGGGTTCGCGCCGACGGTCGAAAGGTCGTCGCGGTAAAGCGTGATGTCAATAATCCCGTAAAGCGGTCGTTCGCCTTCAAGCTGGAGGATTTTTTCGACGATCTTTTCAGCCAGCGGAACGCCGCGCCGCCGAATGCCGACGATATACAAATCCTTCGCGCCCTGATTTTCCTCGACAATTTCCGAGGCGAGCCGTGAAAGCGCGCGTTTCATACGCGCCGCGTCCATAATTTTTGATTTTTCAACTAATCCGTATTGATCTGCCATATCTTCACGGCAAATCGTATCACCCATAAGTTTCAAGTTTCAAGTTATAAGTTTCAAGTTTTTCTTAAAATCAGTATAGTGAGCGGTAGCGAACGCTTTCGTTATTGATGATCCTGACCGAAAACGCGTCTGTTCACTACCGTTTGCCGGACTGATTTTGCTACATTTATTTCTTAAAATCAGGAAGGTAAGCAAGGGAAAGACTTTCGTTATTGATGATCTTGACTAAAAGCGCGCCTGCTCACTACCGTTCGCTATACTGATTTGCTTTTGAAGATGTCGAAAATTTACGAAAAACTCATACGTCCCGTTCTTTTTAACCTTTCACCCGAAACGGCGCACGAATTAGGAATCGAAGCACTGAAAATAGGTCTCGGCTCAAAATTCGCGCAGGGTTTGACAGCCAAACGATTTGCTTCGGGCGAATCTTTCGGCGAGCTGGAAAGATTCGGCTTGAATTTTAAGAATCCTTTGGGAATCGCTGCCGGATTCGATAAAAACGGCATCGTCGTCAATCAGCTTGCCGCGCTCGGTTTCGGTTTCGTCGAAGTCGGAACCGTCACATTTAATCCGCAAAAGGGAAACGAAAAACCTCGATTATTCAGACTTCCCGAAGACCAAGCCTTGATAAACCGTTTGGGTTTTAACAATCAAGGAACGCCGAAAGTTGTCGAAAGATTAAAGAAAATCCAGCCGAAATGCGTTTTGGGCGTGAACATCGGCAAAAATAAAGACGTGCCGAATGAAGAAGCGATTGAAAATTATTTAAAGAGTTTCGATTTTGCATACGAGGTTGCCGATTATATCGCGGTCAACGTTTCCAGCCCGAACACGCCGAATTTAAGAGAACTGCAAAAAGCGGAAAATCTCGAAGAGCTTCTCGGCGAGCTGCAAAAGCGGAATAAAGTTTTGAGTTCCGCCATCAGTCGGCAAAACCTTGATGAACGGAATTTTCCGAAGACAGACAAAAAGCCGCCTGATGGCGCGACTCAAAACTTAAAACCTCTGCTCGTCAAAATCGCGCCTGATTTGACCGAATCCGAGATCGAAGCGATTGTTGATATTGCAAACAGATTAAATTTAGCGGGAATTATTGCGACCAATACGACGATTTCGCGCGATAATCTGAAAACACAAATTACCGAAACGGGCGGTTTGAGCGGCAAGCCGGTGCGCGAAAAATCGAACGAAGTAATAAAAAAAATCTACAAGTATGCCGGCGGTAAATTGCCGGTAATCGGTGTCGGCGGCGTGTTTACGGCGACGGATGCGTTTGAGAAAATCGCCTGCGGCGCGTCGCTCGTGCAGGCTTACACGGGATTTGTTTATCAGGGAATCGGTTTCGCGCGCGATGTGAATTCGGGTTTGGCAAAGATTTTAAAGGACAAAGGTTTCAAACATTTGGACGAAGCGATCGGTTGCCAAGTTTGACACTCAAATTTCAGAGGCTATAATAAATCCTTTGCGTTTTGCGCAAGTTAAATTGAAAGTTTATTCTGGAGTGATGATTATTGATTTAATCATATTGGGAAGCTCGCCTTACGAGTTTGATTTTACGCTCGCGCCCGAAGAAATTGATCTGGACGGCGAGGACGCGAAACTGAAACGGGCGGCGCGGGTTGCGGGGAAAGCCGTCAAACACATCGCGCAAACCGATGTCGAAGGCACGATTTCGGCGGAACTCGAAATCGAATGCACGCGCTGTTTGCAGCCGATTGACAGAGAATTCGAGATTCCGTTCAAAGCCGCGTTCGTGACGCCGGAAAATTACACGCAGGCGAAAGAAGCGGAATTGAATGCAGAAGATCTGGACGTTTCGATCATCGAAGGAAACGAAATCGATCTGACCGAACTCGTCCGCGAACAGATTTTATTAAACTTGCCGGAGCAGGTTTTTTGCAAAGAAGATTGCAAAGGTTTGTGCGAAAAATGCGGCGCAAACCGAAATTTGATAAATTGTAAATGTGAAGAAACGGAAATTGATCCGAGATGGAAAGGGTTAAAAGATTTATTCAATTAATCATTGATTCATCGGTTCATACCTTTTTTATTAGAAATTTTATTACACTTAAAAGTCATTCAATCATTTATAAATGAATCAATGGACAAATGATTAAATGACCAAATTAAATATATGCCAAATCCAAAACGAAGACATTCAAAATCACGCACCCGTCAACGCCGCGCTCACGACGCGCTGAAAGTGCCGCAGTTTTATATCGACAAAGATACGGGCGAAGCCAAAAAGCCGCACCGCATTGACGCTGAAACGGGAACTTTCAAAGGTCGCCGGATAATAGACGTTAAAGAATCCGAATAATGTAATTTGCGATTTTCAATTTGCGATTTGCGATTGAAGGATATTTTATATTCAATCGTTTTTAGATTAAAAGCTGTTTGATCTAGAAAAATCGCAAATCGCAAATCGCAAATCGCAAATAAATTAAATGACACAGAACGCAGGTATCATCGGAATGGGACACGCTTATCCCGAAGGCATTTTGACAAATGCCGATTTGGAAAAGATTGTCGAAACCAGCGATGAATGGATAACTTCGCGGACGGGCATCAAACAGCGTCATAAGGCTGCCGACAACGAATACACTTCGCAGTTCGGCACGGCGGCGGCAAAGATGGCTCTCGAACGCGCCGGATTAAAACCCGAAGACATAGATATTATCGTCTGCGCAACGACCACGCCCGACCAGATAATGCCTTCGACCGGAGCGTTGATTCAAGCCCAGCTCGGCGCGGTAAACGCCGCCGGGATGGATGTATTTGCGGCTTGTTCGGGATTTTTATACGGCATTACGATGGTCGAATCAATGATTCGCACCGGACAGATCCGTTATGCATTGGTCATCGGCGCGGAAGTTTTGACGAAATACGTTGATTACACCGACCGCGGAACGTGCGTCATTTTCGGCGACGGCGCGGGCGCGGCGGTTCTCGGTCCTGTTCCCGAAGGCAAAGGAATTCTGGCGACGAAGATCCGTTCAGACGGACGTTACGAAGAACAGCTTTACGCGCCGGGCGGCGGCACGAAGCTCGGCACGACGCACGAAACGATTGATAACCGCGAGCATTTTTTCAAGATGAAGGGCAACGAGCTTTTCAAAGTCGCGGTGCGTTCGATGGCTGATATTTCGGCGGAAATGCTCGAAAAAGCGGGTTATACGGTTGAAGATGTTGATATTGTCATTCCGCATCAGGCGAATCAAAGAATTACCGATGCGGTCGCTTCGCGTCTCAAAGTTCCCGAAGAAAAGGTTTATTCAAACATCGCTTATCACGGCAACACATCGTCGGCTTCGATTCCGATTGCGATGGACGAATGCATCGAATCGGGCAAAATCAAAGAAGGAAGTTTAGTTTTGCTAACGGCTTTCGGCGGCGGCGTAACCTGGGGCGGGACGGTAATCAGATTTTAGAATGCGAAATGCGGAATGCGGATTTTGAGTGATGATTGAAGATGATTTGAAAAAGCGGACAAAGAAATTCGCTTTAAGAATTATTAAATTAGTCGAAAGTTTGCCGGATACTCCGATTGCGAGAGTAATAAAATATCAGTTGGTAAAAAGCGGAACATCGGTTGGAGCAAATTATCGCGCAGCGTGTCGTGCCAAATCAAACGTAGATTTTATTGCTAAAATGGGAATCGTTGAAGAAGAAGCGGACGAATCGGCTTATTGGATTGAAATTTTGATTGAATCAGGCTTGGTAAAACAAAGTTTAGTTGAAGATTTATTGGATGAAACAAATCAGCTTGTGGCAATTTTTGTTTCGTCAATCAATACTGCGCGAGGTGGAAAAAGATGAGCGAAAAACCCGCAATCCGCAATCCGCGATCCGCATTTATATTTCCCGGACAAGGCTCGCAAGCCGTCGGAATGGGCAAAGATTTATTCGATAACTTTGCCGTTTCACGCGAAGTGTTTGAAGAAGCCGACGACGCGCTCGGGTTTTCGCTTTCCGAAATGTGTTTCGGCGGAACGGCGGAAGATCTGGCTTTGACGGCGAACACGCAGCCCGCGATTTTGACGACTTCGATTGCCGCGTTTCGCGCAATGGAAGCGGAAGGTTTTCCAAAACCTGATTTTGTCGCCGGACACAGTCTTGGCGAATATTCGGCGTTGGTCGCGGCAGGCGCACTTAGTTTTGCGGATGCCGTAAAAACGGTCAGAAAGCGCGGAACTTATATGCAGGAAGCCGTGCCGGTCGGAGTCGGTGCGATGGCGGCGATTCTCGGATTGCCGCTTGAAACGGTCGAAGTTGCCTGCGACGAAGCCGCCGAAGGCGAAATTTGTGCGCCGGCAAATATCAATTCGCCCGCGCAAATCGTGATTGCCGGAAATGCGGAAGCGGTTGACCGCGCCATCGAATTATTAAAGGAACGCGGCGCGAAACGGGCGATAAAATTAAACGTTTCCGCGCCTTTTCATTGCGATTTGATGTTGCCCGCGCAGGAAAGATTATCGAAAGACTTACAGCAAATCAACTTTAGCGATTTAAGATTTCCGATCATCGAAAATGTTTCCGCCGATATTAATTCAAAAGGCGAACGTGCGAGAATCGCTTTGACCGAACAGGTTTCAAGTCCGGTTTGCTGGGCGCAAAGTATCGAAACGCTTCTGGCTGAAGAAGTCGGAACATTTATCGAAGTCGGCGCGGGAAAAGTTTTGTCGGGTTTGGTTCGCCAGATCAATCGTGACGTTCGTTGTTTGAACGTCGAAAATACGGAAAGTTTGAGAAATACATTACAATCTTTATAAAAAAACAAGAGGAGAAATTATGTCAGAAGTTCAGGATAAAATTAAACAGATCATCGTTGACGAATTAGGCGTTGACGAAGCGGAAGTTACGGAGAATGCGCGTTTCATTGAGGATTTGGGCGCGGATTCATTGGATTTGGTCGAACTCGTGATGCGTTTTGAAGAGGAGTTCGACATCGAAATTCCCGACGAAGACGCTGAAAAAATTCAGGCTGTCCGCGATGCTTACGCTTACGTTGAACAGCACAAAGCTAACTAATTTAAAGTCGAGAGTCGAGAGTCGAGAGTCGAGAGCCGGAATGCTTTTGACTCTCGACTCTCGACTCTCGACTCTCTACTAATTTATGAAACGTCGTGTAGTAGTAACAGGACTCGGATTAGTGACGCCGAACGGCAATGATGTTCCGTCAACCTGGGAATCTCTCAAACGGGGCGAAAGCGGCGCCGACCAAATCCAAAAGTTCGACACGGAAAATTTTCCCGTCAGATTTGCCTGCGAAGTCAAAAACTTTAATGTCGAAGATTTTCTCGACAAAAGAGAAGCGCGGCGAATGGGCGCGTTCTCGCATTTTGCGATCGCCGCTTCGGACGAAGCCGTCAAGGACAGCGGTTTGGTGATTGACGCGAGCAACGACGAGATGGTCGGAACTTATATCAGTTCGGGCATCGGCGATTTCTGGGCAATCGAGCGCGAACACGAAAAACTTTTAAATTCGGGTCCGGGCAGAGTTTCGCCGTTCTTTATCGTTTCGGCAATCGTCAATCTGGCTTCGGGCAATGTCTCGATTCGTCACGGGGCGAAAGGTCCGAATTCGGCGACGGCGACGGCTTGTTCGGCAGGCGCACACGCCATCGGCGACAGCTTTCGTCTGATCGAGCGCGGCGATGCCGACGCGATGATCTGCGGCGGCGCGGAATCGGCAATTACGCCGATGTCGGTTGCCGGATTTGCTTCGATGCGCGCGCTTTCGACGCGCAACGACGAGCCGAAACGGGCTTCGCGTCCGTTCGACGCCGAACGCGACGGTTTTGTGATCGGCGAAGGCGCGGGAATTTTGATTCTCGAAGAATTGGAATTTGCCAAAGCAAGAGGCGCGAAAATCTACGCCGAAATCGTCGGTTACGGAATGAGCGGCGACGCTTTTCACGTCACGATGCCGGACGAAACCGGAAGCGGTGCGATTCGCGTTATGAACCGTGCCATCAAAGATGCGGGCATCACGCCCGAACAGATCGGCTACATCAACGCGCACGGAACTTCAACGCCGTATAACGACAAGTTTGAAACGCTCGCCATCAAGAAGGTTTTCGGCGAACACGCATACAAGTTGGCGGTCAGCTCGACGAAATCAATGACCGGACACGCGCTCGGCGCGGCGGGCGGTATCGAAGCCGTAATTTCGATCAAATCGCTCGTTGAAAACCAGTTGATGCCGACCATTAATTACGAAAATCCCGACCCGGACTGCGATCTGGATTACGTGCCGAACGAGCCGCGCAACCAGTCAGTCGAATATGCGCTCTCGAACAGCTTCGGTTTCGGCGGCACGAACGCGTGTTTGATCTTTAAGCGTTACGAAGAGTAATTCTTTGAAAAAAGCGTTTCACCGCCGACGGCGGTCGAAACGCTTTAATTTTATTTAATGAATGAATAGTCATTCATTTTGAATTTTGCGTAAAAAGATTTAGAATTATTCAAAAGCTATGAAAACGACAAAATACACATTTTGGCAAGACGGCGAATTTTTTATCGGATTTTTGAATGATTATCCCGATTACGAAACGCAAGGTTATTCAAAGGACGAACCTTTTGAGAATCTGAAAAGTTTGCTTGCGGATATTGAGTCGAAAGAAATACCTTTTATTTAATCTGAAATTTGAAATCTTAAATTTAAAATTATCATGAAAATTATCGTTTTGATGAAACAGGTCGCCAATAAGGACGCGGTTTTGCGCGTCGGGGCGGACGAAAAATGGATTGACGAATCGAATATTTCGCAGCAGACGAACGAATCGGACGGTTACGCGCTCGAAGAAGCCCTGCGGATGAAAGAAGCGAAAGGCGACGGCGAAGTAGTTGTTTGCACGCTCGGCGCACAGTCGGCGAAAACGGTTTTGAAAGACGCGTTGGCGCGTGGTGCTGATAGAGCAATTCACGTTGTTGCGGACAATGTTAACCGGCTTTCGCCGTATCAAATTGCGAAAGCGATTGCCGACGCTATCGCCTCTGAAAACGCCGATCTCGTTTACACGGGTTTGCAGTCCGACGACGCGAGCTACGGGCAGACGGGCGTGATCTTAGCCGAACTTCTCGGCATTCCGCACGCGACGATTGTCATCGAAGTTGACCGCGCGAGTCTGAACGGTTCTTTAAGAGTCAAACGCGAGCTTGAAAGCGGCTGGTATCAATGGTTCAAATATCAACTGCCCGCGCTTCTGACGATTCAGTCGGGCATTTCTCAGATTCGTTACGCTTCTTTGAAAGGCATTATGGCGGCGAAGAAAAAAGAAATTCGCGACGTGACGCCGACAATCGAACCTTTCGCCGGAGCGCAGAAAATCGAAAAAGTTTACCTGCCGCTCAAGATGAAGCAGACGCAGATGCTCGGCGGCGGCGACGCGAAAAAAGGCGCGGTCGAATTGGTCGAAAAACTCAAAACGGAAGTCAGAGTGCTTTAGTTTTATAAATTGCCACCGGCTTTAGCCGGTGGACAATATTGATGAAACAAAAGGCTTTAGCCGAATTGATTTGAAAGAAAAATCCTTTCGGCTACAGCCTGAATTATGCTAAAGCAGTCTGAATACTAATTTTAATTAAATTTGGCTAAAGCCTTTGGTTATTGCCAAATTAATCCACCAGCTAAAGCCGGTGGCAATTTATAAAAGAATAAATTTATGATTCTCGTATTTATTGAACACAAAAATTGCGTCTTGAACAAAGTTTCGCTCGAAGCGATCGCGGCGGCGCAGAGCATTGCGAAAGATTTGGGATTAAAAGTTTCGGCGGTCATTCCGTGCGACAAAGATTGCGCGCTGGCTGAAACGATCGCGCAATACAACTTGGAAAAAGTCATCGTCGCAAAAAATCCGAAACTCGGAATTTATACGCCCGATGCTTACGCCGACGCATGGGAAGACGTTATCAAACGCGAAAACCCGCAATATGTCGTGATGGCGCACACTTATCAGGTGCGCGATTTCGCGCCGAAAGTGGCGGCTCGGCTCGGCAAAGAAGTTGTCGGCGACTGTATCCGCTACACGGCGGACGGCGGAAAGCTGACCTTAACGCGCCGTATTTTCTTAGGAAAATTGGATGCCGATGTCACGGTCGGTGGCGACGCGCCGTATTTCGTAACTTTCCAATCGGGCGCGTTTCGCGGCGACAATTCGGAAAAAGGAACGGCAAATGTCGAATCAATTGACGTTAATGTCGGCGACATTCGGATGGAAGCCGAAGAACCGTTTCAGGAAGCAAAAGCATCGGTTGACCTGACAAAATCGGAAATCATCGTCGCGGTCGGACGCGGCATCAAATCGCAGGAAAACCTCGCCGTCGCGCAATCTTTGGCGGACGCGCTCGGCGCAGATTTAGCGGCTTCGCGCCCGATCTGCGATGCCGAATGGCTGCCGATTGACCGCCAGATCGGTTCTTCGGGGCAAACCGTTGCGCCGAAAGTTTACATTGCTTTGGGGATTTCGGGCGCGATTCAGCACATTGTCGGAATGAAAAACGCCGGCACGATCGTCGCCATCAACAAGGATGCCGAAGCGCCGATCTTCGACATTGCCGATTACGGCATCGTCGGCGATCTTTTTGAAGCCGTCCCGACACTGGTTGAAGAAATAAAAAAGGCAAAGGCTTAAATTAACGTCAATATTGGATAAGAGCGGAACGCCGTCATCCTGACGGCACACGCCGCTGAAAGCGGTGTAATTTGCCGTGATTTTCTTAAAACTTGTCAGATAACCAAACAGTTTGAGCGTTTTTCAAACGCTGTGCCGTCAGGATGACGGCGTTCCGTCGGGCAATCTCTTTATCCAATATTCACGTTAATTTAAAAGCTGAAATATAAAAAAGCCGGTCGGAATATCTCCGACCGGCTTTTTTATATTCCTCTTACGCGAAATTAGTACGGAACGGCGACAAAATCCATGTCCGCGATACTTTCACCCAGATTAATTACTCTTTGCGGGTTATCGAACTCGTGGCGTTTCGAGGAAACCGACAAAACATAATTTTGTCCGACCGGCAGATCGTCGAACCGGTAATAACCGAACGTGTTCGATTTAGCGGTTCGCGACGTGCCCTGCGAGTCGGTAAGAATTACAATTGCGCCGGAAATACCGATACCTTTCCCTTCTAAAACTCTGCCGCTGATCGAAGCCCCGGCGGCGGTCGGGACGGCAAACTGAATACTCGTGCTTGTTATCGTTCCGCCGTCCGGCGCGGCAAAATCGAACATACAGACCAGCCAGTTGCCGTTGACCTGCGCGGGTGTCAATGTTCCGAAACTCGTTGTCAGCAAAGTTACCGGACCGGGATTCGTTCCGCCGCCGTAGGTGCTTGTCCGGTAATCGCCGGGCGTGACATTGGTGGCAGTGGTACAGCCGACTGTTGCCGCATCAATGCTCTGCGTCGCCTGATCGGTAAAGCGGTATGTGCCGTTGTAATTACACGCTCTGCCGTCGGGCGGGCTTGATATTACGACGCTTCCTGCCGTTGACGGCGGCGGCGCGGCTGACGGCGGGTAAACTCTGATTTCCGTGTCGCCGATCCAGCTGTGGATGCCGGTGAATGAAACGGCTCTCACGGTTCGACTGCTGCCGGTAACCCCGGAAACCGCGACCGTCGAGCAGGACGATGCCACTCTGCCGCCGTTGTCAGCGACGGTAAAGCCGGTGCCGGTAAATATCTGAGCTTGAACTGTTCCCAGAAACAGAAATGTGAATAGCAAAGAAAGACATATCTTTGCGAACTTGTTGATTATATTTTTCATTTTCCCTCCATGAAATAAAAAAACGATGTATTTGTAGTGATACCTAAAAGCAAGCCGTGTGGGTTTGTAAGTAATTTCAATCGCAGGCAGATGACCTGTAACAGGTGAAACTGTCGGATTTTCCTTTGGTTTATTTGATATCTACAACGAGTATATTACTTGTGAGCAATACTTTTGGTTCACTACTGATTTTGTAGGTTTTATCTTATCGGGTTTTTAATTGAATTAACAGGAGAGTTGGGGGAATTGACAAATAAAATGTAAAAAAGCAAAAAGTTGACCTAATAAAAAATCGTTCGGGAAATTTTAATGGAGAGCAGAAACGGCGAACTGCGCCGATTGAGCAAAAAATGTTTTTTTGTGGCATCTTATCTATTGTAAATTAAAAGAATAAGGAGTCGAGAAAAATCAGAGATGTTAAAACAATATTGCCGCGCCTGCGGAAGCGAAGTTTTCAGCAGCGGAAGTCTTCCTTTGGAGTTTTGCACCAACTGCGGCGCACATCTGGCGCAACAAACGCAGGGTTATCCGCAGGTTAATCAAACCGCGCCGTTCAATTACGGCGGCAACCGGAAAAAGGGAAACGACAAAACGCTTTTCTGGGTTTTGATTTCGATTCCGGTCGTGCTGATTTTTACAGGGATTATCGGCTTCGGCATATTGTTTTACGCCGCGTCGCAGAAACGGTATAAAACCGACAATTATCCGCCGCCGCGCAGTTCTCCGACCGCGCCGCAAAGTTCCACGAATCTGCTTTTGTCGTTCGGCAAAGACGGTCTCGGACAGGGCGAATTCAAAAGAGCCGAATCGGTCGCGGTTGATAAGGACGGCAATATCTATGTCGGCGACGGCACTCTGCGGATTCAGAAGTTCGATTCGACGGGCAAGTTTTTACAGCTCTGGAACGTGACGGAAAGCACGGTCAAGCCGGACGAGAAATATTATACCGCCGTCAACAATTTGGTTATTGACAGCAAAAACCGTCTTTACGCGGTCGTCGGTTACAAAGAGCTTGTGCGTTACGACGCGACGACCGGAAAGTTTATTGACAAAATCCCGCTTTACGGCGAGAAATGGATGAACCAGCCGCAGGAAGCGACGATTCAGGATATCGTGATGCTCAACGACGACCGGCTCGCGGTTTTCGCCACCTCGTTTCCCGACGGCGAATACGTCATTATGGTTTCGCCCGAAGGCAAGCCCGAGATCAAACACAAGAATTTATTGAAAAAACAAAACCCGAAAATGATGACGCTGATGCGCGGCTCGATGCTCGTCAACGTGACGGGCGATATATTTCTGATGAGCGGAATGGCGACCGAAAAACAGTATCTTTATCATTACAAACCCGACGGCACGTATGTTGACCGCTTCACGTGGGAAGGCGCGCCGGATTTCGGGATTTTCGGCAACAAGCTTTTCGCGTTCAATTCGAAAGGCGAGATTTTCGCATACAATTCCGTCAAAAAGCAGATCAGCGTATTATCAACGGACGGCGTTCTTCTGCGCAGTTTTCCGCTCAAACCGGATGCCTTCAACCGGATGGCTTTAGACGACAAAGACAATATCTACGTCGTCAGCGATAAAAAGATCGAAAAATTCGCGCCGTCGGGTTCTTAAAGTAAAACGAAATAAACAAATAAAAGCGCGAAGGAATTAAAATCTTTCGCGCTTTTCGGTTGCTTGTTGTTGATTTGCGGGTAGTGAATTGAATGTTATCTGAACCTAATCTTTCGTATCTTTTAATTTTTGAAATCCGGCGCGTTTCAGAAATTCTTCAAACTCATCATCAAAACTTTTAGTCCGGTGATGTATTTCTTGATTGGCAATATATTTCCGCGCATTTTCAAGCATTGATTCGCAGACTCCGACCGCAAAATATTCATCCTGCCATTCAAATTTCGTGCTGCAAAGGCGATTTTTGTTTATCCAAAAGGACGATTCGCCTTTGATTAACTGCATAATCTTTTCCAACGTCTGGTCTGTGCCGAGCGAAATCAAACAATGAACATGGTCTGTATAGCCATTAATAAAATCAAGGTGTATTTGTTTTTCGCGCGCATTTTCCCGAATATGTCCGAAAACTTTTTGTCTGATTTCACCGGTTAAAAACGGCTGACGGTTTTTGGTTGACCAAACAAAATGTATCCAGACTTTAACAAACGGCATAGATTTATCTCTCAGATAGATTTATGATTCTCAAATAGATTTATTTCCCTTTAAATTGCCACTAGCTTCATAGATTTATTTCCCTTTAAATTGCCACTAGCTTCAGCTAGTGGACAGCCTCAGCAAGAAATTCGGCTTTAGCCGAACAAATAACAAAAAATCAATTATCTTTTTCGCATAGCGCAAATTCGGCTAAAGCCAATCTGAAATTTTAATCAAGGAATTCGGCTAAAGCCTTTTATTTCTCTCTTTATCCACTAGCTAAAGCTAGTGACAATTTAAAAAGCCGACAACAAAAAAGTTTTAATAATATTCGATCTTGAATAATGCAAAACGCCTTTTCATTATTTAATTTGTCATTTTGTCTCTAAATAAGAATTTTGTAATTTGGAACACACTTCAAGCGTCGGCGGCAGAAGAAACGTGCAAATACAGCTTTTATCCAGTAGATTTTGGACTTTGCCTCTGATGACAGCTTAAAAGACGACCAGATAGATGCACTTTACGCTTACGCAGAAAGTTATATCCCGATTGCTCAGGAAAACGCAGCCCGTAAAGCCGTTCAGATAATGGCACAGCAAGGAATGTCACCAATGGAGACACCTCAGCCGACCGCTACCGAACAGCACTACGGTACTGAAAATAATACAGAAACTGCTCCCAATACTTTAGGTGGTACAGCGAGTCAATCTCAGGAAATTACACCTACTTTAATTTAAAAGAACCATGGGAAACCCGTTTTAACTCTTAAAAAATCGTAGATTGTAAAGAGAAATAGAATTAATAAGAAAATTTGAAAGGCATGGTATTTTACCTTACCATACCAATCGTTATTACCGTTCATAAGACTCCTTAATCGGTCTATATTATTGAGCGGATAGGGGGTAGAATGGTTTAGGAGAAGCCTAAAATCGGCTTGACAAATTAAACACGGGTATCTTTATGCACAATAGTATTTTGCGCAATAAATACACCTAGATTACAAAAACCCTTATGTTCGTGTTACTTGTAGAATATTAATTTGTCTTTATTTTTATCTGATTGATTAATATCAGATTAATTTTTGATGTTTTTTGACTTCTTACCGCAATATTCTTATTTCTTCAGGGGGAATCCTTACTAATTATTTATTTTATATCTTACAAATTCCTAAAGTCAACAAAACATGAATGAATTAGAACAACTCAAACAATTAGTTTTAGAATACGGATTTGACGATGAATCACGCCAGCAAGTCGCAGATTTAGAAGCCCGATTAAAGAAAGTTGCGATGGCTGAGAAATTAGCCGAGAATCCGATCATTAAAGAATATGTTGATTATCTTTCTGATAATTCCATGAGAGCTAAAGCCTTACTTTTAAATGATAGAAGCCTCACTGATCGGGAACGCGACAAACTATTTGAAAGAATTGACCTCTGTGACCGCTTTAGTTCCATATTCACAGGCAAAGATCGGGAAGAAATCGAATCTACCATTAAAGACCTTCTCAATGTGGCAAAAACTTCGTAATCTCTTAAATCCACTGCCAGTAATCGGCGCATCAAAACGTAACTTTCTGATGATTAGCGCAGATATAAAAAAAGGGGACAGTGATTGTGCTTGTTTGTAAAAAGCATAGGAGTTTTGAGAAAACGCGAGAGTCCGAACTTCATAAAGTTTAGGTTATTCGGTAATGCTTGAATACGTTTCGCGTTTATTTATAAACTTTTTTTTATTTGTAAGTCAAGAAAAAATTAAAACGGTTAGTGTCCTAATTTGTGTTGTCGGAGAAAAACGATGGATGTCATCAGTATAGCGAGCGGTAGCGAGTCGCGTTTGTTAATCAAAATCAGGTCATTTAACAAGCCTGTTCGCTACCGCTCACTATACTGATTTTTTCAGCAAAAAATAAAACGGGTAGTGTTCCGGTTGGCGGTCTTGTAATATGCTAATGGTCTTAAATAATGATTGAGAAAAGTAAATTCTGATGATCGAATATACGATTTATTGCGACGCGTGCGGAGAGATGATTGATATTCAGTCGGGAAGCGCGCGGCAGGCGAGAAAAAAAGCCAAGGCAAAAGGCTTGCTCGTCCGCATTCTGCGCAAAGATTATTGCCCGCGCTGCGCCGAAAAACTGCACGTCGAAGGGGAAATTGACGTGCAGGTCAGTAAAAAGAGAAGCCGCGAACTTTGAGTTTGCGGTGAATTAGAATATTGCTGAAAAAAGGATAATGATTTTGGTTGAACCTCAAAATCATTATCCTTTTACCGTTATCAGTTTTTTGTTAAAAACTATTCGTCGTCGTCGTGTGCGCGGACGCGTCCGGCGGCGACGGCTTCTTCGATCACTTTGCCGGCAAGATTGTGCGGCAGCGGATCGTAATGCGAAAACTGCATATGATACGAGCCGCGAGCCTGCGTCACCGAGTTTAGTTTCGACTGGTAATCGAGCATTTCCGAGAGCGGAACCTGCGCTTTGATGACCTGTTGTTTGCCGCGCATATCCATTCCCGAAACTCTGCCGCGTCGTGAATTAAGATCGCCCATAATGTCGCCCGAAACTTCGATCGGACAGAAAACTTCGACATCCATAACCGGTTCGAGCAACGTCGGACGCGCTTTTTCCATCGCGGCGCGGAAGGCTTTTCGTCCGGCGGCGCGGAACGAGTGTTCGTCGGAATCTACCGTGTGATAGCTTCCGTCAATCAGCGTAACGCGGAAATCAACGAGCGGATAACCCGCGACCGCGCCGCCCTGCGCGGCTTCGAGGATTCCTTTTTCGACCGCCGGACGGAAGTTTTGGGGAATCGAACCGCCGAAAATTTTATCAACCCATTCGAATCCCGCGCCGCGGTCGAGCGGCTCGAAGATACATTTGCAATCGCCGAACTGCCCGCGACCGCCGGATTGTTTTTTGTGTCTGCCCTGAACTTCGACCTGCGCCGTGATGGTTTCCTTGTAAGGAACTTTCGGCGGATGCAGCGCGACTTCGACGTGATAGCGGTCTTTTAATTTATCAACGACGGTTTCGATATGCAGTTGTCCCGAACCCGACAAAATAAATTCTTTGGTCTGCGAATCGCGGTCGAAATGCAAACTCGGGTCTTCTTCGAGAATCTTGTGCAGAGCGACCGAGATTTTTTCTTCGTCGGCGCGTGATTTCGGTTCGATGGCAAAGGCAATCGCAGCTTCCGGATATTCGACCTTCGGATAGACGATTGCGTTTGCCTTGTCGCAGAGCGTGTCGCCGGTCTGCGTGTCTTTTAATTTGACGACCGCAATAATGTCGCCGGTCTGCGCTTCGTTGACTTTGTCTAAGGTTTTGCCGGAAATAACGTGCAGTGCGCCGAGCCGTTCGGCAGCATCGCGGCTCGAATTATAGACGGTCGCGTCCGAACCGACTTTGCCCGAAACGATTTTCATGACGTTGATCCTGCCGGCGAACGGGTCGGCGATGGTGCGGAAAACGTAAGCCGAAAACGGTTCGTCGTTTGAATATTTTCGGGAAATCCTATCGCCTGCCGCTTCGGGATTGTTAAAGCCGTATTCGGCTTCGTGCGTTGCCGGATTGGGCGCGAATTCGACGAGGTGATCGAGCAGGATCGAAAGCCCGACACCGTTTGCCGCCGACACCGCATAAACCGGACAAAGTTTGCTCGCGGCGATGGCTTTTGCCAGATTCGGGTAAATATCTTCTTCGTCCAAAGTGCCGTTATCGAAATATTTTTCCATCAGCGCGTCGTCCGATTCGGCGACCAGCTCGATCAAACGCTCGCGGGCGGTTTCAAAAACGTCGCGTCCCGCGTCGGGAATCGGAATTTCCTTCGCTTTGCCGTCCTGATCGAATTCATATGCCTTCTGATGAACGACATCCACAATGCCTTTAAAGTTTGCTTCCGAACCGATTGGCAGCGTGAACGGCACAATCGAACGCGCAAACGATTCTTTTGCCGTGTCGAGCGCGTGTCCGAAATCGGCGTGTTCCTTTTCGAGCTTGTTGATGACCATAAAACGCGGCAGCAGAAATTCGTTCGCGTAACTCCACGTTTTTTCCGTCTGCACTTCGATGCCCTTCACGCCGTCAACGACGACCAGCGCGCAGTCAACCACGCGCAGCGCTGGACGCGCGTGCGAAACGAACGCCGCGTAACCGGGCGTGTCTATCAGATTGATTTTCGTGTCTTTGTATTCGAGATGCGTGAAATTGTTGTTCAGCGTAACTTTGCGGGCAATCGAATCGTCTTCGTAATCGGTGACGGTCGTTCCTTCATCAACGCGTCCCCAGCGGTTTGTAATTCCTGCGACGTGGAGTAAAGAAGCGATAAGCTGTGTTTTACCCGCGTCGCCGTGTCCAATGACAGCCAGATTTCTGATGTTTTCAGTAGTAAATGCTTTCATTTTCGGCAAAATTCTCCTTATTGTTTGTTAGTAGTCCGTTGCCCGTTGTCAGTTGCTGTCTTTTCAAGTCGTCCTCGCTAAAAATCATGGCAATAATTGAACTAAAACAATTGCAACGGACAACGGACAACTGACCACGGACAAATAGATTGTTGGTAAGAATTAAATTTATACGCAAAAAAGCAAGATAGCAAGAAAAGGCGCGGTTTTTAACGCACGGCGGCTAAAAGTTTTTCTTTTCAGGCGATTTTGGATTCATAATCGAAAACATTGAATAATAAAACGAAATTTGCGCGGATTCTTACGGAATTTAAGGTTTTTCAAGGTTTTTAAGTTAAATTAAGGATTTTTCAAAAACAAATCGGCTCGATTAGAATCGGACATAATCTAACTCTTTCGATTTACGAACTCTTCACGCTTCAAAGTTAAAGACTTAAGGCAGTTTTTCAAATTCTCGGAGCAAAGTGTTTTAAACTAAGAAAACGAAAACCGCCGTTTTTTTATCGGTACATTTTTTATTGGGGAAAACAATGAAAACACATTTAACCGGACGGTAAAATTCTGGTCGGCGGACAGTTTACACAGATCGGCTCGTTCCTGCGCGGCAGAATCGCGCGGCTTTCTGCCGACGGAATCCTCGACAGCACGTTTAATCCCCCGGGCGGCGCGAACAGCGATATTAACAACATTGAACTGCAAGCGGACGGTAAAATCATGGTCGCCGGGCTTTTTAGCGGAATCAACGGCAGCCAGAATCAAAGCCGAATCGGCAGATTCAATTCCGACGGCTCGCTTGACTCATCGTTTACCACTTCTCCGAGTGAAGGCGGTTGGTATATTCTTTACAGCACGGGCAGTTACACGATTGCGACGTTCGGACAAACGGGCGATAAACCGATCGCGGCGGATTACGACGGCGACGGAAAAGCCGATATTGAGGTGTTCCGACCTTCGACGGGGACGTGGTATCTTTTGCAAACAACTGCCGGATTCGGCGCGGTTAATTGGGGCAACTCGACCGACATCCCGACCGAAAACGCTTTTCTGCCTTAGTTTGCTGAGCTGAAACTGATTCGGCGATTTACGACCGTTTCGCGGATATTCTGAAAATGAATACGCGAAACGGTCGTAAATCGCCGGTTCTTTTTTCCCCTCGCATTAAAATTCCGATGCCGTCTTGTGATATTATTTGCTTTGCCCAAATTTTATGATCGGCTTTGAAAAATCTATCAACAATCTTGACCTGAAACTTTTTGAAAAAATCAGTAGTCAAACAAACGATCACGACAAGCAATCGCTGCTTGCCTGTCAATTGGCGGCGCGTGAACTGACCGAAGGTTACAATTATCTCGAAATCGGCTCGTATCTCGGCGGCAGTATTCAGCCGCATCTTTTGGACGAAAAATGTCTGAAAATTTATTCGATTGATAAACGTCCGCTGGTGCAGCCCGACGAACGCGGCGTTGATTACACTTATCGGAACAATTCGACGGCGCGGATGCTTGAAAACCTGAAAACGGTCGCGCCCGAACAGATTGAAAAGATTACCGCGATTGACGGCGACACGCGGAGCGTCAAACCGTCGGAAATCAAAGATAAAATCACGCTCTGTTATATTGACGGCGAACATACGGACGAAGCCGTAATGGGTGATTTCAAGTTTTGTTTGAGCGTTCTGTCGGAAAACGGCGCGATTTTGTTTGACGACGCGAATATTATTTATAATGCGATTGCCGGGGCAATCGCGTATCTAAAACAAAATTCAGTCAATTTCCGCGCCTTCAGTCTGCCGGATAAGATTTTTGCGGTCGAGATCGGCGATTTTCCGATTCATCAAAATAAAGCGATTCTCGAACGTCTCCTGAATAACTATCAGGGTTATCTTTATTCGCTGCAGTCAAACGATTTATACCGCCAATTCGTCAACAAAAAACCGATTCGTTTTTATCGGAAATTTATGACGAAAATTAAAGGTCTGAACGAATTTGATTAAAATTGAGAGCAAAAACATTCGGCGGAAAACGTCTGAACGGTTGGGCTGCATCGAATATAACGATTTTCCCGAACAAATAAAAGTCAGAAACTTAATTGAGAGAAAAACAATGACAGGAAGAAATCAGCGGCAAAGTTGGATTTTTAGTTTAGTTTTAATTTCCGCGTTTTTAATCAACGGTTTGCCCCTGCGGGCGCAGGACGTTGTGACATCGGAAGATTTTACGGGCGGCTCATCGGCGTTTGTTTTTAAGAATTCCAGAAAACCGACGCAGAAGAAAATCGCCTTTCGCGCGACGACAAACGTAACCCGCACGAAAAAGGCTAAACTCGAATCCGTTAAACGAACAACCCGGCAGACCGTCACCGTTGCCAAAATTAATCCGAAACGCACAAAATCGAAGGAAGTCGCGCCTCAAACGATAAAACTCGATTCGGTTGAATTCAAGCGTAAAACTCCGCAGGAAACTTCCGTTATTTTTGCCGGTGTCGGCGAATATTATCTCAATCGTGACGAAGTTGATAAATCCGTCGAATGGTTTCGTGAATCGGTTCAGCTTGACGAAAAAAACAACAATGCGAAAACCGGTTTGAGCGATGCCCTGGCGCGCAAAGGGAGCGAGTTGTTGAACGGCGAAAAATATGATTTGGCGAAAATGTTTTTTGACGAAGCACTTAAAAGCAATCCGAAAAATGCCGGAGCGCACGCCGGTTTAGCCGAAATTTACAGTGCCAATAACGATGCTGACAATGCCATCGCCAGTTATGAAAAAGCATTGTCTTACGATGCCGAGCTGACGGAACTCAACGCGCCGCTCGGCGTGCTTTATTTCCAGAAAGGCGAAATTGCCAAAGCCGAAACTTATCTGCAAAAAGCAATCGCGGCAAATCCCGACAATGCCGAAACGCAGTTTTTCGTCGGACTTGTAAGATACAAACAAGACCGCAACGAAGAGGCTTTGACCGCTTTCAAACGCTCGATTCAGCTTGACCCGGACAACGCGGAAGCACATTATTATCTGGGCGAAATTTACGACCGTCTGAACAACGGCAATGACGCGGTAGCCGCGTATCAAAAAGCCGTTCAATTGAATCCGAAATATACCGACGCGTGGTTTGACTTGGGCGTTGCATATTTCAACCGCGACCAGCTTCCCGAAGCGATTGAGGCTTACAAACAGGCGATCAAATTAAAACCGACGCACGGCGAAGCGCACGCCAATTTAGCCGACGTTTATCGTTTGACCGGCAAATGGGACGAATCCATTGCCGCCTACCGGATGGCGACGACCTTTATCAAAGACGATGCCGATCTTTTCAGCCGATACGGTTATGTTTCAACGCGCCGCGCCGCTACCCCGGGTTACAAAAATTACTGGAAGACGGCGATTGATAATTTTGAAAAAGCCGCCGCGATCGCGCCGCATTATATCGATTACACGAATCTCGGCTGGGCTTATTACAATGTCGCGCAGTTTAATTTGAAAGACCGCAACGAAGCCGAGTATAAAACGAATCTCGGAAAAGCCCGCGATGCGTTTATGAAGGCGAATACATTGAATCCGATTCCGAAGGTCGCGGCGGCGATCAATCTGAATCTCGGAATGACGCTGACCGATCTGGGCGATTTTCAAGGTTCGATCGCGGCTTTGAAAACGGCGGGCGATCTGCAGAAAAACTGGATTCCGGCGATCAACGAACTCGGGCTTGCCTACCGCAAAAACGGCGATTTTGAAAATGCCGTCAAGCAGTTCAAAAAGGTGATTGATTTGGACGATAAATTTGCCGTCGCGTATTATAATCTGGCGGAAACCGAATACCGGCGCAATAACCTGAAAGAAGCCAAAAAAGGCTACGAAAAACTCAAATCAATGAACCGACCGGATTTGGTGGCGACGCTCGAAATGGCGACCAACGGCGGAATTTTGAAATAAGATATGTCAAAGCCGTTTGCTGTTTTCGGCATTTACATTAGTTGTTTTTGAAAAAATGTCAGAGTTCCGGCATTAGGCGGCAAGGTGTGTTTCAAGTTTTTATTTTAACTCGAAACTCAATCGGCGAAAGCCGTCTAAAGTCGGAACTTGAAACTTTAAGAAACTGTTTGAAAACTCGAAAGACGTAAAAAAACAAGCATTATCAATTATCAAATATCAAATATCAATTAACTTTGAAGGGTTAAATCGTTGCTTAACCTAAAAAATAATTGATAATTGATAATTATTAATTGATAAATTCGGTTTCAGTTCCTAATCTTTCGGTGTTTTAAAACAACTTTTAAGAATTTATGAGGTAGTTATGACTAAATTTTGCTTCAGAAAACTTGTTTCCGGTGTTTTAATTTCAACCGTTTTTTTACTTAATATTCCTGCCGTGTTCGCGCAGGATGTAATAACTAACGACGATTTTACGGGCGGCGCGAGCGTTTTCACGTTTCGTGAATCGAGAAAAGCCAAACAAAAAAAAGTGGCGGTCAAGCGTAATTTTGTCGCCAACCGCAACGTTTCGCAGCGCAAAAAAACGCGCACTAAAGTGAAAACGCAGATCGTTGCGAAAAACAAACCGCGCACGCGCGTTAAGCCGGTTGAACCGACAACGATTGCCAAAACCGCGCCGAAAACCGTTGCCGCTAAAACTAAGGCTTCCAATGATTACGCGGGCGCGGGCGAAATTCATCTCGACCGTAACGAAACGGACGAAGCCGTCGAGGCTTTCAAAAAATCCGTCGAATATAACCCGCGAAATGCGCCCGCCAAACTCGGTTTGAGCGAAGCCTTAACCAAAAAAGGCGATGCGCTGGTTGATTCGGAAAACGCTTCTTTGGCGGTTCCGACTTATAATGAAGCGATCAAAAATAACCCGAAAAATTCCGCCGCGTTTGCCGGTTTGGGCGAAGCCTTCGATGCGTTGGACAAAGACCGCGAAGCCGCGCAGGCTTATCAAACCGCTTTGACGATCAATCCCGAATTGAACGAACTTTACCTGCCGCTCGGAATCGCCTTTTACCGGCAGGGCGAAATTGCCAAAGCGGACGAATATCTGAAAAAAGCCGACACTGCCAACCCGCAGAATGCCGAAACGAAACTTTATCTCGGGCTTGTCAGTCTGAAACAAAATCAGAACGAGAACGCGGTGGCTTCATTTAACCGTTCGCTCGCCATTGATTCGAATAATGCCGAAGCGCATTATTATCTCGGCACGGCTTACAGCCGCGAAGGGAAAGAAGGTGAAGCCGAAGCCTCGTATCGAAAAGCGCTTGCGGTTAATCCGAATTACAACGACGCGATGTTCGATCTGGCGGTAACGCAGTATAACCAGGAAAACTACGGCGGAGCCGCCGCCAGTTATCAAAAGGTCGTGATGAACGAACCTACGCACGGCGAAGCACAGGCAAATCTGGCGGAAACCTATCGCCAGCAGGAACAATACGGACGCGCCAACGAGCAATACGCGGTGGCGGCGGTTTATGTCAAAGACGATCCCGAACTTTATTCGAGTTGGGGCTATTGTCTGGGCAAGGAAAACAAATGGGACAAGGCGGGCGAACGTCTGCAAACCGCGACCGAAATGCGCGGCGACGCGGTTGATTATTCAAACGTTTCGTGGGCATATAATCGCGGCGCGGCGGAAGATATGAAGGCGGAGCGCGATGATCAGGCGAAAGCGAAATTGACGGTCAGCAAAGAGTCTTCGCAAAAGGCGACCGAAATGAATCCGAATTTAGCCGCCGGTTACGTCAATCTCGGCACGGCGCAGAACGGCTTGGGCGAACATGAAGCCGCGAAGCCGAATCTGGAAAAAGCCGTCGCAATGAATAATGATTGGTATTTCGCGCACAACGAACTCGGTGTTTCGTTGAGAGGTTTGGGACAATTTGCCGCCGCGATCGTGACATTTCAGAAAGTTGTCGGAATGAACGACAAATTTACGGTGGGACTCTTCAATCTCGGCGAAGCCCAAAACGCGAGCGGCGACAAAAAAGGCGCGGACGCGACCTTTAAAAAGTTGAAGAAATTAGACCCGGCACTCGCCCGTAATCTCGAAAATGAGATTAAAGGAAGAGTCAAGAAAAAGGTAACAAAGGAAGTCAAAGATAGAATCAAACTGCCTTTTTAGCTTTTATGGACGAATCTCAAAAGAGCCTGAAAATCAGGGAAAACGTGCCGCTTGCGCCGCTGACGACTTTAAAGATCGGCGGCGCGGCGCGTTTTTTCGTTTGCGCCGAAGCCGAAAATCAAGTCGTCGAAGCCTTTAACTTTGCCGAAGACAACGGTTTTAACCTTTTTGTGCTGGGCGGCGGAAGCAATGTTCTGATCGCCGACGAAGGTTTCGACGGGCTTGTTCTGCAAATCGCCTTGAAGGGCATCGTGTTTAAAGAAAATCTCGTGACCGCGCAGGCGGGCGAAGATTGGGATGAATTAGTCGAGTTTTGCGTCCGGCAAAATCTGGCGGGAATCGAATGTTTGAGCGGCATTCCGGGTTTTGTCGGCGGAACGCCCGTGCAGAATGTCGGCGCATATGGGCAGGAAGTTTCGGAAACAATCGTTTCCGTGCGCGTTTTCGACCGCAAATCAAATCAAATTCTCGAACTCACGAACAAAGACTGCAAATTTGCCTATCGCACAAGCATATTCAATTCGACCGACAAAAATCGGTTCATTGTTTTAGCCGTCACCTACCTGTTAAAAGAAGGCGGCGAACCGAAAATCGTTTATAAAGATTTACGCGAATGTTTCGGTGACAGAAAACCGACTTTGCAGGAAACCCGCGAAGCCGTCAGAAAAATCCGCGCCGAAAAAGCGATGCTTGTCCGGCAAGACGGAGCGGACGCAAATTCTGCCGGTTCGTTTTTCAAAAATCCGATTGTTTTAAACGCGAAGTTCGCGGAAATCGCGGAAATCGCTAAAGGTTTCGGGGTTGAAAGCGTTCCGAATTTTAAGGCGGACGAAAATTCCGTCAAAATTCCCGCCGCGTGGCTTATCGAACAAAGCGGTTTTCACAAAGGTTTTTGCAGGGGCAACGCCGGACTTTCGACCCGCCATACGCTTGCGCTGACAAACCGCGGCGGCGCGGCGGCAAAGGAAATTCTCGCTTTGAAAAGCGAAATTCAATCGAAGGTCAAAGAAAAATTCGGCATTGAACTAACGCCCGAACCTGTTTTTGTCGGCTTCGAATGAAAAAAAAACCGCTAAGGCTTGAAACCGTGCCTTAGCGGTTAAAAGGGGGAAAGGGGGATTTTTCTGCATTGTGATGAAGGTAATCACGTCCGAATAAAAACCGACCGTTTTGTTGTCTATAAAACAGAGCAAACCTTCGTGTTTTTTTTTAATTCTCTTCGTTAATATCTTTCAGGCATTTAGAGTTTCGGTTCAGCCGGAATCTACCCCAAAACCAACCAAAGCCGAAACTTCAAATGCCTTTTGTGGCGAGTCGAAAAACCGCGGTTCTGCTGCTTTGCCCAAAAGGCAGATAAGGCGACAAACGCAATTTTCTTACTTTTTTGTCAAACAGAAGAGCAAACTTAACCGCAAAAAATATTACTCACATACATATATGCTTTTTTTGAACTTTTTCTATCATTTTTTTGAAAAAAAAGTTGATTTTTTTCAAAAAAGTGGGTTTTGAGCGATTTTGAAGATCGGAAATTACAAAAAAAGCAAAATTTTTGTAGTATTTAGTAAGGAAAACTTTAACCGGCGAAACCCCGATGCGAAAAAAAATCGAAATTACCCCGGAAGATTTTAACGGTCTGCTTGAATATCTTTCGCCCGATGCTGACGAAGCGGCAAAAAAATATGAAGAAATCCGCGCAAGATTAATCAAATTTTTTCGCTTTCGCGGCTGTTTCGACCCCGAAGCGTTAGCCGACGAAACATTTAACCGGATAACCGTGAAACTGCCCGATGCCCGATTTTCCGAAGGCTTCGATTTTTCCTGTTATTTCTTCTCATTCGCGGCAAATATTTATCACGAAGACCTCAGGAAGAGAAAAAAAACGGTTTCGATTGAGGGAGACGTTGATTCTTTATTTGCCGATAAAAGTAATTCTGTAAAAGAACACGGTCGGGTTTCAATGTGTCTGGAATTGTGCCTTCTGGAGCATCCGCCGAAAGAACGAAGACTTTTGCTGGAATATTACAGCTTCGGGAAAAGCGAACACGCCGGACAAAGAAAAAGAATGGCGGCGGAACAAAATCTCAGTGAACAAAAATTATACGCGGCAATCTCACGGGTAAAAAAAATATTGCGCGGCTGTATGAATAACTGCCTGAATGAAAGAGAATTATAAAAAACAGACTTTTTTCAAAAATAAAGTTTAAAACGGCGATTTTTTTTCATATATGTATAGAAGAAAAGTTTTCGGGCAATAAAATGGAAACGGAAGACGTTAAGATCAGACAATTCTTATTAGGCAATGCGGCAGAAAAAGACGCGGACGAGATCGGTTTGCGGATTTTTACCGAACCCGATTTCGATGAAGAAATGTTGTTTGCCGAAGAACGGCTCATCGAAGATTTTCTCAATGATGGGCTGACGGCGGAAGAAAATGAGTTTTTCAAACAAAATTTTCTGACTTCGCCCGCACGCGTCGAATTGTTTGAGGAAATCTCACAGCTTAGAACTTACGCGCAAAACCATTTTGGAAATGCGCCGGAAAGCGAACGGAAAGAAAAAAGTTCCGACAGCTGGTTTGAAAACTTAAAAAGATTTTTGTCCTTGAACCTGCGTCCGATAGCGGCGGTTTTGATAGTTTTGATGCTCGCGGGCATCGGGTGGCGCGTCTTTCTTTATGACGCAAGCGGTTTGTCGCTAATCGAAAAAGATTACGCCGCGCTGAACGCGAAGGATTTGAACAATGCCCCGGAAAACGCGAATTTGTCGGACAAAAGCCTGATTTCGGGAACTTTCCGCGATACGACCGAAACGTCAAAATTAACTGCGGCGAATCTCACGGACAATGTTTTGTTTCGCCTCGCTTTGCCTTCGGAAACGCCGAAAGACGCGCTTTTTAATCTCGAACTCACAAAAAACGGTCAAACCGTTTTCAAACAAACCGATTTGCGCGTTTATCAAAATCAAAGCGGTCAGGAACTGAAAGTTATCCTGCCGAAATCGGTTTTATCGAAAGGAAATTATCAAATCAAACTAAACAACGGCACGAGCTACGGTTTTGCGGTGGAATAAAATTAATATAGAAACCCGCACGTCAGTCAGAGTGTTTTAGATTCACCGGATCATTCACCCTTACTGACGAGCGGGTTTCGGCATTTTTCTTCGGCGATATATATAAAAACCAATCGGTGCGAGCGGCAAAAGCGGCAGCAGATAAATCCAAAAACCGTAGCCGCGAGAAATTTTCGGCACGCTTCGGAAATCGCCCTGCACGGTAAACGCCGCCCAGTAAAAAGGCGATTTATACTGCGGGTTTTCGCGCAATTTTATCTGCGCCTTTCTTAGCGACTGCGAAGGTGTCAGATTTTCGTTGACCATCGCGCCGTAAAATCTTTTCATCAATTCGAGCGTCGCGCCGTCTTCGACCTTCCAGAGACTCGCCACGACGGATTTCGCGCCCGTCTGCAAAAATGCGTTGTTCAGACTCATCAATCCTTCGCCTTTAATTTCCTTGCCGATGCCCGTGTCGCACGCGCTCAGAACGACCAGATCGGCGTTAAGATTAAGTGCGTAAATATCCTGAATTCTGAAAAGCTGATCTAATTTTCGACCTTGTTCATCAAAGCCCGAAAGCGCGACACCCGAAAGTTCGGGACGTTTTTCGTTCGTCAAACCGTGTGTCGCAAAATGCAGAATCTTATAATCGGCGGTTTTCAGATTGAGCAGATTTTCGCGTGTCGCCGTAAAACCCGAATAATTATCCGCCGCCGCCGCGCCGATAATCTTGATTATCGCTTCGCTTTCGTCCTTTGAAGACGACAAACGCGGCAGCTCGCTCAACGATTCGATAAAGCGGAAACTTTCGGTTTTTGCCGTTTCCGCATTCGGGTTTTCGGCAGAAGATTTGTTTTCAGCCGAAAACCGCGCGTCGTCGAGCGTGAAAATCGGGTCTGAAAAAACCAGCAGATTTTTCGCCGCCGCCGATGGTCGGCGGCTTTTGGCAAGCATCGCCAAAGTCTGCGCCGACGGTTCATAAATCGTTTCGTTGGTCAGC
>JALHNX010000007.1 GCA_022843305.1 Pyrinomonadaceae bacterium | reverse complement strand
TCCAGCCTTTTTCCGCTGCCGCTTTGACCATCGAATATTCGCCCGAAACGTTGTAAGCCGCGACGGGAAGATTAAAATTTTCCTTTGCGCGGCGAATGATGTCGAGATAGGCAAGCGCGGGTTTGACCATTACGATGTCCGCGCCTTCCTGCACATCGAGCGCGATTTCGCGCATTGCTTCGGTCAGATTGCCGAAATCCATCTGGTAAGATTTACGGTCGCCGAACTGCGGCGCGGATTCCGCCGCTTCGCGGAAAGGTCCGTAAAAAGCGGACGCGAATTTTGCCGAATAAGCCATAATCGGCGTTTCGTGAAAACCGTTTTCGTCCAAAATTTTACGAATTGCGCCGATGCGCCCGTCCATCATATCCGACGGCGCGATAATATCCGCGCCCGATTCGGCGTGCGTCAAAGCCTGTTTTGCAAGCAGTTCGAGCGTCGCGTCGTTCTGCACATATTCATTTTCAATCACGCCGCAATGCCCGTGCGAAGTGTATTCGCAAAGACAAACATCCGTAATGACGAGCATTGCGGGAAAATTCTTCTTGATTTCACGCGAGGCTTTTTGCACGATTCCATCCGCCGCATAACCGCTTGAGCCGACTTCGTCCTTAAAATCGGGAATCCCGAAAAGCAGAACCGCGTTGATGCCCAAATTTAAAAGTTCTTCGCATTCGCGCAAAACATTGTCAATCGAAAGCTGAAAAATGTTCGGCATCGAACCGATCTCGCGCTTAAAATTCGTGCCTTCCGCGACAAAAAGCGGGTAAATAAAATCGTTTTTTGTTAAATGCGTTTCGCGGAACATATCACGCAAAGCAGAAGTTTTCCGCAAACGGCGCAACCGCGTAATCGGGAAATCGGGTAAGTTAAAATTGCTCATTTGTTATAAATGACTGGAGCGAGAGGCGGCTCGCTTGCAAGATTGCGGAGCAATCTAAAAAACTTCCGTTTGCTTTCAACTTTTAAGAAAATCGAAGCGTTTTTTGCGACGCTTCGCGCCGTTGCAAGCGAGCCGCTTGCGCTCCAGTCTTATCTAATTTTCCTTCAAAAAGTTCTCAATACTGTCAGCGGTTTCAAAAGCATTTTTCACGCAGTCGCCCATCGAAATGCCGCGATAAAAATTACTGCAAAAATAAACGCCGCGATTTTTCTTTTCAAAATCCGCGACCGTTTCCGTTACCGCTTCATAACCGACGCGGTATTGCGGAATCGCGCGTTTCCAGCGTTTGATGTGAACGAAATCAGGCTCGCCCGCAACGCCTAAAATTTCGCCGAGCTGTTCTAAAACCATTGCATTTAATTTGTCATCAGATTTTTCGTCCAATTTATCGCCCGCACGAACGCCGCCGACAAACGTCATCAAAAGCTGAAACCCGTCGGGCGCGCGTTCGGGGAAAACCGCCGAATGAAACAGCGTTCCGAGAATCGGGCGGCGTTCCTTGCTCGGGATCAGAAAACCGAAACCATCCAATTCTTTTCTGATTTTCTCCGACTTAAAACCCAAAACGACGACCGCGACCTGCGGATAATTTACTTCGCTCAATAATTTAGCGAGGTTTTCATCACGGCTTTTAACCAAATCAGCCGCGACAAACGCCGGAGTTGAAATAACGACCGCATCGAATTCTTGTTCATTAACGCGAAATTTACCGTCCGCAGTTTCTTCAATCGCATTGACGGACGCAGAAAGTTTAATTCCGTCGCCGATTTCCGCCGCGAGCGCGTCAATCAGCGTTTTCAAACCGCCGTGAAACGAAAAAGTGCGCGGAAAATTCGGGTCGGGTTTTTCCGTCTTGCGGCGAAACGTGCCCATAATCAAACTGCCGAAATCGCGCTCCATTTCAAAAAGCTTTGGAAACGCCGAGCGCATACTTAAATTATTCGGATCGCCCGCATAAACTCCTGACACAAAAGGGTCAATCGCTTTATCGAGAAACTCCGCGCTGATGCGCCGCGAAACAAACTGCGCGACCGATTCGTTTTCGGGGGATTTCGAACGAACGAACGGTTCGCGGATCAAACTCAAAACCGTTTTCAGCGAAAAATAACCGTTGACAAAAGATTTCGGTCCCATCGCTTCGAGCTTTCCGTCGGATAAAATATAACGTTTTTTCGCCGATTCGTCCGCCGCGATGACTTTGCTTTCAAGATTCAAAAGTTTGACCAGATCAACAAGACGCGGCGATTTTAAAAGACTGTTCGGACCCTGCTCGACCGTGTAGCCGTCTTTTTGAATTGTCTGCACATTTCCGCCCGTCTTTTCCGACCGCTCGAAAACCGTCACCGCGAAACCTTTCTTTTTCAAAAGATACGCGGTCGTCAAACCGGAAATTCCGCCGCCGATGATGCAGATGGATTTACTCATTTAAATAGATTTTGCGGCTTTTCCCAAGGCTCCTAACTTTTGAAAAACAAGCTGTGCGAGCGCGTCGATGAATTTTTCGGAATAATTCAAGCCTTCCGTCACTTCGTAACGATCAACGCCTTTCTGTTCGGCGATGTGGCGATATTCGATGCCAAGTTCAAACAATGTTTCGAGATGATCGGACGCAAACGCGACCGGCACGAGCAGCATATTTTTTACGCCTTCAGCGGCTAATTCTTCAATCGTCGTCGGCGTTGAAGGTGTCAGCCATTTTTGCGGTCCGACCTTTGACTGAAAACATAAATGATGCGGATTTGCCCAGCCGCCGCGCTCCATAATCGCCGAAACCGTTTCGCAGATATGACCGGAATACGGGTCGCCTTCGCGGACGAGCTTCATCGGCGTGCCGTGTGCGCTGAACAAAATATTTACTTTGTCGCGCTGTTCGGCGGGAAATCTTTCCAAACCCTGATTGATGCGCTCGATAAAAGCGTCCAGATAAGGCGGAAAATCGTAATAATGCTCGATCAGCGACCACTGCAAACCGTCAATTCCGCCGCGCTCGGCGAGTTGTTTTTTCCATTCCTTGACGCTCGATTCGGTCGTCGCTTTTGAATATTGCGGGTAAAGCGGCAGCAGAATAACTTTTTTGATGCCTTCTTTTTCGATCTCGTCCAAAACCTCAGCCGTGAACGGATGCCAGTAGCGCATCGCGGCAAAAACCCGCGCCGGAAAATTTTCATTTAACTTTTCTTCCAAAAGCCGCGCCTGCCCGAGCGTAAATTCCTTGAGCGGCGATTTTCCGCCGATTTTTTTATACTGTTCCTGAATGCTCGGATGACGTTTTGACGAGATCAGCCGCGCGAGCGGTTTTCTGACCAGAAAACTACCCGGGAAATTGATAATGTCCGGATCAACAAAAAGATTGTAAAGAAACGGCTCGACCGCTTCGAGCGAATCCGGTCCGCCTAAATTTAATAAAACTACCCCGACTTTTTCTTGCATAATATTGGAACGCCGTCATCCTGACGGCAAACGTTGCTGAAAGCAGCGTAATTACGCTGATACTTATCTTCTTACATTGCAATCTTTCGCGCTTCGCGCTTATTGCCGTCAGGATGACGGCGCTCCGGTCTAAACCGTTTTCGAGAAAACAGGTTTTTCCTTCATCATTTGCGCTAAATACGCGTCAAAACACATCGCAATGTTGCGAATGACGAGAATGCCCGATCCCGTTACTCTGATTTTGTCCGCGTCGTTTTCCAACAAGCCGTCCAACACGAAAACTTCGAGTTTCGGAATATCCGACGCGAAATAATCTTCAAAATCAATCCTGAATTTTGCTTCGATCTCGCGTTTGTCAATTTCGAGATTACACATCAATTGATTGATCGTTTCCTTGCGCACGTGGTCGTCGAAACTCATTCGATAGCCGACATTTGTCGCCGGTTCGTTTTCGTTGATGCGTTTGTAATAATCCGGCAGACGCTTGATGTTTTGCGCGTAAATGTTCTGAAACTGTGAGATCGCCGAAAGTCCGAACGCGTAAACGTCGCAGCCGGCTTTGGTCGAATAACCCTGAAAATTGCGGTAAAGCGTGCCGTTTTTCTGCGCGACCGCAAGCTCATCCGCCGGTTTCGCAAAATGATCCATCCCGATGTATTCGTAGCCCGCGTTCATCAATTTTTCAATCGTCATTTTCAAAATTTGCAGACGCTCGTCCGTCGAAGGCAAATCTTCGGCTTTGATCAACACCTGATGTTTTTTGAGCCACGGCACGTGCGCGTAATTGAAAACGGCGATCCGGTCGGGCGAAATATCAATGATTCTCTCGACGGTTTCCGTGAAAGTTTCGAGCGTTTGATGCGGCAGACCGTAGATGAGATCGAGATTGATGCTTTGAAAACCGAGTTCGCGCGCCCATTCGACGGTTTGGCGCGTCAGTTCTTCGGATTGAATGCGGTTGACCGCTTCCTGAACTTGCGGGTTAAAATCCTGCACGCCGAAGCTCGTGCGGTTAAACCCGACCTCGCGCAGGGCTTCCAGATGTTCCTTTGTTAATCCGCGCGGGTCAATTTCGACGCTCGCTTCGATGTCGTCGGCAAAATCGAATCTTTCTTTGATGTAATTGCCGATGTCGCGGATTTCATCCGGTGTCAGATAAGTCGGCGTGCCGCCGCCCCAATGCATCTGCTCGACCTTGCGTTTTTCGGAGATCAGCGGCACGAGCAGGTCAATCTCCTTTTTCAGATAGTCGTTATATTCGCTGATATGTTCGCGTTTCTGCGTGACCAACATATTGCAGCCGCAAAAATAGCAGAGCGTGTCGCAGAAAGGGAAGTGAAAATAAAGCGAAATATCGGTCGGATTTTGTTCGGCGTTCGTTTCGATGATTTCGCCTTTATAATCTTCCGGCGTAAATTTATCGCTAAAAACGGGCGCGGTCGGATAAGAGGTATAACGCGGTCCGGGTTGGTTGAATTTCTTCAAAATATCAACGTCTAAATGTTTGAAATTGCTCATTTTTACTTCCCATTTGATTTCAAATCTGAAATTTCAAATCCAAAATCCAAAATCCAAAATCAAGCGTGATATTTCGCGCTCAATTCTTTGACGCATTCGACAAAATACTGCGTATTTTCGACCGGCGTTTTCGGCAAAATACCGTGACCGAGATTGAAAACGTGTCCCGCGCCCGTGCCGTAACTTTCGAGGACGCGCTCTGTTTCTTCGCGAATTTTTTGCTTCGGCGCAAAAAGCACGGTCGGGTCCATATTTCCCTGCAAAGCCTTTGTTCCGTTAATTTCTTTGCGAACCGTGCCGATCTCTTTCGTCCAGTCAACGCCGAGCGAATCGCATTTCAATTCCGCCAGTTTCGCGTAAGAACTCACGCCTTTCGCAAAAACGATCACGGGTGCGCCGCCGGTTTCCAGATTTTCGCAAATGTAACGGATATATTTTAAGGAAAATTCCTCGAAATCAGAAGGCGACAAGATGCTTGCCCACGTATCGAAAATCTGAACTGCATCGCATCCGGCGCGAATTTTCGCGTTTAAGTATTCGATAATCGAATCCGCCAAAATTTGCAAAAGCCGGTGCGCCGCCGCCGGTTCGTTGTAAATGAAACTTTTGATGATGTCGAAATTTTTCGAGCCTTTGCCTTCGACCATATAACAGGCGAGCGTCCAAGGACTTCCCGAAAAACCGATCAGCGGCACGCGACCCGCCAGTTTTTCTTTCGTCATTTTGACGGCTTCCATCACATAATTTAAACGTTCGACAACACCTTCGATGTTTAGATTTTCAATCGCCTTCGCGCTGCGAATCGGACTATCGAAAACCGGACCCTGCGATTCGATAATGTCGAGATTCATTCCCATCGCTTCGGGAATCACGAGAATGTCGGAAAAAAGAATCGCCGCGTCCGTTTTGATAATGTCAATCGGCTGAACCGTTACTTCCGAAGCGAGTTCGGGCGTTTTGCACATCGTCAGAAAATCGTGTTTTTCACGAATTGCGCGGTATTCGGGCAAATATCTGCCCGCCTGCCGCATAATCCACACGGGCGTTCTTTCGGTTTCCTGCCGTTTGCAGGCTCTGATAAATAAAGAATTTTCGTTCAAAATAATTTCCTTAATGTACGGTGAACTTTAGTTTGCCGATTTAATTTCACTTAATTTATCAACCAACTAAAGTTTTCAAATTCCGCAGAATTTCAACAAACTAAAGTTTGTTGTACTTATTGCGTTCCAAATAATTTGCCAACTCAAACGCATAATCTTCCGCGTTCGCTTTTGTCGGCGTAAAATCAACTTTCAAATCTATTTTAGCGAAAAAATCGGCGGTCGTTTTTCCGATCGCGGCGATTTTTATTTGATGTAAACTCTGCGCGCCAAACTGCTCCAAAAAACTTTCCGCGCCGCTCGGGCTGAAAAAACAGGCGCAAACTATTTCGCCGTTTTTTGCCTTGGCTTCGATTTCTTTTTTTACAACTTCAGCGACCTTGATTTTACGCGTTTGATAAACGATCATTTCATCAACCGTTGCAAGTTTTTCTAAAAACTCCGGCACGGCGCGAAGCGATTTTTCGCCGCGAATAAAAAGAAAGCGTTTGTTTTTCAATTCTGCCGGCGGAATCGCTTCGAGCATTTCCCGCGCCGTGTTTGCCGTCTCGATAAAGAACAAATCGAGATTTTCGTCTTTGAGCTGTTCAAAACTGCTTTTGCCCAGGACGTAAACTTTTCCGCCGTATCTAAAATCTTGACAAAATATTTCGCTGAGAGCAATTCGGGTTGCCGTTCGGCTCGTCAAAAAGATTCCGTCGTATTTGAGCGCGGAAATTTTCGCGCTCAGATCGTGTAAATCTTCACACGCAAGGGTTTCAATCGTCGGGGAATTTATCACCGAAAAACCATATTCGGTCAAAATCCGGCTGAAATTGTCAAACTTTCTGACGACCAAAACCGCTGTCATCAGAATACCTCGCCTGCCGTATTTGACGCGTCCGCTCGTGCTTCGCTTAAAATTTGTGCCGCGCCCGCGTCGAGACATTTTTCCGCTAAAGCGATTCCGAGATTTTCCGCCGCCGCCTTTTCGCCGATTATCGAATCGCGGATAACTTTCGTGCCGTCCGTGTTGCCGACAAATCCTTGCAGAAAAATATTATCGTTATCAAGAAATGCCATCGCGCCGATCGGAACCTGACAGCCGCCTTCCAAACGCCGCAAGAATGCGCGTTCCGCCGTGATGCAGGCTTGCGTTCCCGCGTCGTTGATTTCATTAAGCATCGCGGCGATTTCCGTATCGTCTTCGCGGATTTCAACCGCCATCACGCCCTGTCCGACAGCAGGCAGTAAAATTTCGGTCGGAATGATCTGTTTGATGTGCGAATCCAAATTGAGGCGATGAACGCCCGCAAACGCGAGAATCATTCCGTCAAGATCGGATGCGAGAAGTTTTTCGATGCGGGTCGGCACGTTGCCGCGAATTTCGATGATTTCGAGGTCGGGGCGAAAAGCTAAAAGCTGACTTTTACGGCGCAAGCTGCCCGTCGCGACGCGCGCGCCGTTCGACAGTTCGCTGATTGACGAAAAGTGTTTCGAGATAAAAACATCGTTCGGAGTTTCGCGTCGGCTGACCGCGCCGATTCGTAAACCTTCCGGTTGAATGGTCGGTAAATCCTTCAGGCTGTGAACCGCTAAATCTATCTCTTTATTGAGCAGAGCGGTTTCGATTTCCTTTGTAAAAAGTCCTTTGTCGCCGATTTTGGAAAGCGCGGTGTCGAGAACGGCATCGCCTTTTGTTTTGATGATGCGAACGTCAAACGCCGCTTCGGGAAAGTGTTTTTCGAGCGAGTCTTTTATAAAACCCGTCTGCCATAGCGCCAGCTGACTACCTCTTGAACCGATTGTAAATTTACGCTTCAATTTCAAACCTCGCTTCGACTGACGCTTCCTTCATCGCCGTTAATTTGTTGACGACTTCGATATGTCCCGCGAAATCAGTTCCTTTCTGCATCGCCAGTTTGTGCAACTGCGGCAGATTTCCCAAAAGAAATTCTTTGACGCGGACGATTTCTTTTTGCGTTTCAGCGTCGGGTTTTGCGCCGCCGCGCATTTTTGCCGGCAACAGCGGAAGCGAGTAATACCAGATCAAAAAATCCGACATTTCGCGCATTATAATCTGCTGAACGAGCGGCAGATCCGACATCCGGCGTTGATGATTTTTATCAACAATCGCGTTCAGGTCGTCAATATTTTTGAGTTCGACCGCCGCGCATTCCGCCGTTTCGGGCGCAATGTCGCGCGGAACGGCGATGTCAATCAATAAAATTTTGTTTGTTTGCGCGGCAAAATCAGCCTTTTCGATAATCGGCGCGGGTGAACTGGTCGAACTGATAACCAGATCGGTTTCGTTAAGATGCTTTTTTAATTCCGTAAAATCAACAACTTCGCCTTTAAATTCGCCTTCCGCTTTGAGGCTTTCCAAAAGCTCGTCGGCGTGTGCGCGGGTGCGGTTGGTGATGAAGATTTTGCCGACATTCTTTTTCAACAGACTTTCAGCCGTCAAACGCGCCATATTTCCCGCGCCGATAATCAGAACATTTTTGTTTGCCAATGTGCCGAGCGTTTTCAAAGCCAGTTCGACCGCCGCCGAGCTGATCGAAACCGCACCTTTGTGCAGGTTGGTTTCCGTGCGTACCTGTTTGCCGATCTTGAAACTGCGCTGAAACATCTGGTTGAGAACTTTGCCGGTTGATCTGTGTCTTTCCGCGAGCTGAAACGAATCGCGCACCTGTCCGAGGATCTGCATATCGCCGACGATCTTTGAATCAAGACTCGTCGTCACGCGGAAAAGCTGCTGGCAGGCGGCGCAGGAGATCATCCCGAAAAAATCGTCGCGGCGGATAAAATCCCGCGCGTTCTTAAAATCAATGACCAGATCTTTGTAAAAATCCAGATCAATGTCGGTGCGCGAAGTTACTCCGTAAATTTCGATGCGGTTGCAGGTCGAAATGACGACCGCTTCGTCGAGAGTTTTCCTGAGTTCGCCGAGAAGTGCGGGAATTTCCACATCTTGCACGTAAATTCTCTCACGAAACTCGACCGGCGCGGTTTTGTGATTAATTCCGATTGCAAATAAAATTGACTGATTAGTGGTTGTTTCCAAGGTTTTTATAAATAAACTACTGGTAAACTCGGTAAAGTTCAGTCGTTCATTTCCTCATAAAGATTAAATTCTATCAAAAATCGCAGCTAAAGTATGAAATTGGTCTATTAACATAGCTAATAAAATAAATTAGTTACGAATTCGTTTTAATCATACTTCAGCGTCCGAAACCTGACTGACATCCTGTCTTTTGCCCGACAACAAACAAGTTAGCCGTCATTTATTAACGCGTTTTTTGACCGTCAAAAATATCGGCTGCTTATCAATTTCGCTGAAAATTTATTAAAACGTCAGCCTTTTGGTACTGGATTTTTGCCGCCGCCGTAAAACTTCATAAATTATGGTTTGAGCACAAATCAATCTCACTTAAAGCAAGTCTTATTCCATAATTACATTTGAACCTCTTGAGCGGATTTTCTTTGTCCGATCTATTATTTGTCGGATGTCGCCTTTGATATTATGATAACCGGCGCTGATTGACGATCGGCAATTCATTTGACACGTTTTTAAAACGGGTATAATCTGGCTAATTAATTTTATAAATCCAGTTCGCGCGATTGAATTGAGCAATCTCAGATTGTTCGATTCTCTCATCTTTTGCCGACTTTCATTCCAAATTCGATAAGTATTTCTAAAAAGGAGGAGCTTAAATATGGCAATCAGTGAAGAAAAATTAAATCAGATGCTCGGCAAATTTGTCGGTGATCTAGGCGCGACGATGAGCGCGGGCGCAATCGTCATTGGCGAAAGTCTCGGGCTTTATAAAGCGTTGGGCGAAGCCGACGCGCCGGTTACTTCGGAAGAATTGGCACAGCGCACGAACACGCACGAGCGTTACGTGCGCGAATGGCTCAATTCGCAGGCGGCAAGCGGCTATGTCGAATATGATGCGGACACGAACCGCTATTTTTTGAACGAAGAGCAGAAGTTTCTTTTAACGGACGAAAACGGAATGGCGTATCTGCCGGGCGCATTCGTCCTGGCGACCGCCGCTTTGCGAGCCGTGCCGAAAATGATCGAAAGATTCACTTCGGGCGATGGCTTGGGCTGGCACGAACACGATCATAATCTTTTTCGCGGGACGGAACTTTTCTTTCGTCCGGGTTACGCCGCAAATTTAGTCAGTTCGTGGATCCCCGCGCTTGACGGTGTGCAGGAGAAACTAGAAGCCGGCGCAAAGGTCGCGGATGTCGGCTGCGGTCTCGGCGCTTCGACGATTTTAATGGCGGAGGCTTTTCCGGATTCAACCTTCGTCGGGTTTGATTATCACGACGCTTCGATCGAAAAGGCGCGTGAAAAGGCAAAGCAGGCTGGAGTTTCCGACCGGGTTGATTTTGAAGTCGCGAAAGCGAAAGATTATTCGGGCAGCGATTACGATTTCGTCACGTTCTTCGATTGCCTGCATGATATGGGCGACCCGGTCGGCGCGGCGGCGCATGTCAAAGAGTCGCTGGCAAACGACGGAACCTGGATGATCGTCGAACCGTTCGCGAACGACGACGCGAAAGACAATCACAATCCGATCGGACGAATTTATTATTCGGCTTCGACGCTGCTTTGCACCCCGGCGTCGCTTTCACAGGAAGTAGGAATGGCTTTAGGCGCGCAGGCGGGCGAAACGAAAATCCGCGAAGTAGTTGAAAACGGCGGTTTCAGCCGCTTCCGCCGGGCAACCGAAACGCCGTTCAATTTGATCTACGAAGCGAAACTATAGGATCGGATTACGGGTCAAGTGCCAAACGGCGAACAAAAGAAAAGGGCATCTTGCAAGATGCCCTTAACTTATTGATTCTAAATTGGTGCTTAGGGCGGGAATCGAACCCGCACACCCCGAAGGATACAGGATTTTAAGTCCTGTGCGTCTACCTATTCCGCCACCCAAGCAACGAATTTAGAGATTAGCATAACCAAAAAATAAACTCAAAACTAAAGAGAGCAAACTTTTTGCCCGAATAAAAAATAACGAAAAACGCCGCCTTGTGGTATGATTTTGGCAGGAAAGCACTTAGACGAAGAAAATGGAACAACTGGTTTGGATTTTGTGGGTGGTTTTGGGTGTCGGGTTAATAATAGCCGAGATTTTTACGCTTGGTTTCGTCTTGTTTTGGTTTGGCATCGGCGCATTTGCAGCGGCTTTGGTCGGATTTCTCGGGTTTGGATTCATCTGGCAATTTCTTGCTTTTGCTCTGGTTTCCATTACTTTAACGGCAATGTCGCGGACGATTTTTTCAAATTATTTTTCGCATGACGACGAGAACAGCATAAAAACCGGCGTTGACGCTTTGCCCGGACAGGTCGGCACGGTTTCGACGGCAAGCAAAGGCGCGCTCAACGAAGGCGCGGTCAAGGTTTTCGGCTCAACCTGGACGGCATTCCCGATTGATGAAGAAATGCCTTTAAGGGAAGGCGAAAAAGTTGAAGTCGTAAGGGTTAAAGGTTCTTCGATTTATGTCCGAAAAATTTCAGCCGAAAAGGAATTGCCCGAATGGCGGGGAGAGAAGTAAAAAGGCAAAAGGCAAAAGGCAAAAGGCAAAACTGTTTATCAAGTTTTGCCTTTTGCCTTTTAAATAATCTCAGCCGTGTCCTGATCGGCGGTGTCATGAATATTGCCGATATTTAGAAGTTCGAGTCGGACTTCGCCTTCGGTCGGTTCGGGCAGGTCGTCGCCGGTAATTCTTGCCAAAATTACGGTGATATTGTCTTCGCCGCCGTTTTCGTTGGCTTTTTTGACAAGATCGGCGCAAGCCAGTTCAAGATGTCCGATATTATCCAGGACGATTTTCTGCATTTCAACGCCGCCGACCTTGCCCGATAAACCGTCACTGCAAATCAAAATTATATCGTCGCGGTTCGGTGTCAATCGTGCCGAAACGGGAAAAATTTCGCTTTGCGCACCGAGCGCCTGTAGAATTACGTTTTTCAAAGGATGTGTTTCAGCGTCTTCGGGCGGAATCTGATTGGCATCAATCAATTGTTGGACGAGCGACTGGTCTTTGGTGATCTGGTAAATGTTATTATTGCGGACAAGATAAGCGCGGCTGTCGCCGATTTGAATCAAATCAACCGCTTCGGGCGTGATTCCGATTCCCGTAAAAGTCGCGCCCATTCCCTGATATTGCGGGTCTGTCCGACCTTGCTGATGAATCAGGTGATTGGCGTAAAGCGTTGCTTCATACAGGTTTCCGATCAAAGAGTGGCTAAACTCGTTAGGGGCGATGGTTTTTTCCGGATCATCGTCTAAAAACTTTTTACTGACGGTTTCAACCGCCAGCTGACTCGCCACTTCACCTGCCAACGCGCCGCCCATTCCGTCGGAAACGGCTAAAATAACTCCGTTGTCGTCCACTTCGAATCGCTGCGATTCGATGACGAATTCTTCCGGGTCTTGCGTACTCATCCACGCTTTCGCGGCGGAAATATTCAACAACAGATAATTGTCCTCATTGCCCTTGCGGACACGCCCGATATGGGATGTAGCATGTGTTTCAACAATCAACATAATTTTCGAGTGGAAAGTAGAGAGTGGAGAGTGGAGAGATTTTTTTCTTACTCTCGACTCTCCACTCTCGACTCTTCACTAACTAAGTGCCTGGTCTAAATCTGCAATGATGTCTTCGACATCTTCTATTCCGACGGAAACTCTCACAAGTCCGTCAGTAATTCCTAATTGTTCGCGTTTCTCAATCGGGACTGATGCGTGCGTCATTGTCGCCGGATGCGAAATTAAAGATTCAACGCCGCCCAAACTTTCGCCCAAGATGCAAAGTTTGACGCTTTCCAAAACCTTTTTTGCATTATCAAGCGAACCGGTTTCAAATGCAACCATCCCGCCGAATCCTTTTTGCTGCCGCTTGGCTAATTCGTGCTGCGGATGCGAAACGAGTCCGGGATAATAAACTTTCTGAACCTTCGGATGCTCGGCTAAAAAATTGGCAACCTGCCGCCCGTTTTTATCGTGCGCTTCCATTCTGACAGCGAGAGTTTTCGTGCCGCGCAGGACTAAAAACGAATCGAACGGCGAAAGGATCGCGCCGACCGAATTTTGAATGAACTGAATCCATTCCGCATCTTTTTCGTCATTCAAGGCGACGAAACCGCCGATTGAATCGGAATGTCCGTTTAAATATTTGGTTGTCGAATGAACGACAATATCAACGCCGAATTCCATCGGACGCTGCAAATATGGCGACATAAAAGTATTGTCGCAAACAACGCGCGCACCATGCGCGTGCGAAATTTCCGCCACCGCCGCCAAATCCGTGACCGACATAACGGGATTGGTCGGCGTTTCAACGAAAACCATTTTCGTGTTCGGTTTAAAGGCTTGTTCGAGATTCGTCGCGTCGGTCGTATCAACCAGATCGAATTCAACGCCGTAATTTGATAAGACTTTACTGAAAAGCCGAAAAGTTCCGCCGTATGTGTTGTCGCCCAAAATTACGTGGTCGCCCGATTTTACCAATTTCAAAACCGCGTCGGTCGCCGACATTCCCGAAGCGAACGCATAGCCGAATTTTGCGCCTTCGAGCGCGGCGATATTTTTTTCGAGCGCCGAACGGGTCGGGTTTTGTGTTCGCGCATACTCGTAGCCTTTGTGCTTCCCGAGACCGTCCTGCGCGTAGGTCGAGGTTTGATAGATCGGTACGCTGACCGCGCCGGTGGCGGTGTCAGGTTCATTTCCAGCGTGAATTGCAATTGTCGAAAAGCCCATAGAAAACGCGAAGTCGTCAAGAATTGTTAAAGCGCTTAGATTTTAACTTATTTCGTAGTTTAAGGCTAATAAAACTCTTGTTTTAACGAGAATTTATGGTAACTTATCCGAATTAATAAATGCAAACAGCAAATTTTTAAAATCGGTTGTAGATCAGAAATTTTGTTTTTGTTTTATGGAAGTGAAGCAGGGATTGCCAAGAGCCTTTGACACACAACATTTAGAAAACTGCCTGTCAGTCTTATTCGATATAGTTACTAGTAGTTAAATATTGTAAGTAATAGAGTTGTGTGAAAAAAAACTACATAATATCTGCTTAACAAATGTTGAAATTATTGCTAGTTTTAGAAACTTAATTTTGAAAAACGGGTGTAAGTACATATTATGTTACTTTGCTTCCACAATTCAATGCCTTTTGAAAGAATCGAAATTTTTGCCGAGTCTGTAGAATGGAATTGTGAAATTGATGCGAAGTTTTTTCAATTAAGTAAATTTTTGTCAAAAACAAATAGCCCTTCAAGTTGTTCGCGCAACTTGAAGGGCTATTTGTTTTTTAGTGCTTCTGTTGTGTTTCAGACAACAGATGCGATTTTCAACATTCGTATCATAACGCAAAACACGTCAGAAGTTCAATTAAAAATGCAAGAATTGATTGATGTCTGCGATTTAGGTTTGTCCACTCGTCTTTGATTCTTCTTACCAATTTTGTAGTAAAATTACAAAATTTTAGGAGATGGATATGAGAAAAAAAAAGTTTAAATTTTTTGTTTTTGCGTTAATTTTTGGTTTATTCTCAATTTCTGTTTTTGCCCAACAGTCAAAGTTAAAATCTACAGATTATGTATGAGTCAAAAATGTGTCGTGTCAACAAAAAGCAGGTCAGTTGTCTCAATCGAATCAGATTGTTCAACTTAAATATGACCCGCTCAAAACACCTAACTTGGCTCGCACAAATGATCGTCTTCCCCTATTCGCATTTGCAATGCCGCAGCCTATCTTGGCTTTTCAGACTTTTGAGGCTTTTGATGGAATTCCAACAAAAGGCGGACCAAAATATGACTGGCTTTGCGTGGCAGTTTGTGTGGGTTGGTGTGGACAGAATTCGATTTGTTTAAGTAATTGTCTGCGTGGCTGCATTGTGAATTAATAACTTGAAGAAAAGGCGGTGTAGCGATAGAAGGGTTATTTGACTTGATATTTACTACTATTTTGGGGTTCAAATCAGATGCCATTCAAAAATATAATATTTGAGGCTATTCGATATTTCGGGAAAAAAGAGTAAACCATAATCGCAGAGAATTTTCGCCTTAGATTTAGGGTTAAAGGATGAATAACTATGGATGAATATAATTTAGATGAAAATACAAAAAAAAGGTTAGGTAGTTTTTTTACTCTTCTTGGGGGAGTTATGTTTGGGGACGTTAAAAAAGTTGAAAAAATGTTGGACCAAGGAGCAGATGTAAACGGCAGAGTTATGGATATAGGTTTTAACTATGAAAGAGACGCTGAATCTAGTCTAATCGCAGATACCGATACGCCGCTATTGGTGGCAGTAAAGTCAAGCGCACTACCTAAAATTGTTCAATTATTGTTGGAACGTGGGGCTGATGTTGCCGTAAAAGACGAAAATGGTAAAACGCCGATAGAAATTGCTAAGGAGAGAAAATTAACTGAGGTAATAGAAATCCTTGAAAATCATAAAACCCGCAAATAAGCTATCTTTGGAGAACTATTTGGTAGTAGAAATTGATTTTTAATATTTTCTCAAAAGTTTGCCCGGATAGGACGGGTTTTTTCAAAAGCCGAAATTTTGTCGGTGTATCGCAAAGTTAAACCAATGTCGTCTAAACCATTGATTAAGCAATACTTGCGAAACTCGTCAACCGCAAAAAATGTTTCAAATCCAAAATCATCCGTAATTTTTTGATTTTCAAGGTCAACCGTAATTTGATAATTCTCCAAAGTTTCGGCTTTTTCGATCAGCCGGGCGACTTTTTCTTCGCTTAGAACAACTGGCAAAGGTCCGTTTTTCAAAGAATTGTTATAAAAAATATCCGCGAAACTCGGCGCGATGACGGCGTGAAAACCGTAATCCGTCAAGCTCCACGGCGCGTGTTCGCGCGAACTTCCGCAGCCGAAATTTGCGCCCGCCAGCAACACGGAAGCGTTTTTATATTTCGGATCGTTCAAAACAAAAGATAATCAAATTCGGGTGCGCCGACTGCGCCGAGCAAAACCGCGTCGGAATTCAAACAATCTTCTTTCGTTTCGTCGGGAAAAGGCAAGCCCGTTGCGTTAATCGCCGCGCCGCCGATCAATTGTTCGTTCAAACGGATTTCCAAATCGTAAATTTTCGCTACGGCGGATAAAACCTTGACGGCTTCGCGTGTTACTTCAATTCCGATACCGTCGCCTGCTAAAACTGTAATTTTCATAAAATAATGCGAATCAGTAGTTGAAAAATGAGACAGCAAACCAACAAAAGAGTTGCAGCATTCAGTTTATGGAACTTCAACTCATTCAACTTTATCTGTGGGTTTGCCTGATTTATGATAAACATCCGATGTTGAAATATCAACGATTAAGCAATAATTGGCAACCGAATTATATAGACCGAGAGCTAATTGAAAACTGTGCGTAATCAAGTATGTGTCGTTGCAGGATTTAACATTTTCGGAATAGCTGAGAGCTGATAGATTAGAAATGCCGACTCGCCCAAGCCCAAATTTATCAGCTCTCACCTATCATCTATGCCGAAGATTTTTCGCTCTTTTGTTGTGGTTAAGTTTTGTTTTTTGAAAACTCGGTTTTTGACCGATTGAAGAGATCAGAGCGGAAAGAAAATTATCAAAAAGGGTATTTTCGGAACAGATCAAATTGCCGTTTGCCGAAGCCGCCTAAGTTACCAAATATTATGGTCTAAATCTCAAAGAAAATCCGTCAAATATTATAGTTACCGTTTCCGCCCACAGCAGTTTTGAACGCCTTCGACCAATCTTTCGACTTCTTCGCCGGTCGTGTAGCAGGCGATGCCGGCGCGCACCAAGCCTTGCGATTGCAGACCGAATTTTTCGACAACGGTCGAAGCATAAAAATCACCGTGCGACGTGAAAACTCCGCGCTCCGCCAGTTTTTCGGAAACGCTTTGCGCCGGAAAATCCTTGACGGTAAAAGCGATTGTCGGCGTGCGCGGCGAATCGGGATTTTGCCCGTAAATCGTTACGCCGGATATTTCCGACAATCCTTTCCACAAATTTTTGAACAAATCTTTCTTGCGCGAATGAAATGCCGTGAAAGTATTCTGCAATTTTTCGCGCCGCGTTTCACCTGTGGAAAGGGAAGCGAGAAAATCTACGCAAGCACCCGCGCCCGCGATTGATTCGTGGCTTTGCGTTCCCGTTTCAGCACGTTCGGGCGCGTAATCGGGCGCGGGTTTTAGTTTCGGGAAATCGATTTTTTCCAATAACTCTTTGCGCCCGTAAAGCACGCCGATGTGCGGACCGTAAAATTTATACGCCGAACACGAGAGAAAATCGCAGCCGAAATCCTGCACGTCAATTAAATTATGCGCCGCGTAATGAACCGCATCAACGAACGAAATCGTGCCGTTTTCCTTCGCTAACCGACAAGCGCGCCGAACATCCGAAATCGTGCCAATCGCGTTCGATGCCGCGCCGATTGCCAAAAGCCGCGTTTGCCTGTTTAAAAGATTTTCGAGTTCCGCAAATTCCAAAGTCCCGCTTTCAAGATCCATCGGCACAACGCGAATTTTCACGCCGCGCTCTATTTCCAAACTGCGCCACGTATCAACATTCGCGTGATGGTCGAGTTCGGTGACGATAATCTCGTCATCCGAAGTGAAATTTCTGCCAAGGGCGCGCGCCAGATGAAACGTCAGCGAAGTCATGTTCTGCCCGAACGCGATTTCATCCGCCGAAGCGTTCAGAAAATCAGCCATCGCTTGCCGCGAATATGCCAGAATCGCGTCGGTTTCGTTGCTCGTCGGGTAAGCCCAATGCGTGTTGGCGTTGTGATTAAAAAGATAATCGGTCATCCTTTCGACCACGACGCGAGAAACCTGCGTTCCGCCCGGACCGTCGAAATAAGCGACCGGAAAGCCGTTGTAAACGCGCGTCAATGCGGGAAAATTCGCACGGATTTCTTCAATCGAAACAGTTTTGTTTTGTGTCATTGATTAATAAAATAGAACAATTTTAAGTTTAATGATCCATTACAATTAACAAAGCCTTTTCGCTTGGGTAACGTCCGCGTCCGGTCAAAACCTGACGTTCCAAAACTTGGTCTTCGTGATTTATCCGCAAGATGCGGAGCGTTGCTTCGCCAATCTCGGTCAGCGATTCAATGACAACGCCGTTCAAACGAAAATGTTCACTCCAACGCATCGTGCGTGGATTGTAAAAACGCACCAATTCTCCTGTTTCAGACGAAATCGAAGCAATATCGCTGCCTTTGTAACGATTACAAAAGACGCAAGCCAAAGCCGGATTTTCCAACTCGGAAGAACCGCCGTGTTTGCGGCTGATGATGTGTTCGACTTGAAATTTGAAATAAGCATCGTCTTCGGCAATCAGGCAATATTCGCAAACAAAATTGGCGCGAGCGGCGACCGCTTGCCGTATTTCGGGACTGATGTAATTACTCATTCGGCAGAAAATCGCGGGCGCGAGCCTTGGCAAGCCGCATCAGGTGTTCAATTTGTAAATAATGATCGAGTTCGCTCTTTTCTTCGCGGGACAATTTGCCTTCTTTTTCACGCGATAATAAATCCGTCACGCGCACTTCTGCCGCTTCCGACGGACGAAAGGCGATAACATTCTGCGGAGTCGTTCCGGCGGCAATAAAATCAATCACTTCTTCGTAGGCTTTGAAAGTACTCATAACGAAAACATCATACGCTTTTGACGGCGAATTATCTACCAAATCTAATAACGAAATCATTATAGCAAAAGCAGTAGCAACTCTCTTGCAATCCAATCAATTTCGAGCGAAACGATGTTCGCTACCGCTTACTATAAGGATGATTAATACACATTACTCAAGCCGTTGTGAACGCGGTTCAAAGGTCGAATTTTCATCTTTTTTTATTTCGGAATTGCTGAAAGCTGATAATCATTTGTATTCAGCTATTCCAAAAGTTTTTATTTTTAAATCACGCGGCATCTTTTTAAGGAAAAAATGCAACCAAACGAAAGTTGCCCAAAAGCACAAGAAAGATTTTAACTCTCCTCTGTTAAAAGCATACGTAAAAGACCGGAATTTTGTTATCGAAACGTAACAAAATTCGGGGTTTCTTTGAATAAATCGGCGGTTTATAATATTTTTAAAATTCTTCTTGTAATTTCTTAACTTATAGTGTATAAATCATAGCAGACAAAATGTTTCTTGTTTTTTGATATAGGAGGTCAAATGAAGCTAACCAGAAGTTTTACAAGCTTTGCCCTAATTTTTTCCCTGAGTTTATTTTCTTTCCTAACTCTTCCCGTACAAACCATTAACGCCCAAGACGCAAAAATCGCCCTTCAGCGCGGTTATCGCACCGGCTATTCCGACGGCTATATGGCGGGCTACCGCGATGTCATTGACAATGCGGCGAAAAATCCGGCGCGGCACAGCGAATATGCGAAAGCCGACCGCGCATATAATAAGGATTACGGGTTGATCGAAGATTACCGCGACGGTTATCAGCAAGGGTTCGAGATCGGTTACGGCACGGGTTTTGAAAAGCGTTCGTTCGACGCGACATTGCCGCCCGAACTGAAAAAACGCGGGATAATCAACACGGACACGATTGCCGCGACGACGACGACCACGACGGTCACGACACCGACCACCCAGAATACCGAAATTATCGAAACCACGCCGACAAACGAAAATACGGTTTCGGAAAATACGGTTTCGGAAAATACACCCGTCGAGCAAACGCCGACGATTCAGACCAGAAGAAATGAGGTCAGTTATGTTCCGACGGGCGATTCGGTGGTCGTTATTCCGACCGATACGGAATTGATTCTCGAACTGATTGACGAAATCGGCACCGAGACCAGTAAGGAAGGCGATAAGTTTACCGCCCGAATCGTTTCGCCGATGGAAATGAACGGCGCGATTATCGAGGGCAGAATTTCAAAAATTCAAAAACCCGGCAGAATCAAACGCCGTTCGGAAATGTTGCTTTCATTCGACCGCATCGTTTTGACGGAAGGACGCTGGAGCAATTTCAACGCGATTCTGACGGAAGTTTTACCCGTCAAAAACGATAACGTCAAACGGGTTGACACGGAAGGCACGGTCGAAGGCAAAAGTTCGATCAAGGATGATTCGGTTAAAGTCGGCGCGGCAACCGGAACGGGCGCGTTGATCGGCGTGATTGCCGGCGGTCCGGTCGGTGCGGCGGTCGGCGCAGGTGTCGGCGCGGCTTTCGGGGTCGGCGCGGTCGTCGTCGAACGCGGCAAGCATATCCGTTTGAACAAATCCCAGCAACTGCGCATCAGATCAACCTACGAAACCCAGATTCGATAGATTCCACATTCCAAATTTCAGATTCCGAATTAATGGAATCTGAAATTCGGAAACTGAAATTTGGTATTACTTTTCGGCGCGAAAGCTGAGCGTTGCGCCCTTGAAATCCACGTAAACGAGCAAAGTTTTTTCTCTCCTTTTTGTCTTTGCCCGTTTTCGTGGATAATTTTTTTTGAGGAACGTTTTGAGGGATGAGGGATGAATTAAATCAAAGACCGAAAACCAAAGACCGAAGACCGAAAATCATCGCGCTTTTGACGGATTTCGGTTTGAAGGATTATTTTGTCAGCGCGATGAAAGGCGCGATTTTGTCGGTTAATCCGAATGCGCGAATCGTTGACATTACGCACGAAATTAAGCCGCAGAATATCAAATCCGCGAGCTTTACGCTTCGTGCCTGTTATAGAGATTTTCCCGCAAAAACGATTTTCGTCGCGGTTGTTGATCCCGGAGTCGGTTCCGAAAGACGCGCGGTTTTGGTCGAAACCGATGAATATTTCTTCATCGCGCCGGATAACGGTTTATTGAGTTTTGTTTTTAATGAATCAAACGATTTCCGCGTTTTTGAACTCACGAACAAAAAGTTTTTCGCCGCCGATATTTCCAACAGTTTTCACGGACGCGACATTTTCGCGCCCGCCGCTGCGCACCTTTCCAAAGACGTTAACCCGAGCGAATTCGGCAGGGAAATCAAGGACTTCGAGCAATTTGAAGAAATGCGCCCGCGCAAAATCAGCGACACCGAGATCGAAGCCGAAATTATCGAAATAGATCGTTTCGGCAATCTGATAACGAATCTGAAAAGGGAAGATTTGCCCGAAAGTTTCGCCCTCGAAATCGGCGGCACACGAATCGAAAAACTCCAAACCTATTTTGCCGAAGCCGAAAAAGCTGAAGTCTTTATGATTTTCGGCAGCGCGGGATTTTTAGAAGTCGCCGCCTTTCAGGATTCGGCGAAAAACATTCTCCAAACTGAAATCGGGCGGAAAATTACGGTTAAATTAACGTCAAATTCGGGTTAAGAAACTTGCCTGACGGAACGCCGTCATCCTGACGGCACACGGCGCGCGAAAGCGCCGTCAAACGCTTCGATTTTAGCGAATTCCGGCAGTTAATGAAGGCATTTGAGCGTTTTTCAAACGCTGTGCCCTCAAGATGACGGCGTTCCATTTTTATTCCGAATTGACGTTAAATTATAGTTTCCGCCCGGCGGCGAACGACGAAGCGATTGAATCTGAAATAAAAATTGCGGATTCGGCAAAACTGCGCTATCGTAGCAGCACAAGAATCTAATCGGCAGAACTCTTACGATATGTTCAATGGTTTACTGAGTGTTTTTACATTTGTCGGCGGCGCGTTTGACGGCTTTTACGGCAACCGTTCCGATTATTACCTGTGCGCGGCTTTAAGGAAAGTCCGCGAAAGGTTTCCGCCGACGACCGACCCGCGCAATCATCTGCTGCAGCGCGCTTTGCGAAAGTCTTATCTCGAAGCGACGCTCTTGCTCTGCAATTCGCGCCTCAAAGAATTACAGCCGAGCCGCTGGCGCAAATTTCTGACCGAATATCTGGAAACCGACGCGGCTAATCCGAGCAGTATCGGTTTATGGTCGGAAAAACTGCGCGAAAAATTTCTGCCCGAAAGCGGCGCAGACCGCGACGAAATTTTGTGGCTGTGCAATGTCGTCGCCGCGCTCAATTCCGAACGCATCCGCGTTGATAAATCCGACGAGGTTTTGGAACTAAGCGGCGAGTATGAATTGTTTCTCCAGCCGCGCGGAACAACCGTCGAAACACGCATCAATGAAATGCGCGGACAATTGCAGAAGGATTTGCTGTCCGAACTGGAACGCACCGGCGCGGCGGGTTCGGGCGAAGTTCTGAGCATTGTTCCCCAAAAATCGAAAATTCCCGAACGCATCGGCGAAATGGTCGAAAAGGGCTGGATTCCGTATAACTACAACGAAAGCCCTTTGCCGCTCGATGACGGAAAAAAACTTTACTGGTTTGAATGTTTCTGCGGATTCTTTCAACAAAAACTGACGGGCGAGATTGCGGATGTTTTTCAGAATCGTCTGCTGGTCAGCCTGCGCGTCGGCGAAACCGCGCCCGACGGAGAATCGCTGCCGCCCGGCGAAATTCAGACGCTCGACTTCAAAACATTTCAGAACGCGCTGAAAAAACTCGGCAAATCCATCACTAAACAGCTCGACGGCATCGAAAAAGACATTGCCGCGTTCGGCACGAATCAGACGGAGATAAAAGGGAAGCTCGACGAGCTTCTGCCGCTGATTATGACCGCCGAAGATATTAGCGCGGTCGTCAAGGGATTACCCGCGCTTATCAGACAGGAAGGCGAGCGGACACGACAGGCAGTTAAAGATGACGGCAAACAAACCCGCGACGAGATGAAGGACGGTTTTCAGAATCTCGCCGATAAAATAGACAACCGCCGAACCGAAACGGGTTTGCCGTCGAATCTGCGGACGGTGCAGGGATTTGTCGGGCGCGAGGAAGACCTCAAGGAACTGCGCGGCTGGTTTAACGAAAACATCAAATCGTTTGTCCTGCACGGTTTCGGCGGTGTCGGCAAATCGGCGATCGCGGATTATTTTGCGAAGGAACTCGAACCGCGATTTGCGGCGCGGATTTATATCGAGATGCGCGGCGCAGGAAGCAATCCGATGACCGCGACCGGGGCGATGTTCGAAGCCGTCAAGCTGTTCGACCCGCACATTCCGGCGAATCTGACCGAATCCGACATCAGGAATCTTTTTCAGCAATTCGTCAATCAACAGCCGACTTTGATAGTGCTGGACAACGCCAAAGACCGCGCGGCTGCCGAACCGCTCAATCATGCGGGCGCGTGCGTGATCGTTACATCGCGTGAATCTTTTACACTGGCGGGCGGAAAAAACCGGCACATCGAAAAGATGTTGCCCGAAGATGCGCGGAAACTTCTTTTCTCGATTGCGGGCGAACCGCGTTTCGACGGGCAAGCCGACACGCTCGCCGGACTGGCGGGTTATATTCCGATGGCGCTTCAGCCGCTCGCGTCGCTGTTGGCGGAAAACGTCCTGCTCAATGCGCGTCAGCTTATAACAAGATACGCCGACCGCAAAGAACGTCTGCGCCTTGCCGACCCGAACCTCAATAATCTGACGGTCGAAGCCTCGCTCGATCTGAGCTACGAAGCTCTGACCGGCGAATTAAAGGAACGCTGGCGGCAATTAGCGGTTTTTCCCGCCGATTTTGAACTAAACGGCGCGGCATCCGTCTGGCGGCTCGATGAAGATTTGCCGACCGCGACCGAAACACTCGTTTCGCTTGCCAGATACAGCCTGATCGAAGTGGACAAAACAACCAAACGCTGTGAATTTCACGACCTGGCGCGTGATTACGCGCACGAAAAGCTGACCGCCGCCGAACTCGCCGACGCGCAGTTTTGCCACGCCCGGTATTATCAATATCTTCTCTCGCAATCAAATAATATTTGGCAGGAAAAAGGCTACCAAGCCGTGCTTGACGAAATAGACCGCGAATGGCACAACATCCTGCAAGGTCAAAAATGGTCGGCGGACAATGTAGAGATAAACGAACACGCCGCCGAAATTTGCATAAGTTATTCCGGCTATGCGCGTGATTTTATACCGCTTCGGCTTCATCCACGCGAAAATATTGATTGGCTGGAAACAGGATTATCCGCCGCCCGAAAATTAAATAACCGTTCGTATGAAGGCATTAGTTTAAGCAATTTAGGAAATGCTTACAACAGTTTAAGCGAATATCGAAAAGCGATCGAATATCACGAGCAGGCATTGAATATCTCACGTGAGATTGGTAGCCGATTAGGTGAGGGGCAAGATTTAGGTAATCTGGGAAATGTTTACCACAGTTTAGGCGAGTATCGAAAAGCGATCGAGTATTACGAGCAATCCTTGAATATTTCACGCGAGATTGGCAACCGTTCGGGAGAAGGCAACAGTTTAGGCAATCTGGGAAATGCTTACAATAGTTTAGGCGAATATCGAAAAGCGATCGAATATCACGAGCAATCCTTGAATATTTCACGCGAGATTGGCGACCGTTCGGGAGAAGGCATCAGTTTAAGCAATCTGGGAAATGCTTACTACAGTTTAGACGAATATCGAAAAGCGATCGAGTATCACGAGCAATCCTTGAAGATTAAACGCGAGATTGGCAACCGTTTGGGAGAAGGCATCAGTTTAGGCAGTCTGGGACTTGCTTACTACAGTTTAGGCGAGTATCGAAAAGCGATCGAATATCACGAGCAATCCTTGAAGATTAAACGCGAGATTGGCAACCGTTTGGGAGAAGGCAACAGTTTAGGCAATTTGGGACTTGCTTACAAAAGTTTAGGCGAATATCGAAAAGCGATCGAATATCACGAGCAATCCTTGAATATCTCCCGCGAGATTGGCGACCGTTCGGGAGAAGGCATCAGTTTAGGCAATCTGGGAAATGCTTACAATAGTTTAGGCGAAAAGGAAAAGGCGTGCGGTTTGTGGAAGGAAGCAGTGGCGATTTTGAAAGTTATCGAATCGCCCTATGCAGATGTTTTTCGGGAAAATATCGAGAAGTTTTGCGGAAATCAGGATGATAGTTGAAAGTTGATAGTGGATAGTTGAAAGTTAAAAAGCCTTCCGTAACTATCGGCTTTGCACAAAAATAGGTGAAAAAGTCGAAAGCCGACGAATCATTTTACATTCTACATTGTTCATTACTCACCTTACGCGATTTGATAAAAATTCGTCTCCGAAGGAGACCAACAACATAGCGTAGCGAGCATCGCTACGTTTATGCAAGATTGACGCCCGCTCGCTGAAAGTGAGTAACCGACAGTCGTTGAATGTTGCTCACTTTCAGCGAGCGGGCATTTATTATCAAACGACGTAGGGTTTCACTCATTGCATTCGTTTCACCCTACGCTATGTTGTTATACCAAATCGCGTTAAAAAATGAGGTTCAATTTTAGCCGAAAGCTCTTAGCTGACAGCTTTTAGCTAAGATTTTGAAACTCTTTTTATTCAGCTACCTGGTATTAGTCTCCTTCGGAGACAAAAACCAACACTGCGTCAGGTGAGTTCGTAATTCGTTTTTGTTATCGTAATTCGTAATTCGTAATTCGTAATTGGTTCTGTAATTCGTAATTAATCATTTTTTCCGCTTGTTTCAATGCGGCGTAATGGAATAAAATTATAAGGAAGGCACTAAATTTACTATCTATAAGAGTTTAATATTATGAGTACAGCAACAGAATCAACTGCCGCGACCGCCGGATTAAGAGGCGTGGTTGCCGCGCAAAGCGCGATCGGCGATGTCGACGGCGAAAAGGGAATTTTAATTTATCAGGGTTACGATATTCACGATTTAGCCGAACATTCGACGTTTGAAGAAGTTATTTTTCTGCTTTGGAACGAACGGTTGCCGAAAGCGGACGAGCTTGCCGATTTGAAGGCGAAAATCAGCGCGAACTATAACGCGCCGCCCGAAGTCATCGAATTGATGAAGCTCTTTCCGAAGGACGGCGACCCGATGGACGTTCTGCGCACGGCAGTTTCGGCGCTCGATTTCTACGACGAAGGCGCGCACGACACGACCCGCGAAGGCGCGATGACGGCGGCAATCAAGCTGACCGCGCAAATCGGAACGCTCGTCGCCGCGTGGGAACGCATCCGTTCGGGCAAAGAAATCGTCGCGCCGGATAAATCTTTGAGCATTGCCGAAAACTTCCTTTATATGTTTCACGGCAAAAAAGCCGACGCAGATGAAGCCAGAATGTTCGACATCGCGCTGATTCTCCACGCCGACCACGAATTGAACGCTTCGACCTTTACGACGCGCGTCATCGCCGGAACGCTCGCCGACGTTTACGGCGCGGTCACGGGCGGCATCGCGGCACTTTCGGGACCGCTGCACGGCGGCGCGAACACGAACGTGATGAAGATGCTCAAGGAAATTGGTTCCGAAGACAAGATTGACGAATGGCTCGACAATGCTTTGGCTGAAAAACGCAAGATTATGGGCATCGGTCACGCCGTCTATAAAACCGAAGACCCGCGTGCGACGTGGCTCCGCAAATTCTCGAAAACGTTGGGCGAGAAAAAAGGCGATCTGAGCTGGTATAATATGTCGCAGAAGATCGAAAAAGCGATGCACGAGAAAAAAGGAATGTATCCGAACGTCGATTTCTACTCGGCTTCGACCTATTATCTAATGGACATTCCGCTCGACCAATACACGCCGATCTTCGCCGTCTCGCGCATTTCCGGCTGGACGGGACACATTCTCGAACAATACGGCAACAACAAGCTGATCCGCCCGCGCGCCGAATACATCGGCGCACGCGACCAGAAATACGTGCCGATTGACGAACGCTAAAGCGTAAGGCAAAAGGAAAAAGTAAAAAGGCAAAAAGGAAGAAAAGTTTCCGATTTGCCTTTTTTATTGTAAACTTTTCGTATGAAAAAATATGTCGAAAAAAGAGACGGGGGCTTTTGGATTGCGGACAAGCGCATTTCGCTCGATTCGATAGTGTATGCGTTTCGGCGCGGACAATCACCCGAAAGTATTCGGCGTTCGTTTCCGCTTTTGACGTTAGAAGAAATCTACGGCGCGATTGCGTTTTATCTCTCGAATCAGACGGAAATTGACGAATATTTAATTGCCGAAGAAGCCGAATTTGAAAAGATGCGCGAAACGTCAAACGACGCAAATTGGAAGGCGAAAATGCAGAAAGCACGACGCGAATTACTCACGCCGCAGATATGAAGCCGAAATTTCAAGGCAAAGTAAAAAGCAAAAAGGCAAAAGGATTCGTATCCGATTGTCTTTTTTGGTAATTATGCTGAGATAAATCTGTCCGATGTCGCCAACGGCGACAAACAACATAGCATAGGGTGAAATGAGCGAAGCGAATGAAACCCTATGTCAATCGAAAAACACATTCCGACGCTGAAAGTGTCGAACACACGCACCGCCAATTTGTTGCTCGCCTTCAGCGAGCGCGTTGTTTATTAAACTGACGTAGGGTTTCGCTTCGCTTCACCCTACGCTATATTGTCGGTCGCTTTCAGCGACATAAATCGAAAATTTCGGAAGATGCGCTATAATCTGAAACGATATGGAAGGCAAACGCTTAATCGAAAAAATCAGACTCCGCAACATTCTTTCCTTCGGCGACAAAGGCGGCGACAAAGGCGAAGAAATCACGCTCGAACCGCTCAACATCATCATCGGTCAAAACGCTTCAGGCAAATCGAATCTGGTTGATGTGATAAAACTTTTGCGCTCGCTTCCACAGGATAAAGGTCTAGCAAATTTTATTAGTGAAAACGGTGGAATAAACGAATGGATTTGGAAGGGAAAACAAAGTGAAGGCACAACCGAAATAGATGTTGTTTCTAATTTTCAAACAAACTTACCATTAGGTGAATTAAAAATAGAAACCTTAGAATACAAAATTAGATTTACGGAAATAGACCGAAGATTATTAATACTTGAAGAAACTATTAATGATTTGAGAAATAATATTTCAATTAAAAAGAGTGATTCAAATAATCCAGAACAGTCATTTCTTGCTAAGACATTCGATAAGTCATTTACATTAGGAACAGAAGCTAAACTAAAAATGCCTTGGCTTGCTTTTGTAAATATTATTTTACGGATACGCTTTTATACTGATTTACAAACGAATCGTAATTCTGAAATAAGAAAACCTCAAGTTTCATCATTACCAAATGAATTTCTTCAAGAAGAAGCAAAAAATTTGTTCCTTGTATTAAAGGATTTAGAAGCTAAAGGAAATACAAAAGAGAAAATCATAAATTATTTAAGAAAATTTAATCCGAAAGTTAGAGATTATTCTTTTGAATATTTAGCAGAATATATATACCTTTTTATTGGTGAAGAAGGTTTGGAAAAACCGATTTCGGCGATGCGGCTTTCGGATGGGACTTTGCGTTATTTGTGTTTGCTGGCGATTCTTTGTCATCCCGAGCCGCCGCCGCTGATTTGTATCGAAGAACCGGAAACCGGGCTTCATCCCGATATTTTGCCGACGATTGCCGAGTTGATGAAAGAGGCTTCGCAGAGAACGCAGTTGATTGTGACAACCCATTCGGACATTCTCGTTTCCGCATTTAGCGATATGCCCGAAGCCGTTCTCGTCTGCGAAAAGGACGAAGACGGAACGCATTTCAAACGGCTCGAAGCGGAAAAATTGAAGGAATGGTTGAATGAATATTCACTCGGCGACCTTTGGCTGAAAGGTGAAATCGGCGGAACGCGATGGTAAAAGAAATCAGAATTTACATCGAAGGCGACACGAAAAATAAAGGAAAGAACACCGACATCACGCTTCGGCAAGGTTTTAATATTTTCTTTCGTGAATTGATTGACAAAGCCAAAAGCCGAAACATCACGCTTCGCCCGATAACTTACGGCTCGAAGTTTGAAACTTTTAAGAAATTTCTCGACGGCGCGCGAGAATATCAAGACAGTTTCGTGTTGTTTCTGCTCGATTCCGACGCGCCGATTGAAGAGAACGAAACACCGAAAACTTTTCTGCAAAAGCAAAATCCGACGTGGCATCTGCAAAACGCGGAAGAAAATCAATGTCATCTAATGGCGCAAATGATGGAGTCGTGGTTTTTCGCCGATAAAGATACATTAGCCGAATTTTACGGGCAGAACTTTAATAGGAACGCGCTTTCAAAAAATACGAATGTCGAGAAAATTGCGAAAGCCAGCGTCGAAAGTGAATTGGAAAACGCGACCAAAAACACACAGAAAGGCGTATATCACAAAACACGGCACGGCGCGAAAATTTTAGAAATTATCAATCCGCAAAAAGTCCGTGAATCCGCGCCGCATTGTGAGAAATTATTTAAAGAGATTTTAGAAATTATTGGTAAGTAGCATCAGTATTGAATAAAGTCGGAGCGCGGACGGCTCGTCCGCCACGATGCGAAGCGGCGTAAAAAACGGTTCGATTCCCTAAAACTCTAATGGAAACCGAATCGTTTTTAGCGTTTTTCAAACGCTGGCGGACGAGCCGTCCGCGCTCCAATTTTAACTAATACTCACGCTAATTATCTTTTTTCGGCTCTTCAGGGTTTTCGGGTGTTTCCGTCTTGTTGATTTTCGTTTTTGCGCCGTCGTCCAAAGAGATGCCGAAGATTTTCGGGTTGTCCATAAATTCGGCGAGCTTGTCGGGGTTGACGGTCGCGCGGATGACTGTCGCCTGTTCTTTGTTGATCGTGACGAGCGAGATTCTGACCGAATCTTTGCCTGCGTCGCGCATATACATATAAACCTGTTCGCCGGTGCGCGAACGGACTCTTAGAATCGAACTCCACTGCGCGCCGAACGAATCGCGCATCGCCGCCTGCATTTCCGCGTCGAGCGTTTCTTTGGAAAATTTCAAATCCTCGAAGATCGTTACGCTGAAACTTTTAACGCCCGCCGGTCGCACGACGCTGACCGCGAACCGCGCCAGAAACATAAAGGGAATTTTGACCTTTTTCGCCTTGTATTTGGTTTTCAGGTGGCGGACGATCTGTTTATATTCGCCGCCTTTCGCGTTCACCGTCGAAGCGTTCAGCGTGAAGGCTAGAAACATAAAAGCCGCCGCCATTAAAATTTGCTTTTTCATTACCACGCGCCTCCTTTTATTTGTCGTCCTTTTCGATCTCGATGCGCGGAATGTTCATTTTGCCGCTCAGTTCGACCAGCAGATCAATGTCAATCGGACCGATGACATTGACGAGCGCGATTGATTTCGATTCCGAGACGACGACCGCCACGCCGCTCATCAGATCGCCCGTGAACATCGTGTAAACGTCAACTTTCTGGTTGTTTTTCTTACTGCGGACGTTGGCGAGTCGTTCCCAACCCGGCGCGTTCAATTGGGCGCGGATTTCGTCAATGTCCGCCGGGTTGTATTCGTTTTCGTTCTCGAAATTGTAAACGCGGACATAGATTCCTTTCAAATCCTTGATCGCTTCGCCGACCTTCTGTGCGTTCGCGTCTTTCGATTTCATCATCACGCGCCGCGCCAAATCGAGCAGTTTGCCTTCGATATTGACTTCGACCACGTCGCGCGCCCGGTTTTCCAAACCGTTGAGCTTTTCAAAACGAAGCCGCGCGTCCTGCCCGTTCGCGGCGATTCCCGAAAGCACGAAAACGGCGACCAAAAGCGCGATTTTCGATAAATGTTTGTTAAGTGATTTCATAATAATTTCTCCAAAAGTAAAACAAACTTCAGTTTGTTTTTTCGCGTTTTAATTAGTGCGTCGGCATCAAACTGAAGTTTGATGGACATTAAAAACTCTCTATTTTGCCGTTTCAATGACGGCGTTTTGTTCCTCGATTCCTTTAATTTTGTTCTGCACGATTCTCAATTTCGAACCCGTGATCGAAAGCGCGAGCATCAATTGATCGTAAGCGTATTGTTCCTCGGCGGTCAGCGTTTCAGCCGGTTCTTTTGAAATCGGATTTCGCAAAATCGCTTTTTCCGGGCGAACGGTCGGCACGGTTTTTTGGCGAAGCCGGACAACATTCCGTTTCGCGGAAGGCGGCGAATTTACGCTTTTGACAGCGGGCGTAAATTGCACCGGCTCATCAAACTTTTCTTCCGCAATTTTGTTTTCGTTTTTCGGTTCGCTTTTTTCTGCAATGACTTCAATGACCGGGATTTTGCTGTCGGTTATTTGAAACCAGACGACCGAAAAGACCGCAACGACCGCCGCCAAAGCCGCGAAACCGAAACCGAAGAGCGGAAAAAATCTGCGCGGCTTTGCTTTTTCGACCGTGAATACTTTCTGCGGAAGTTCGGGCGGCGCGGTTTCCTGATAGCGAAACGCTTTGAGGGCGTTTTCCAAACCTTGAATTTCCGCGTCTTCGCCGGTTTTGTCCCAAAGATAATCTTCCTTCATTGCTTTTTTACTCCGTGATGCCGAGTTTTTCTCTCAGCAGTTTCATTCCGCGATGCAGATTTACTCTGACCGATTCGGGCGTTAAATTCGTGCGCCCGGCGATTTCCGGTCCGGTCATTCCCTCGACGAGCCGCAAAACCAGCGTTTCGCGGTAGGCTTCGGGCAGAGCGTGAATCGCTTTTAAAATCTCACGCGCTTCCGTTTTGCGGTTTTCCTTTTCGCGCAAGTCTTCCGAAAGTTCTTCGGTCGGTCTGGCGTGCCGGTAAAATTCGGCGGTGCGGTTTCGCGCAATCATCGCCAGCCATCCGCCAACGGCAGATTTATCGCGCAAAGTATCTAAATTTTTATAAGCCGACAGGAAAACTTCCTGCACGATGTCGTCAACTTCGTCGCGGCGGACACGCGCCAGAACAATTCCGTGAACCATCGGCGCAAACATTTTATAAAGCTCGCCGAAGGCTTCCTGATCGCCCGCCGCAACGCGCTCGATAATCTGCGCCGGCGCGGATTTTTTTTGCGCGGCGGTCGCCGTCGTATCGCTTCCTGCGAAGAAGAATAAATTGCCTGTCATTTCGCGGTCGGGCATTTCGTTTATAAAATAAGTTGATGAACGGCGATCGATCTATGAAGTTGAAAATGAACGAAACAAAAAAAGATTTCGCCGCTCATCAAACTATAAAAATCGGCTTTTAACTTGCTTGCCGTCATTAAAGACGAACCTTCGGGAAAAAGTGTTAACAAAACATTTTCACTTTTGCCAAAAATTTACGGAAAAAGCGCGGAAAAGTTTGGTTTTACTTGTAAATTATTTTTTTATTTCTCAAAAAGAAAAAGGCGGCTTATATATAGCGCCGCCTTTTCCTCTCTAAAATCGGATTTCTTTTAGAAAACCAATCTGGCACCCAGAACAATTCTTCTGTTGCCGCCGTTTGTTGCCCATTGGTTGAGAAAACTCGGGGCATTGATGCGTCCTTCGGGAACGCCGAAATTGCGTTCGTTTAAGACGTTGAACATATCCGCGCGAAGCTGGAAGCGGACGGTTTCGGAGATTCGGGTATTTTTGATGACACCGAAATCTACCAATCGCAAACGTTGCGCCCGCAGTATATTGCGACCGGCACTGCCGACACGCTGCGCCGCCGTGATCGGCGTGAAAAGTCCGGGACATCTGTTTCCGGTGACAGGCGTGCCGCATAATGCTCTGACTTCCAGTATGTTCAAAGAGGAAAGATTCGTTGTGGTGGCAAGATTCGGACGAATCGAGCTGCCGACCAAACCGTCAATTCCCGACAAAGCGCCTGCCGGGTCATTGCCGTTTAAGACCGTGAACGGCGCGCCGCTTTGTAAAGTAAAGAACGAATTGATTTGAAATCCGCCGAGAACTTTTCCGGCAAAACCTTTTTGAGATCTAAAGAAAGGCAATTCATAGACGAAATTACCCGACAGACGGTGCGGACGGTCAAAACTCGAACGCGCACGGTCGGCTTCCAGATCAAAGGAATTCTGCGCGACTGCAACTTCGGCGTTCGAAGGATTGAACGTTTCCGATGCCGTATCAATAAACGCGCTGAATGTATAATTGACACCCGCACTGAAATTTCTACTCAATCGTTTGTCCAAACTGACTTGCAAAGCATCATAATCCGAGCTTGCTTCGTTGCCGCGCAGGCGGATTACGCCGCGCGTCGGATCAACGCGCGGACACGGATTGGTCGAAGTTCCTCCGGCACAAATCGTGCGCGGATTGCCGTCAATCGTCTGGAATAAACCCCGCCCCCGGGTTTTAATGTAACCGGCTTTGAACACCAAATCGCTGCTCAACTCACGCTGGACTTCAAACGAGAATTGATCGGTTACCGGAGCGCGGAAATCTTCCGCCACGACGGTTCGCGTTAAAAGATTGGGATTTGTAACATTCGGAGCGGTCGTTGTGGTAACGTTCGTATAAGCGTTTGCCGCTCCGAAAGTGATCGAAGCCACATACGGAAAACCGCCCGCAACGTTCAGGTTAAGATTGATGTAATTAGCATCGTAAGTGCGCGAATAGCCGCCGCGCAAAACCATTTTATCGCCGCCGGTAATGAATCCGAGGAGACCATTGCTCCTGGTTCGCGGATTCCAGTTGAATCCGATGCGGGGCATAAGGTTGTTTTTGTCAGCCGTCGGCACAGGCGCTAAAGCAAAACGCGGGTCGTTGCCGTTTGCCGCGACGATTCGTTCATTGGCTTCTTTCAGATAGCTGAAAGAATCGCCCGGATATTCATATCGCAATCCGAGTGTCAGCGTAAAATTCGGCGTAATCCGCCATTCGTCCTGGATATAAGTGTAAAACTCCCACCAACGATAAAATCCGATTCTATCGCCGCCGGCTAAAGGCAAATTGATGGTCGCAACCTGTGCGATGTCATCTACATAGTTTTGCAGTGTTGTATATGCCAGACGACCTCTGACAGTCGGGATAAAGAAACTTTTCACGTCGGTGCGGCGCAGGTCAACACCGAATTTCAGATTATGATTGCCCTTTGTATAGGTAACCGCGTCTGTAAATTGATAAATATCGTTAATTCGGAATTGCGGCAGGTTTACCGCCAGTCCGATCGCCGTCCGGCTTGCCGCCGCGTTGAATCCGGTCAACCCCAGCTCGGAGATTTCAATTGACGGGATCGCCTCTGAAGAAGGATTTGCCGCCGTCGTTGTTGAATCGAAACGCGACCACGCGATACGCGCTTCATTCGCCATTCGGCTGCTTAAAACGCTGTTCCAAACAATCGTCGCCGCTTTCGTCTTCGTCGGCACGACCGTCGTTAATCCGGGCGGCGTAACCTGTCCGCCGCCGGACGATTCATTGGAATCAAACCGGTAGCGTCCGTATATAAAATTTTTGTCGTTGAAGCGATGGTCAATTCTGATCGAACCCTGGTTGGAATTGAATTGGAACGATGAAGAACCGGTGATGTTGCCGAGCGGGACAGTATATGTCGTTCCATTGACAACAAAAGTTCTCGACTGACCGTTCGCCGCTCCGGCAGGCAGGAATTGCAGCAGTGCCGCGATTTGCGGACGGTTGGCGAATTGTTGTAAAACCGCGCGTCCTTCGACGGTCGGCGCCCCGTTCAGAGTGAATCCCGAACCGGCAGCCCGGTCTGTCCAGCGTTGGAAATCGCCGAAGAAAAACGTGCGGTCTCTGCCGCTGTAAAAATACGGACCGCCTTCGCCGAAAGCGGGCAGATGAAGCGGACCGCCGAACGTGAAGCCGTATTGAAACTCTTTGCGCAACGGTGCTTTATCGCGTCCCGCAATGGTCGAGTTCGGGTTGCAGAAACCGGCTTGTTTATCGAGATTGCTGCAGGCGTTGAGGTTTTCGTTGTTGTGAAAAACAAATGCCGAACCGCGAAAATTATTTGTGCCGGACTTGCCGATAAAATTAACAACCGCGCCCGAATTGCGTCCGTATTCGGCTAAAAACTGATTCGTAATAATTCGGACTTCGCCAATCGCATCGGGGTTGTTGATCGCAATTTGTCCGCCGGAAACGCTCGGGTCGTTGATGTCCTGTCCGTCAATCATAAAATTATTTGACCGCAGACGACCGCCGTTTGATGAAAAGCTGATGCCGTTAGCAAATCCCGTTTGACCGGAACTTAACTGGCTGATGCCGGGAACCGACAGCAATACGTTATAGACATTTCGATTCGCCGCGATTGGAAGTTCGGATAAGCGTTTTTCGTCAAACCGCGTGCTGACTTCCGCCGTCGTCGTATTGAGCAGTGAAGCATTCGCCGCGACCGTCACGACTTCCTGTACGTTTCCGGCTTTCATTACCGGATCAACGACAGCGGTTTGATTCAATAACAAGGTGATGCCGGTTTGAACATACTTTGAAAAATTCGCGGCTTCGACCGTCACTTCGTATGCGCCAACAGGCAAATTGACAAACTTATAACGACCTTCGCCGTCTGTTTGCAAATTACGGGAAAATCCTGTGTTTACGTTGCGAACCGTTACAGTCGCGTTTGGGATAACGGATTGTTTTTCATCTGAAACAGTCCCGGATAAAGAAGCGGTGTTTGATTGCGCGAAAGCGCCGGCAACACCAAATATCAATAACAGAACAAAAAGCGAAAAAGTTCTTTTCATAAAAGTCTCCTTTAAGGTTTACTTGATAAAGCCGATTGAAATGTTATAAATAGAGACTTGACAACTGAAACTACATTAGCAAATTTCGTTCCGTAATAATAAATATAATTATTGAAGGACTTAGTTCGTAATTACTGCCTTAAAAACAACAAAAAAATGCTTTATTTACAAAAAAATGGATAATTTATAATCTTCGCAAAGAATAAGAACAGCGCGGATAAAAATTTGCCCGACGAATAAAGCCGAAATTTTCGATCTGTGTCGGCTAATCTTAAATCCGTCGAAATACCAAAATTGTTTGTTACCGAAAGCGAAACAAAACTGGTAGAATAGCGTAAAATGTTGTAATCAAAATCTTAATCTTCCAAAATAAAAAGGAGTTTGGCAAAATGAAACAAATGTTTTACGTTTTGAGTTTGGCATTTATTGTGATTATTACCGGCAACGCCGTCAGCGTTGCCCAGACAGATATGAAACCGCCTGTTGCAAAAAAAGAACCGAAAGTATTAAAGATTCACGGCTACGAAATTACCGATAACTACGCGTGGATGCGCAGCGCCAAAGACCCGCAAACCGGCAAAGTGCGCCCCGAGGTCGAAGAATATTTGAAAGCGGAAAACGCATATACCGAAAGTTTTATGAACCCGCACAAGGATTTTGCGGACAATCTTTATAAGGAAATGCTCGGACGCATCAAGCAAACCGATGTGAGTGTGCCTTATAGGCTCGGCGCTTACTGGTATTTCACGCGCACCGAAGAAGGAAAGCAGTATCCGACCTATCTCAGAAGCAAAGCGCGCGACGGCAAAGACGCCGAGGTTCTGCTCGACCAGAACGAAATGGCGAAAGGCTTCGAATATTTCTCGATTGATTCGTTCGAGGTTTCCGATGACGGCAATCTGCTCGCGTTTTCGACCGATACGAACGGCTATCGTCAATATACTTTGCAGATCAAAGATTTACGGACGGGTAAGATTTTGCCCGATAAGATCGAGCGCGTTACGTCAATCGAATGGTCGAACGACGGCAAATATTTGTTCTATGTGCAGGAAGACGCGGTTTCCAAGCGTTCCGATAAATTATGGCGGCACAACCTTCTCGGAACTGATAAAAACGATCTGCTTTTTGAAGAAAAAGACGTGCTTTTTAACATCAGCGTCGGTCGTTCGCGGGATAAAAAGATGCTTTTCTTAGGCTCTATTGCCAAAACTTCGCGTGAATACCGTTATCTGCCATCGGATGATCCGACCGGCGAATGGAAAGTTCTCAGCCCGCGCCGTGAAGGACACGAATATGCGGCGGATTTCAACAACGGCGAATTTTATATCGTGACTAACAAAGCGGCGGAAAACTTCAAAGTTGTCCGCGCTCCTTTGAAAGACCCGTCCGAGAAGAACTGGAAAGATTTTATTCCGCATAATCCGGCGGTTAAAATTGACGGCATTGATTTCTTCAAGGATTTCGCGGTCGTGGCGGAAATCGAAAACGGTTTGGAATATCTCAAAGTAATGAATCTGAAAACGCGCCGCGCGGCGACGCGAATCCAAACGCCCGAAGAAGTTTATACGATGAGTATGGGCAAGAACGCCGAATACGACGCGCCGGCGATTCGCTATAACTACGCTTCGATGATTACGCCCGTTTCGACGTATGAATACAATTTCAAAACGCGTAAAAGCGAATTGCTGAAGCAACAGGAAATTCCGTCGGGCTACGATAAAACGCAGTATGAAACCAAGCGTCTGTGGGCGACGGCGCGCGACGGCGCGAAAGTTCCGATCTCGATTGTCTGGAAAAAGGGAACAAAGCTCGACGGAAGTGCGCCGCTGCTGCTTTACGCTTACGGCAGTTACGGTTATTCGATGACCCCCGATTTTTCGACGGCGCGTTTGAGCCTTTTGGACAGAGGAATGATTTACGCCATCGCGCATATTCGCGGCGGTTCGGAACTCGGCGAACGATGGCGGCAGGAAGGACGAATGTTCAAGAAACTAAACACGTTCTACGATTTTATTGATTCGGCGAAATGGCTTCAGGCAAATAAATACACGTCTGCCGACCGCATCGTTATTCAGGGCGGAAGCGCGGGCGGGCTTTTGATGGGCGGTGTCGTTAATATGTCGCCGGAAACATTTAAAGCCGCGATCGTGCAGGTTCCGTTTGTTGACGTGATGAACACGATGCTTGACGAAACTCTGCCCTTAACGACCGAGGAATGGATCGAATGGGGAAATCCGAACGAAAAGCAGGCGTGGGATTATATGATCCGGTATTCGCCGTATGAAAACATCAAGGCGCAGAAATATCCGAATATGCTCGTCGAAGTTTCGCTCAACGACAGCCAAGTTCCGTATTGGGAAGGCGCGAAGTTCGTCGCCAAAGTGCGCGAGATGAAGACCGACGATAATGTCGTGATGCTCAAAACCAATATGGGCGCGGGACACGGCGGTGCTTCCGGCAGATACGACCGTTTGAAGGAAATTGCGTTTGATTATGCTTACGCGCTGACGCAGGTCGGCATTACCAAGTAAAATCCTTTATACAAAAGCAAAAAAAGGCGGCGGAAACATAAATTTCCGCCGCCTTTTTTGGTTCGGTCAAATTGATTGATTTTGCAAGTTATTTTGACCGATTGAACGAACCGGCATCCGGTCGGAATTTCGCTATATTTAATTAATAAAATTATAAGCCGATAAACATTGATTTATATTTTATTTTTCTTAATGGTATTCCGGTTGCTTAAGGAACTGCGGATAGTTTCACCCAAAGGGTAAAAAACAAGAGGTAAAGAATAAGAGGAAAAAAACAATGAGAAAAACTGACACCCCTGGTTTTGTTTCTTTAGTATTGATCATATCAATCCTTCTCACACCGATCGTCAAAGGACAAACGACAAATATTGCGGAAGAAAAATCAAATATTTCCACGCAAACAAAATTTGAAAACTCATATTTTATCGAAGACCTTTCGCGGTTTGCGGAAGAAGGCAGAATTCGTTTGACCGAAGGTTTGGAAAGCGAAACGGAAAAGCTCGAAAAGGCTTTGGCTTCAAAGTCGTTCGATAAAAAAGGCACGCTTTTGGTTGATAAATACGGCAGTAAGCGGTTTGCCGTGATTGAAAACCTGGCACTGCGTCTGGCAGCTGCGAATGTGTCAAAGGAGCTACGCGGAAAACGGCTTTTGAAAGTCAATCTCACGCAAATCATTATGGGCGCGGAAAACGAAGGGGAAATCACCGCGCGTCTTGAGACGGTTTTCGCGGCAATCGAAAAAGTAAAGAACGGCGCGATTGTCGTCGTCGAAGACGTAACGAGTTTTAGTCAAAACAATCCTTTATTCGGAGCGCAGATCGCCGAAAAACTTCGTCAATTCTTGAATGACGGGAAAATACAGTTTATCAGCACGGGAACGCTGGAAAATTACGATTCGGAAGTGCTGGCTGATAATCTGCTGAAAAAGCGTTTCGGCAAAATTGATTTGAACGAGGTAAATTCGGAAGATTCGTTTGTCGGCGACAAAATCTCGCCCGATCTGCGCGAGCTGATGACGACGAATCCGGATCAGACGGTCAAAGTCATCCTGCAGGCGGACGATATTAACAATCGCCAGCTGCTCAGCGTTCTCGACCGCCACGGCGTGTATGTTTCGGACAAAGCCAACAGTTTGAATATGCTCGTGCTGGAACTGCCCGCGCGGGTTGCCGAAGAAGTCGTGTCGGCGCAGGGCGCGCGTCATCTTTCGCTTGACAGAGAAATGAAAACTCTCGGTCATATCGAAACGACGACCGGCGCGGAACTGGTTCGCAATTCGCTGATCTCAAGCCCGTCGTTAACGCCGATTTTTTCATTGCCTATCATAAACAGCGTTTCAAATCTGCTGGACGGCAGTGGCATCGGGATCGCCGTCGTTGATTCGGGCGTTCGTGAAGACCATCGCGCATTTGTTGATTACACAGGCAATAAGCGAATCCTCGAAAAAATTGATTTTACAAATACCGGCAGCGAAGATAAGGACAAATTCGGTCACGGCAGCCACGTCGCCACGCTTGCCGCCGGCGGCATCGGAAAATTCGGCGACAACAATGATCGAAATTTCGTGGCGAAATACAGCGGCATCGCGCCGAATGCCAAGCTCATCAACATCCGCGTTTTGAATGATGTCGGTGTCGGTTCGAGTGCGCGGTTAATCAGCGCGATTGATTGGATTTACAGCAACCGCACAAGACTCAATATCAAGGTCGTTAATATGAGCCTCGGTGCGGCGGCAATCGAATCGTGGCGCAACGACCCGTTGTGCCGCGCCGTCCGAAAATTAACCGCCGCCGGAATCGTCGTCGTTGCCGCCGCCGGAAATCACGGAAAAGACGCGAACGGGCAAAAGCTCTATGGCGCGATTCATTCGCCCGGAAATGATCCGTCCGTCATCACAGTCGGCGCGACCAATACTTTCGGCACGGATAAGCGAAACGATGACGGTATTGCGACATACAGCTCGCGCGGTCCGACGCGTTCCTTTTGGACGGATGACGAAAACGTTAAGCATTACGACAATCTCATCAAACCGGATTTAGTCGCGCCGGGTAACAAACTCATCGGCGCGTTGGCAAAAGATAACGAGCTTATTGGCGAGAATCCCCAGTTGAAACTCTCGAACAGCGCAGATGATAAGCGTCGTATGATGTATCTTTCGGGAACTTCGATGGCGACCCCGATCGTCAGCGGAACGGCTGCCCTTCTCCTTCAGGCAAACCCGAAACTGACTCCGAATATGGTCAAGATGATCCTGCAATACACGGCGCAGCGGCTTGCCGGATTCAATACGCTCGAACAGGGCGCGGGTTCATTGAACGTCGAAGGCGCGGTCAGACTTGCCAAACTGATTCGGCAGGATTTGCCGAACCCGACGGCTTTGGGAACGCCGCTTTTGAGAACTAACAATTTACCGGAACATTATTCGACCATTGCGGAAACGAAATTTCAATGGTCGGGCGGAATATTTCCGAACTACGGCGCATTGACCGGAACGGAACTCATCACGCAATACCAGGGCTTTTATGCCAACGGTTTACTGGTCAGCGACGGTTTGCTGGTCAGCGACGGTTTACTGGTCAGCGACGGTTTGCTGGTCAGCGACGGTTTACTGGTCAGCGACGGTTTGTTGGTCAGCGACAGCGTAATTCTGGCAAACGGGGCGAATACGACGGGTTATCAAACCTTGTTAAGCGGAACAATGTTCAGCCCTTCGAGCATTTTGTTCGCCAACAATTCCACATTGCCCGACAATACGCCGATTGCCGACGGTTTATTAGTCAGTGACGGTTTGCTGGTGAGCGACGGCTTGCTGGTCAGCGACAGCACACAGTCGCAAACGAGAGGTATTCTGGTTAATGGCGATAACACGCCCGGAATGCAGTAAAACTTGCTGAGTAAACAAAAAAAACGCGGAGGCAAAAATTGTTTCCGCGTTTTTTTCTTGAAAGGACTTCCAAAAATTTGTTGTGTTCGGTTCTTCAAAAAATCGCCGCGCTGACGATTCTATTCATAGTTTTCAAGGTTGCGATAATCGGCAAATCACTGAAATTTCCCGGTTTAAAGATTTTTCTTGGAAAATGCGTGTTCTTTAACATATAATAACAAAGGCTTGATGCAATTCTTGCAAGCTCATTCCCTAAAAAACTAATTTCTTAAAATCTAGACCGAATCAATTCTACTCTTGTCCCAATCATTCACAGTGGAGAAAAAAGAACGAAATATCAATCTGTATCTGGCGGGAATTCTGCCGGCAGGCTTTGCCGTATTGGCGTGGGTGATTTATTGTTTTCCCGTTGAAAAAATTAATGCGGGATTAATCGCGCTTTCGGTCGTGACGGTTTTCTTCAGCTCATATTTGCGCATCCAGCTTCCGCGCACAAAAATCCATTTGACGATTTCCGACGCGCTGATCATTCTGTCGCTGTTGATTTACGGCGGCGAAGTCGCGGTTCTGCTCGCGGCGCTCGAATCCTGTTACACCTCGCTGAATCTTCGCCGGCAGGGAATTTCGATTAAAACCAAAACCATCTTCTTAAACGTCGCGGTCGCCGCCATTTCGACATTTCTGACGGCAAGTGTCGCCGATTATCTGTTCGGCGCGACCGAAACCGTCGCCAACACGGCAAACAATTCGCGTCTGTTGGCGATGATTACGGCAATGGCGTTCACGCAGTTTGTCGTGAATTCGATATGCGTCGCGGTTTTTATCGCGCTCAAAAGCGAAAAGACGGTTTGGGAAGTTTGGAACGAATATTGTTTAAACGCGCTGGTAATGTATTTTACGGGCGCGATTCTGGCGGGTGTTGCGGTCAGAGCTTTACAGCCGATAAATATTTTCCTGTTTGCCGTCGTCGTCGGATTTTTCGCCATCGTTTATATGACGTATCGCCGTTATGCCGACGATATTAAGAAAACCTCGGCGAAAGCCGAACAAGCCGAACGCGAACGCGCCGAACAAGCCGAAAATCACATTGTCGAACTCCAACGACACATTGCCGAACAGGAAAGAATCGGGCAGGCTCTGCGTAAAAGCAAGGAACGCTTTCGCTATGCGGCTTTTCACGATGCGCTGACGAATCTGCCGAACCGCAATTCATTTATCGAAAAACTCAAATTCTCGCTCGAAAAGCACAAACAAAATCCTGAATACAATTTCGCCATTCTTTTCTTGGACCTCAACCGCTTTAAGACCGTCAACGAAAGTCTCGGTCATTCGATCGGCAACAACCTGATTCAAGCCGTCGGCAAAAGATTAAAGGAACTCATCAAAGACGACGATTTGCTTGCCCGTTTCGGCGGCGACGAATTCGCCATTATTCTGACAAATATCAAAGACACCGACGACGTAGTAAGTTTCGCACAGCTTATCAACTACAAATTCTCGTATCCGTTCAACATCAGCGGCAGGGAAATTTTCATCAATACGAGCATCGGAATCTCGTTTGGCGGCGCAAATTACGAGGAAGCCGAAGAAATCTTGCGCGATGCCGACATTGCGATGTATTACGCGAAAGACCACAACAAGAATTACGAGATTTTCAACCAGACGATGCGCACCCGCGCCGTCACTCTGCACCAGATCGAAACCGATCTCCGGTATGCGGTCGAACGCGGCGAGCTGTGCGCTTTTTACCAGCCGATTATCGCGCTCGGCACGATGCAGTTGAGCGGTTTTGAATCGCTTATCCGCTGGCAGCATCCGCAGAGAGGTTTGATTCCGCCGAACGAATTTATTCCCGTCGCCGAAGAAACCGGCTTGATCATTCCGATTACCTATTGGATGCTCGAAGAATCCTGCCGCCGGATCGTCAGATTTCAGCAGCTCGACCCGAACGGCAGCCCGCTGTTTTTGAGCGTCAATCTTTCGGGCAAGCATTTCGCACACGGCGATATTGTCGAGCAGATTCAGGACATAATAATCAAAACGCAAATCGCGCCGCAATGCCTGAAACTGGAAATCACGGAAAGCGCGGTGATGGATAATCCCGAAAAAGCGATTGCGATGCTCAAGCGTTTAAAAAATCTCGGGCTTCAGCTTTCGATTGACGATTTCGGCACGGGTTATTCGAGTTTGAGCTATCTGCACCGCTTTCCGATTGACACGCTCAAGGTTGACCGCTCATTTGTCGGGACGATGGAAGACGGCACGGAAAACGGCGAGATCGTCCGCACGGTCATCGCGCTCGCCAAAGCCTTAAATCTCGATGTCGTCGCCGAAGGCATCGAAACGATTCACCAGCTTCACCAGTTGAGAATTCTCGGCTGTGAATACGGACAAGGCTATCTTTTCTCGCGCCCCGTGCCGCTCGACGAAGCCGAAAAAATAGTCGCAGACAAAAACCGCTGGCAAAGAATCATTCCCGACAATAACCCGAACGCCGTCGCCCAAAACCGCGAATTTTCACATCTGAGATTGATGAATAGTTAAAAAGGGAAAAAGGGAAAGAGGGAAAAAGTTGGTTGTCTAAAATCAACAAAACTTTTACCCTTTTACCCTTTTACCCTTTTACCCTTTTTCCCCATTACTCTGCGAATATCTTCGGCTTTGCGCCGAGCGGAAATTCCTTTTCGTAAATGTTGGCGAGATTCAGCAGAACGTCTTCCGACCAAAAATTCCCCAAAAGCTGCGTGCCGATCGGCAAGCCTTCCGACGATAAACCGCACGGCACGGAAATGCCCGGAATGCCCGCGAGATTTGCCGAAACCGTGTAAATATCGCTCAGATACATCGCCAGCGGATCGTCGGATTTCTCGCCGATCTTAAAGGCGACCGACGGCGAAGTCGGCGTCAGGATCGCGTCGCACGTATTAAACGCCTTTTCGTAATCCTTTTTGACGAGCGCGCGAACTTTTTGCGCCTTCGAATAATACGCGTCGTAATAACCGCTCGATAAAACATAAGTTCCGAGCATAATGCGCCGTTTGACTTCCGCGCCGAAACCTTCTTCGCGCGTTTTGCGATACATCTCGCGCAGTTCGTGCGCGTCTTCCGCCCGAAAACCGTAACGCACGCCGTCGAACCGCGCCAGATTCGATGACGCTTCGGCGGTCGCGATGATGTAATAAACCGCGATCCCGTATTTTGCGTAAGGCAATTCGACATCAACGATTTCCGCGCCCAAACTTTTGTAGTTATCAATGGATTTTTCAACCGCGTGGCGAATCTCGTCGTCCAAACCTTCGCCGAAAAGCGCGCGCGGAACACCGATCTTTTTGCCTTTGATGTCGTTGTCGAGCGTCGCCGCGTAATCCGGCACGGCAACGTCGGCGGTCGTCGAATCATTCGCATCGCGTCCGGCGGTCACGCCCAAAACGTCCGCCGCGTCTTTCGACGTTTGCCCGAAAATGCCGATTTGATCGAGCGACGAAGCGAACGCGACGAGTCCGAAGCGCGAAATTCTGCCGTAAGTCGGTTTCAAACCGACGATCCCGCAAAGCGACGCCGGTTGGCGCACCGAACCGCCGGTTTCCGAACCGAGAGAAGCGCGCACGACGCCCGAAGCGACCGCGACCGCCGAACCGCCCGAACTTCCGCCCGGAACTCTCGTCCTATCCCAAGGGTTTTTGACCGTGCCGAACGCCGAAGACTCGTTCGACGAACCCATCGCAAACTCGTCCATATTCGTCTTGCCGACGATCACCGCGCCCGCATCATTTAATTTTTTAACGGCGGTCGCATCGTAATGCGCCTTGTAATTATTGAGAATGTAAGAACCGCAAGTCGTCTGCAAATCCTTCGTACAGATATTGTCTTTGACGGCGATTGCCACGCCGCGCAGAGATTTTTCTTCCGAATCATTTTCCAATTCATCAGCGCGTTTCGTTGCGTAATCGCGCTCGATGGAAAGAAAAGAGTTTAATTCGCCGTTCAGTTTTTCGGCGTTATCCAAAGTTTTTTCGATCTTTTCCCGAATTGTCATAAATTAGTTCAAAATTTTATTCACCAGCCATTTGTCGCCCTGTTTGACGACTTCGACATTTATCGCCTTTTGTTCGCTGCGCTTGTCGTCCTTCCAGAACAGCAAAACTTCAAAGTTTGTTTTCGACGGCTCGACGACCTGACACGTGCCGACGCGAAACGCCTTCGGAAAATCGGTGTTGTTGGTCGTCAAAACGTCGTTTTCCGTCTGCAAAGTCTGCAAAGACTTGAAAAATTCCGGCGTTAAAAACTTCTCGCGTTTTTGGAGATTTTCCGGCGAAAACTTCATCTCGTTGCCGAAATGAAACGAGTAAAGGTCTTTGACCGCGCCGCGCGATTCGGTGCATTCCGCCGGTTCGAGATTCGGAACGCTGCCGCAGGACAGAAGGCAGAAGGCAGAAGACAGAAGACAGAAGATAAAAAATCTTCGCCAACCGACTTCTGACTTCTGACTTCTGTCTTCTGTCTTCTTCATAAAACTTTCGGAACTTGAAAATGTCCTTCGACCGCTGACGGTGCTTCTTTGAGCGCGTTTTTTTGTCCCAGAGATTCGTGCGGAACGTCGGCGCGCCGCGTGTCGGTCGCTTCGCCTTCGGCAGTTAATCCGCCGAGCATCGGCTCGATGTTTTCGGTGTCGAGTTCGTTCAACTGCTCGACATACGCAACGATGCTCGCCATCTGCGGCGTATAAAGCGCGACTTCTTCGTCCGTAATTTCGAGATGTGCCAGTGTGGCTATTTTTCTAACATCCATAATTTAGTTGAAAGTTGAAAGTTGAGAGTGGATAGTGAAATTAAAAACTGTCCACTATCCACTATCCACTATTTTAGTTTCTTCTTCCTTGCCAGACAGCCGCCAGCCGCCAGTAAAAATTGGTAGCGCAGATTGTCGTCCTTGATCGCGTCCGCCGAACGGCGCATTTTCGGCGTTACTTCTTCGAGCGCGATTTCTTTATATTCTTCGTCCGAAAGCACCGGTTTCTTATCTTTGAGATTTTCGCGTTCGACCGCTTTTTCGTCTATGTGAAATTCGATATACGTGACGACCGCCTGACCAAGCACGGAATTGATCTTAAAAATCATCTGTCCCGAAAGATTTTCGAGATGTTTGCGCCACGTTTCCGATTTGACCGCGACGGTCAGACGCTTCTGATTGAGCCGGAACGGAACGGCGTGCTGAAGCAGACTTTCGCCCGCAATGCGCCGCCACGCGGCAAACGTCACCGCTTCGCGCACGGTTTCGTTGTCTTCAAATTCTTTCAGCAGCGCGGGAAGTGCGCGAAAAAGCTCGTTCATCGGATAAAATAATTCTACCTTTTACCTTTTACATTTTACATTGATTTGCAATAAGCGGCGATAATTTTTCTGCGATTTAATGTAAAATGCAGAATGTAAAATGTAAAATGTTCAGACATTTACAATCATAGAACGAAATTATGGAACTTCCAAAATTGATTCTCGCTTCGGGCAGTCCGCGCCGTTCCGAAATTTTAACCTCCGTTGGCTGGGAATTTACAAAAGATTCCGCCGATATTGATGAAACCGAACTTTCCGGCGAATCGCCCGAAGATTACGTGCAAAGATTAGCACACGAAAAAGCTTCGGCGGTCGCGCAAAAATACACGGACGCGATTGTTTTAGGCGCGGACACGACCGTCGTTATCAATCACCAAATCATCGGCAAACCCGTTGATCTGACGGACGCGAAACGAATGCTGAAAATGCTTTCGGGCAACTGGCACGAGGTTTTGACGGGCGTTGCTTTGGTTAAAATTCCAGATTCCAAATTTCAAATTCCAAATCCGCAATCGGTAGTCGGAATTCAATCAACCCGCGTTAAATTCGCCGAAATGTCCGAAAAGGAAATCGAGTTTCTGGCTGAAAAAGGCGATCCGCTCGACAAAGCGGGCGCGTATGCCGTGCAGGCGCAAGCCGCGCTGTTTATCGAAGGAATTGAAGGCGATTACTGGAACGTGGTCGGATTGCCCGTCAGTTTGGTTTACGGTTTAATAAAACAATTGTCGGGTAACGGTTGAAGCGACGCTTTTCCAGCGGTCGCCGTCTTTGATGAAATCGTAGGCTAAACCTTCGCGGCAATTGCCAAACGACACGGAAACGAATTTTTCGATGAATTCAAACTCGCCGAATTCATACGCGCAAACTTCGGTTGACTCCGAAGTTTGCGGCGCGATCAAACGGATCGTTTTGTTTTTCACCGCCGGGAAATCTTTCTGAATTTCCTCGGGGATGTTGGCGGTCGAGAGATAAATCGTTTCTTCGAATGAGGCTTTAAATTTTTCATTTAATAAAATCCCGATAATCTGACGCTGATCGGCAGCCGCCAGTTTATTTTCGGTTTCCTGAGCTTCAATCGCGCAAAAGCAGAAAAATAATACAGCGATGCTCAAAAGAGCGCGGGCTTTCATAAATTGTAAATTCATGTTTTGTTTATACACTAAAACCGTCCTTTCTTCCAAAAAAATGACGAGCCTTGATAAAAGACTCGTCAAATATTTTAAGTTGATCGAAATTTTATAAAACCTCGTCAATCTTTTGCGACAAAACGCCTGAAATATCCGTGTCGGGGTCAATTCCGCCGAACGGTGTGCCCGACAGGTTTCCTTCTTTGTCGAGGATGATAAAGGCGGGCATCTGGTCAATTTTGTATTGCTTTTTGCTGATCACGCCGTCCGAGTCGCGCAGGATCGAAATGGTCATTTTGTTTGTCTGACCGAACTTGCGAATCGCGTCGTCGCTCGCGTAATTTTTCGATTTCGCGGCGGTCGAATCCGTTGCGATAAAGTAGAACGCGACATCTTTTCCGGCGTATTTCTTCGAAAGTTTATTGATCGCCACTGCCTGATCTTTCGATAAAGGAAGCCAGCTCGCCCCGATTGCCAGCACGACGACTTTTCCTTTCTGCGAGGCGAGGTCAACCTTCGCGCCGTCAAGCGACGTGAACGTGACGTTCTGCGCCTTGGCGGCGAACGAAAAAGCAACCAACAATCCGAAAACCGCTAAAATAGATTTAATGTTTTTCATATCTTTAAGAAATGCTTTTCTCGGGGCATTTCGTAAAACTAAGATGCAAGTTTGATGCCTATTTACTGTCTTCGGTTCAAAACCGTGTTGTCTATCAAACGAACTTTTCCGAAACGCACCGCAACCGCAATCAAAACGGCGCTTTCGCCGATTTTCTCAACCGGTTCGAGCGTTTCGTTATTAACCGCCGCGACGTAATCAACCTGCGCAAGCGGTTCGGTTTCGATGGTTTTACGCACTATTTCAGCCAGAATCGCGGCATTTCGTTCGCCGTTGCGGGCGGCAAGTTTGGCTTCGCGCAAACCTTTGTAAATTATCGAAGCGCGTTGTCTTTCGTCGGCGGACAAAAGCGCGTTGCGCGAAGACATTGCCAAACCCGTCTCTTCGCGGACAATCGGAACGACGACGATTTCCGTGTCGAATCCCAGATCGGCGGTCATCCGTCTGATGACCGCGACCTGCTGTGCGTCCTTCTGCCCGAAAAACGCGAAATCCGGTCGAATCGTGTTGAAAAGAATCGTGACGACCGTCGCCACGCCGCGAAAATGTCCGGGACGCGACGCGCCTTCCAAAGTTTCCGTCAGATTTTCGACATAAACGTAAGTCGAAAATCCGTCGGGATAAATTTCCTCTTCATCGGGCGTGAAAATATAATCAACCTGATATTCGGTCAAAAGCGCGGCATCCGACGTTAAATCGCGCGGGTATTTTTCCAAATCCTTTTTATCGTTAAACTGCGTCGGATTGACAAAGATTGAAACAATTACGACATCGCACATCTGCCGCGCTTCCTCGACGAGCTTTAAATGTCCTTCGTGCAATGCGCCCATCGTCGGCACGAAACCGATCGTTTTATTCTCGCGCCGCAGTTTCCGCGCGAGCGATGCCATTCTTTGTTTGCGGTTGATGATTTCCATAAAAAACGGAACGCCGTCATCTTGACGGCACAGCGTTTGAAAAACGCTCAAATGTTACTCACTTAATAATTGAACCGGATTCCAATTTGTTTCTTCGGCTTTGATACACTCGCCTTGACAGGAAAGGCGGCAGAATTAAAGAGGCTAGAAATAGCCCGATAACCAGAATTACATAAAATAGTGCATAAAAAGATGTACGATCAGAATACGAAGAACAAAACATTTCCCCGTAAATTACAAACGTAGAAACACAACCCGGAAAAAAGAAGTAATCGCCAAGAAACGCTAAACCAACCGCCAAAATAAATGGAATCGAAAAGGCAAGTAAAATTTGTTTAGTTAGGCTCATTTCGTATCGCTTCTCAATTCAAAATCGGGAAATTCGTTTTGCAGGATTTTATTGACTTCTTCGCGCAAAGGCTCTAAATGATTGGTCACTGTTTCCCATATCGCTTCCCAGTCAATTGAAAAATAAGCATGTGCCGTAATATTTCTCAAACCGACGATTTTTTTCCATGGAGTGTTCGGATAGCGCGCTTTCAATTCATCGGTCAGGCGGGCAGCGGCTTCACCGATTATCATAAATTTATGAATTACCGCGCTCTGCAATAAATCGCTGGCAAGAAATTCGTCTTTTTCTATATTCTGCAGAAATTTTTCAACTGCGCCGACTGACTCGACAATATCCTGCAAATACAGTTCTTCATGTTGCATAAACGATTTCGGCTTCCGATAAAACCTGTTGACGGACAAATATTTTCAAGCCTTTTTTAGGAACCAGATCAACTTTTTTACGAACTATTTTTTCTAACTCTTCCTGAATCTCAAAGTATTTAAAGTAATCAATTTCGGCATCCGGCTGAAACTCGACCAGGAAATCAAAATCGCTTGCCGACGAAAAATCGCCGCGCACCTGCGAGCCGAACAAACTCAGTTCACGGATTTTGTAACGGCGGCAGATTTCCGCGATTCTTTTTTTTGATTTTTGCAGAACTTCGGGAATCATAAATACCGTATCAAAATTACCAGAAAACCGGCTGATTTCCAATTCTTTCTTTGAAGACGATTCGATTACTTTTTGAATATTCCTAAACCGAACGGCATCACGGCGGCGACGGCATCGGCGTTTTTGTCGAGCATCGTTTTATAAAAATTCAGAACTTTTGCGCCTTCCGCGTCCGAAATTTTAGGCACGGGAACGTAAAATGTTTCGGTGTCGTATTCTTCTTCCATTCGGTCGTTCCCGTATTCGTCCTTTTTAATCGTTTTCGTCCGAACCTCGAATTTGATGACGTTTCTTTCGGATTGTTTATGAAGATAAACGTCGGTCAGATGTTTAACGAATCTGTCTTCGCCGATCAATTCATATAAAATGTCGTTCGTGCCGTTGGAAACATAGACAAACCGCTCGGTAAAGCTCGCCACGGCGTTTTCCGACAAACGGCGCGGCTTGATGTCAAAGAATTCTTCGGCAATCGCTTTCCAATCTTCGGGCTGATAGTTCCACGTCAAAAAAACGTCGTATCCTTGTTTGATGGAATAGATGGCGGCGCGCCGGTTTTGCCGTTTCATCAAAATTCTGATTGCGAAAAATAATGCTCCGGCACCGACAAAAATGCCGATAAAAACAACTACGATTGTTAGTTCCTCATTCATCCGCTTTGTTGATTTCCGCGAGCACATCCGCCGTCAAACCGTAAGATTCCGAGTCGTTCGGATACGCGCCCGATTTCACGTCGTTTGACCAGTTTTGGATAGCTCCGGTCATCACGTCGCGGATGTCGGCGTATTGACGCACAAAGCGCGGCAGCCGTCCGAAAGTCATTCCGATCAGGTCGTGCAGAACCAAAACCTGGATGTCGCATTCCGCGCCCGCGCCGATGCCGATCGTCGAAATTTCGAGTTCTTTGGTAATGATCTCGGCAACTTCGCGCGGGACGAGTTCGAGAACTATCGCAAACGCACCGGCTTCTTCCAGTAATTTTGCGTCTTCGATCAGGCGTTTCGCCTGTTCAGCCGTGCGACCCTGGACGCGGTAGCCGCCAAGTTTATAGACCGATTGCGGCGTTAAACCGATATGCGCGACAACCGGAATTTCCTCATCAACCAGACGTTTGACGAGCTTCACGCGGTTGCGCCCGCCTTCGAGCTTGACGGCTTCCGCGCCACCGTATTTCATTAATTTCAAAGCGTTTCGCACAGTTTCCGCATCCGAAACGTGATATGTTCCGTAAGGCATATCGGCGATCACCATCGCACGTTCGGTGGCGCGTTTGACGGCGATCAGCGCCGAAAGAATTTCTTCCAGACTGACGGGAATCGTGTTGCCGTAGCCGTGAATGACATTGCCGATGCTGTCGCCGACAAGGATCATATCCACGCCCGCTTCGTCAACAATCCGTGCCGTCGGGTAGTCGTAAGCCGTCAGGCACACGAGTTTTTCGCCTTTTTCCTTTGCCGCAAGAATCGCGGGAAGATAAACTTTTTCGGGTTTATCGGGTTGTAAATATGCCATATGTTAGTTAAAAGTGGATAGTTGATAATTGAAAGTGAAAAAATCATTAACTATCCACTTTCAACTATCAACTATCCACTCTTTAAAAATATCTTCAGATCGTCGTTTTCAAATTTTTGTTCGGTGTTCGGATTCCAGCGTTTGACGACCGCGAAATCGCCGGTTTCGCTCAAAAGCTGCGCGATGTCCTTTTGCAAAACCGGATGAACAACGTGCGGCGCGATTTCCGCTAGCGGCGCAAGCACGAAACGGCGGTCGGTCATTCGCGGGTGTGGAATCGTCAGAAAATCGGTTTCCGCCACGATGTCGCCGAACAGCAGTATGTCGAGATCAACCGTGCGCGGTTTTTTCAGAAATTTGTCCTTGCGCCCGAGCAGATATTCGATTCTTAGCATCCGCGCCATCATCTGCGACGGCGTTATGCCGGAAAGATGAATTTCGGCGACCATATTCAGAAATTTCTGCTGATTTTCGGTTACGCGGACCGGCTCGGTTTCGTAAACGGCAGAAAGTTTATGCACGATAAAACTCGCTTCCATCAGCCCGCGCACCGCCAGCAAAAGATTGCCCGCACGGTCGCCGAGGTTTGACCCCAGACTGACGTAAGCTGTAATGATTTCCGTGTCCACTTTTTATCGAATATTTTGCTTGAAAATGAAAAAACAAACTAAGTTTGCGAAAAATTTCGTGAAAGCGCAAATGAAGTCAAAGGCAAAAGGCAAAAGATGAAAAGCAAATGGTAAATTTTGATCCAAATATATCAACGGGAAGTTTTGAATTAAATTCCGGCGTAAAAGATAAGTTGTACCCTTTTCCTTTTGCCTTTTTACTTTTGTTTTTACTTTTTCGCGGTGAAATGTTTCAATAGAAACAGTTGATAATAAATTCCAGTAATGTTTTGCCGCAAAACATTCGGGCGGTTTTAAAGCGTGTGCCGTCTTGACAAAAATTTCACGCGAAAACCCGATGCCGCGCAGAAAATTTCGCAACAGTCAACGGTTTGAATCACCAACCGAACGTTCTTTTCAGGAATATATACTGAATACCCCTGCGCCGACCACGACGCGCTCCGAACTTCTGCGCCTGATTCGCGGCGGCGAAGACACATTTCTCGAACTCAAGGTCAAACTTTCCAATCCCGAACGCATCACGCAGGGAATCGTCGCGCTTGCCAATACGGCAGGCGGCACGATAATTTTCGGTGTCAGCGACCAATTACGCGTCGAAGGCGTCGTCAATTCTGAAGCGGTGCAGGAAGAACTCGTGCGCATCTGCCGCGAGGAAATCGTGCCGCCGCTCGTGCCTTTGATTGATGTCATCGCGTTCGACAACGGCAGGCGTTTGGTCGTTCTCGATATTGACGGCAAACGTCGTCCGTACCGCACACGCGACGGGCGATTTTACATTCGCATCGGCGCGGAAAAACGCGAGATCAGCCGCGACGAGCTTTCGATGTGGCTCGACGAAATCCGTCCTTTGGCTTACGAAAACATTCCTTTACGAGACGTTTCGGAAAACGATTTCGACGACGCGCTTTTGTGGAGTTTCGCCGATGCCTTTGACACGGATTCTTTGGGAAAAAATCTTTACCAGACAGGCGATTTTCTGAAAAAGGATTTGCTGTTGGCAATTGGCGGCGCGGACGAATTTCTGCCGACCGTCGCGGGCGTTTTATTGTTTGGCAAAAGCGAAAAGGTCGCCGAAGCCATTCCGCGCGCGAACATTCGTGTGGCGCGTTATTCGGGCGACAACGGCAACGCGCAGATGGTCGAATCGGTCGAGCTGCACGGCAATCTCCTGACGCTTTACGAAGCGGTTTTGAAATTTATCACACGCTACTGCGATCTGGAAAAGACGAAACCGAAAAAATCCAAAGCAATAGGCGATTCGCCGGTTCAGGCGCGCGCTAATTACCCGCTTTTCGCGGTTCGTGAAGCCGTCGCCAACATTCTGATTCACCGCGATCTGGCGATTCGTGATATTCCGACGCGCATTTCGATCTTCGACAACGCCATCGAATTCATCAATCCGCGCCGCACGAACGGATTTTCGCCGCCCGCTTCGCGCGCGATTCGTTACGGCGTGACGCAGAGATTAAACCCGCAGATCGCGGCGATTTTCGGGAAACGCGAATACGGCACGACCGTCCCGCACGGCGGTTTGCCGATGCTGCTTAGAGATTCGCACCGATTTTCCGGCAGACGCTCGGAAATCTACACGACCAACGACGAATTCAAGCTGAAAATTTACGGGGTTTAAAAGTGAAAAAGTGAAAAAGTGAAAAAGTGAAAAAGCTAAAAAGTTGACGTGTTAAAAAAGGAGGTTGATAGTTTTCAACCTCCTTTTTCACTTTTATACTTTTTCACTTTTTCACTTTTTCACTTTTTCACTTTTTTCTTTCTCAGTTTGGAAGAACGGGCGATGCTGGACGACGAGCTGTTTTTCTTCATAGATGCCGTCGCCGTTTAAGTCAACTTTGACTTCGAGCTTGTATTTTTTGCCGTCGCGCGTTTTTTCGCCCGCGTCGTAAGCGAGGCTGTATTGGTTACGCATCAACGCGTTGATCGAATTCAAAGCGTTCGGAATTTCGCCTTCAAAAGTTATCGGAAAATGCGCGCCGCCGGATTCTTTGGCAAATGTGTTCATCGTGTTTGTCGCCTGCAAAAACGTTAATCTGCCGGGCATTCCGTTCAGTCCGTCGGTTGCCGGAAGCTGACTTTCGTAAAGTTTGAAGAAAAGATTTCCCGTGCTGATAACGTAGATCGGGATGCCCGATTCCTGGATGGTTTTGCGGGCTTTGTCGTAGCTCGTTTTGCTGAAGGTGTTAATGCCCGAAGCGACCAGAATGATCGCGCGGCGTTTTGCCTTAACGTCAACCATGCCGCCATATTGGGCGTATTCTTCCTTTGAATTTTCCAACACGACCGAATCGCCTTTGCCACCGACGAGCGCGAATTGTATCGAATCGAAAAGATTGTTTTCACGAAACGCCGGATTGTTTCGCAAAAGCAGATCAACCGTCGCCCGCAGGCGGTTCGGATCGTTCGTGAAATCGGTGATCGGCGTCGGGCGAATGTCGAACGCGATGACCGAAGCGTAATCGTCGGGCGCTTTGATAAAGCGCGAAAGAAAATACGCGACCGGACGGATGACTTCGAGCTTTCCCGATTCAAAACCGCGATTGGCGTAAAAGCCGAAAACTTCCGACCATTTGCTGTATTCAACTACTAAAGTGACGGTGATCGGCGCTTCGGGCGTCGCAAACTGCGCGATTTCCTGTTTCACGCCGTTCTCGAAAATCGCAAAGTTTTCCTTTTTCAGACCGGTCAGAATCTGCCCTGATTTTTTATCGTAAACCACCGCGTCAACATTGACGATATTGGTTTTGATAACTACGGCTTCGTCATCTTGTTCGGCGTTTCTCGCTTCTTCTTCGAGCCGTCGCTGTTCTTCTTCCTTCTTGAGTTCTTCCTCGGTTTTGGCGGTTGGACGCTGATTTTTCTTACCGTCGCCGGTTTTCTTCTCGGGTCTTTGAACTTTCGATTGCGCGAAACCGACCACACCGAAAGCGAACAACAAAACGATTGCAAATAAAAGACGATAAGATAAAGCAGCTTTCATAATATTTCTTCCCGGAATTTAACTCTTTAGATACCGATTGTGCGCTTTTGGTTGGTTTTTATCAAGATTTCAAAGTTTAAAAGTGAAATAGTTTGATTTTTTGTTTTCTACAAACTTTTTCACAAATAGAGTATCAGTATTTATCGCGTTTTCACTCATTATCAACTTATATCGGTTGGTTTTAATTGGGCATTGATGACTCGGTTGATGATGCTTAATTCATCTTCTTCCGCATTTTTCCAATCCTGTGCGCTCAAGGCTTTAACAATCGCGTTATACTGCTGTTTGGTAATCTCGCAGGGCGATTCATTGAATACTTTCGCAATATATTTGACAGTTTTTTCCGCTCTTTCGATTCCAATATAAGCTGTTCTGTTTTTATCTTCCGACATAAATTAATTTTAGCAAAAATTTTATTTTATGCTCTGTTTATTTGAAGCTGAACGACAAATGACAATGAAATATTAAAAGAAAGTTTAAACTTGGGCAACGGTTTCCTGAATTAATCTGTTGATAGTCGGGACTAATTTCTCGAAATCGTCGGGTTTTACCAGATAAGCGACGGCGCAATCGGCGAGCGCTTTTTCTATTTCTTTCGGTCGTGATTCGCCGCTGTAGTAAATGATCGGAACGTTCGGGTCGTTTTCCCTGATTTCCTGACAAGCGCCGAGCGTGGTTGTATGTCCGAGCCGATTGTCTAAAATAATCGCATCAAACTTCTTTTGCAGAGTGTGTTTTAAGCATGCCTCGACCGTGTCGCAGGTCGTTACTTCAAAACCTTCGCTTTCAAAGAGATAAGTTAATAAATCGGAATTATCTTTATCATCCTCGACACACAGGATGGAATGTTTGTTTTTTGACATTTTACTTCAAAATAGTTGGCGGCATTTACTGAAACAGCCTTGTATGAAAATAAAGTTTGGTAAATATGTTTTCGATAACGATTAACGCAATGCTCGTCAAACTTTTTCATTCCGGTAAAAGGATATGATGCGCGTTTGTTTGATTATCGCACACATCTCATCGGTTTCCTACGAATCCCGACAGCGTATTTCTGATAAATAACCATAAAACAACAAATAAACGGTTTTGGCTCTTTAGTTGCATTGAAGGAATAAATTGAGCAAATTCTGTTTTATTTTGTGTCAGCATTGACAGGAAGGTATTTATGTCAAAAAAAATTCTCATCGTTGAAGATTATGAAGATACGCGAAGTTTTATGAAATATTTGTTGGAAGATAAAGGTTATCAGGTTTGCGAAGCCAGAGACGGCATCGAGGCTTTTGATATATTCAAACAAATACATCCCGACCTTATTTTAATGGATATTTCACTGCCCGAAGTAGATGGATTAACCGCGACCAGAGCGATTCGGGAATTAGAAGCCGACGGGAAAAATATCCCGATCATCGCGGTTACGGCATTCGGCAAATTGTATTATAAAAAAGCTATCGAAGCCGGCTGCAACGATTTGATTGACAAGCCGGTTGATTTTGATTCGCTTGCGCCGGTCATTCATCAATACCTCGAAGGATAGTTTTTTTGAGAATTACCGCCCGAACGGGCGCAAAAGTATTTTCAATCTTTAAAGCATTTCATTGCGGAGTCGAAACTCTTTATTAATCGAGTTTTGACACTGACAAATCGGTAATTGAATAGATTTCCGGAAATTTTTTATCAAGGGGGAATTAAAATGCGCTTGCACCGTAAAAAGTGTTTACTTTTCTTTTTTAGCTTTTTGATGATTTGTTCGCAAATCGTTGCGGCACAGAACAAAAATTTAGATCAAGTTTCGGCAGAGGAATCGGTTATACCGGCATCGAAAATTGAAAATCCGTTATCTTTACCTTCATTTACTTCGACTCGAACCGGCGTTGAAGAAGCAGACGAAATTAATCGGAACGAAGAAAAAATCGAATTTTCTCAAATAACTGTTAAACCGGAACTCAAAAATGATAATTTTCGGGCGATTAAAATTACCGAACGAAACTTTGATTTCAGCGGTTCAGCCGTCAAAGAGTTGAAAAAACTTCCGGTTCAAATGCCGATTCCTTCTTTAGATTTGGAAAATGAAGCGAAAGATGAAGAAACCGCTTCTTTAAAAAAAGAGGGCTTCAACTGGCGGGCGGCGTTCAATCAATCGTTTATGTTTCTCGGCGTTCAGCACGGTTATGCAATTCTCGGACAGAAAAAAACGCGGCAGGCTCTAAAAGGGAACTTTTGGGGCGATTATGTGGATTCTGTAAAATCCCTGCGCGGCTGGAGCGACGGCGGTAAGTTTTTTACCAATTACATCGCGCACCCGATGCAGGGCTCGCTGACCGGATTTATTTATGTTCAGAACAGCCCGCAGGCGCGGCGGCAACAGTTCGGAAGCTCGGGCGATTACTGGCGCAGTCGGATGAAAGTGATGCTTTGGACGACGGCTTGGTCAGCGCAATTCGAGATCGGACCGCTCAGTCAGGCATCAATCGGCAATGTCGGCTGGAACGGCAAACAAACATGGGAAGATATTGTCATTACGCCGACGGTCGGCACGGCGATGCTCATTACCGAAGACGCCATTGACCGCTATTTTATCAAAAGCATCGAACGCCGCACAAACAATTTCTATATCAAAATTTTCAGCCGGATGCTTTTTAACCCGACACGCCTTTTCGCAAATATCCTGCGCTTCAAAGAACCCTGGTATCGTGACCGTCCGACGGCGCGTTAAAAGGATTTGGGATTTGGGATTTGGGATTTGGGATTTGCCGACGCGCTAATGAAGGCGCGCTTATTCTAAATGTTTCTGACAAACAATCGTTTAAAACAAAAACGTCAGCTGTAAAAAGAAACAAATCCCAAATCCCAAATCCCAAATCAGATTTTATTTGACGTTCATCCAATTATCGCCCGCCCCGATTTCGACCGTCAGCGGAACGTCTAATTCAACTGCCGATTCCATCGCCTTTTTAATAACTTCCATCGCCTTCGGGACTTCCTCTTCGGGTGCTTCGAAAAGAAGCTCGTCGTGAACCTGCATAATCATCCGCGTCTGCAGGTTTTCACGCCGCAAGGCTTCATCCGTTTTGAGCATCGAAATCTTGACAATATCGGAAGCGGTACCCTGGAGCGGCATATTGATCGCCTCGCGTTCGGCGCGTGTGCGGACGCTGAAATTGCGGTCGTTGATTGACGGAAAATATCTTCGTCTGCCGAAAATCGAGGTTACAAAACCTTTTTCGCGGGCGATTTCGGGCATTTCGTCCATAAATTTTTTCACGCCTTTGTAGGTTTCGTAATAATCTTCGATCACCTTTTTGGCTTCGGCGCGGGAAATCCCGACGCGCTGCGAAAGCCCGTAGGCTTCGACGGCGTAGGCAATCGCAAAATTGACGATCTTCGCATTGCGGCGGGCGATTTTCATTTCCGCGTCGGTTTTCGCGCCGAAAACGAGTTTCGCGGTTTGCGCGTGAATGTCCTCGCCGTTTTTGAACGCGTCGAGCATTCGTTCGTCGCGTGTGACATACGCCAGCAAGCGCAGTTCGAGCTGTGAATAATCAGCCGAAATCAGTTTATAGCCGGGTTCGGGAATGAACGCACGGCGGATCTGCTGACCGAGTTCAGTGCGGATCGGAATATTTTGTAAGTTTGGTTCGGTCGATGAGAGCCTTCCCGTCACGGCAACGGTTTGATTTAAGTTTCCGTGAATCCGCCCGTCCTCGTCGATCATTTTCGGGAGCGCGTCGGCATAAGTCGCTTTGAGCTTGTCAAGCTCGCGGTAATCAATAATCAAACGCGCAATGTCATAAGTTTCGGCGAGTTCGAGCAGAATGTCTTTGCTCGTCGAAATCTGTCCGGTCGCGGTTTTTTTCGTTCCGGCGATGTTCAGTTCCGACAAAATTTCGCCGACCTGTTTGGGCGAACCGATATTAAACTCGCGTCCCGCAATCGCGTAAATCTTTTCGCGCAGGGTTTCGAGTTCGGTCGAAACGAAATCCGAAAAGCCTTTCAGAGCCGCTTCGTTGACCTTCATGCCGGCGACTTCGATGCGATATAAAAGCGGTTCGAGCGGCAGTTCGATCTCCGTGTAAATTTTCTCCAGCTCGTCTTCCTCGATTTTTTTGCGAAGAACCGGCGCGGTTTGGAAAGCGAAATCAGCGCGTTCCGCCGTGCGGTATTGGTTTTCCGTCCAGCCTTCGGGAATTTCGAAGGCTTCATCGCAGCCCGCGTAAATCTGTGCGAGCGACGAGAGATCGTATTTTCCGCGTCCCGAGTCAATCAGGTAAGCCGCGATCATCGTGTCGTCCTCGACGGCTTCGGGCGCGATGCCGATCTTTTGCAGAACCGCGAGATTGCATTTGTAATCGTGCGTTACTTTGGCGAGAAATCCGTTCGAGAGAATATCCCGGAGCGGCTCGACCGCCGATTCCAAGCCTTCGGCGAAATTTTCCAGATCGACGTAATACGACGCGCCCGCGCCGGTCGCGATCGCCACGCCGCGCGGCGGTTTTTTCGCGTAGGAATCGGCTTTCGCTTCGGAATTCGAATCGTCAACCTGAAAGCTCCAATGTTCGGTTTCCCACAAACGGCGGATCAGTTTATCGAGTTCGGCGCGGTTGTTGATGATTTTGTAACGGCGTTCGATCCGGACGATCGGCGTATTGTCCAAGCCCTCGAAAAGCGGCATCGAATCGGCAAATTCGCGCGTTAATGACGTAAATTCGAGTTCGCGGAAAAGCTGGTAGGCGAGCTGGCGGTTCGGGTCGCGGTGTTTGAGCGCGTCGAGATCGAGTTCGACCGGCACGAAATTATGAACCGTCGCAAGCTCGATTGACTGACGGATAATATCCTGATTGTTCTGCAAAGATTCGCGGTAGGTTTTATGCGTCACTTCGTCGGCGCGGCGCATCGCTTCTTCGGCTGAACCGAACTGCTGAACGAGTTTGGTCGCGCCTTTTTCGCCGATTCCGGGCGCGCCGGGAATATTGTCTATCGCGTCGCCCATCAAACCGAGCAGATCAATGATTTTCGTCGGCGGAACGCCGAATTTGTTCAAAACCCATGCTTCGTCGCACCATTCGATCGGCGGCACGGAAACCTTACGCTTAACGTTCTGCGAATTCTGCCGCATACAAACGATTAACGGGTCGCGCACTAACTGGCACAAATCCTTGTCATTTGACACGATGACGGATTGCATTCCTTTTTCGGTAACTTTCTGCGCCAGCGTGCCGATAATATCATCGGCTTCAAAGCCGTCCATTTTCAGGATCGGAATGTTGAAAGCCTCGCAAACCTTGACGATATAAGGCATCTGCGAAGACAGATCTTCGGGCATTTCGGCGCGGTTCGCTTTGTAATCGGCAAACGAATCGTGGCGAAAGGTCGGGGCGGCGGAATCGAAAACGGCGGCGATGTAGTCGGGTTTTTCGTCGTTGAGGAGCTTGCGGAGCATATTCGTAAAGACAAAAACCGCCTGTGTAACCTGTCCTTTCGAGTTTCGCAGAGGCTCTTGCCGCGCGCCCATCGGTGCGAAAAAGGCGCGGAAAATATGCGACATCGTATCAATTAAAAATACTCGTTTCATTATTTTTTTCTCAGTCATTTGTCCCTGATGCGCTGTGGTTTTCAACAGCTTTTGAATTTAGAAAACTACCGCCGGCGGACAACCGGCAAATCTGTTTGAATCAATAGTTGAATACTCCGACAGTTACCAGTTTATCGCTTTTTTCGAATTATGAGAGTTTATCAGAACTGAAAATATAAATCGTTCAAAATGATTGACTTCTGGCAATATTTGACGGTAAGATAATTTTCAAATTAAAAATACTTCTCTTTTAAAAATGCATTAAAATATAAGTTATCAAAAGCATTTACCCGTTTCAATAATCGTATCTGAAAATCGTCAGTGCAGCGAAAACTAAAGTTACCGATTTTTTGTATAAGTAATTGAATCCTTACAAAAAGGGAAAAAAATTATGCCGACGACACAAGACAATAGATTGCTGGCGATCTACACACCTTTGGGCAAGGACTTTCTTTTGATCAACCGGCTTTCGGCTTCCGAAGGTTTGTCGCAGCTGTTTTCGATTGACGTTGAACTGCTTCACGAAGAAACCGTCGCCGGATTTGAAGCGACGGTCGTTGACCCGACACAGATTGTCGGTAAAGGCGTAACGGTCACGATTGATCAGCGAGACGGAACGATTCGGGAGTTGACGGGAATCGTCAGCCGTTTTTCGCAGGGCAGCCGCGATATTCGTTTTTCCTATTATTATGCGAAAATCGTCCCGCACGTTTGGATTCTGACGCAAAAATCCCAGAGCCGGATTTTTCAAAACCTGAGCGTTCCCGACATCTTACGAAAAGTCTTCGACGGTTTTGATGTTTCGTGGCAGATTCAGGGAGTTGCCAACAAGCGAAATTATTGCGTTCAATACCGCGAATCGGATTTTGATTTCGCCTCGCGTCTGATGGAAGAAGAAGGAATTTATTACTACTTCGAGCATCAAGACGGGAAACACAAGATGGTCGTTGCCAATACGCCGCAATCACATCCCGATTGCCCGTCGAAAAGCAAGATCCCGTATTTTATTGATGTTACCCGCGATGCCGAAGATTTCGTAACTTCAATTAACAGTTGGCAGACCGAATTTCAACTGCAAACCGGCAAAGTAACCTTATGGGATTATCATTTTCAACTTCCCGCGAAAAAACTCGACAAAGAAGAACTGAGCATCTTTTCGGTCAGCGACAATCAAAAACTGGAACTTTATGATTTTCCGGGCGGTTATGCCAGAAAATATGACAGTGAATTTAGTCTGACGGAGAGCGACAAGGGAACTGCCGCCAAAACAATGATCGAATCTTTGGACGCTCAATATAAAGTGATCAGCGGCAGAGGCGATTGTTCTGCGATGACCGCCGGCTATCGCTTTGAACTGTTTAATCATCCGAACGCGGGAAACAACGGGCAGTATGTGATTACATCCGTCACGCACGAAACCGAACAAAATCCGAGTTACGTTTCGAATGACAATATTGAAGAGTCTTATACGAACGGATTTACCTGCATCGCGCACGGAAACAAAGCGCCGCCGTTTCGCCCGCCGCGAAAAACGCCGAAACCGATTGTGCAGGGCAGTCAAACAGCCTTTGTCGTCGGTCCTGCCGGCGAAGAAATTTATACGGATAAATACGGGCGCGTCAAAGTTCAGCTTCATTGGGACCGCGACGGGCAGGTCAACGAAGGCAGTTCGTGCTGGGTGCGCGTCGCGCAAACCTGGGCGGGCAATAAATGGGGATCGATGTTTATTCCGCGAATCGGGATGGAAGTTCTCGTCCATTTTCTCGAAGGCGATCCCGACCAGCC
>JALHNX010000006.1 GCA_022843305.1 Pyrinomonadaceae bacterium | reverse complement strand
CGTAAGTTTTGCCGTTTTCTTCCGAAACGAGCGCGGTTAGTTCGTCAAAGTTTTTCTCTAATAAATATCTGTATTTGAAGAAAACCTGCACGCGCTCTTTGATCGGCGTTTTGCTCCACGCATCAAAGGCATTTTTCGCCGACTGAACGGCGGCGTTTAGTTCATCAACACTCGACATCGGAACTTTCGACAAAAGATTTCCGTCAATCGGCGACACAACATCCAAATTTTCCGTCGCGCTGCTTTCGTGAAAAGCACCCTTGTAATAATTTTTAACTACTTCGTATTTCATATTTTTTTTTCTAATCCGTCTTTGGCAAACTAAATGCCTTTAATGCCGCAAAAAAACCGACTGCCATTATACTAAACCGAATCCAATTTGCCTGAATCCAAGCGTTTGCAATTGCCGTAATTTCTTCGCCGCTTAAACCCGCGTTCTGATTGCGAAACAAGAGTTCGTTTTTAGGAAAGAAATAAATAATCGTAAAAACAAAAGCTGTGATGACACAGACGCTCGAAAGAATTAGCCAGATTCGATGATTGCCCGACTTCCAATTCAAGACCATCGCCAACAACGAAGACAAAATTAAGGTTATGACAATCGGAAGATAAAAGCGCGTCGGATTTACAACAAAGTTCGGTCTGGAATTCCATTCAAGAACAGATTGCGGCAAATTTGCGCTCCAAAGCGGCATAATCACGACCATTTCATAAATCAAACCGCCAAGCCAAAATCCCCACGCAATAACCGCAAGCCAAAGCAAAATTCTACTGATACTATTCATAATTTTTTCGGCGACTCGTTTTCATCAAAACGAAAACATTTAAAGTTATATTTACCGCACAACTAAATTTTTCTATCGGTTTTAACACTTAAATCGTTTTGATTTTACCATTTATTGCAAATTTTTCTTGCTCAATTTCTCAAGACTGCCGGCGGAAGACTCGCAACGTAATTGAAAACTTCATCGTAATTTTTGATTCGGTTCGGAATCAGCCACGCCGATTCGCCGTTGGCAAAAACGAGTTCGACGCGCCAGATGTATTTTCTTTGCGTGCGCTGATTAAAAGCCGTCTGCGTTACTGTGCCGCAGAATTCGTTCCACGCAAAAATCCGCCCGTCGCCGCGTTTGATGCCCGAAGCGTCGAAAAATTTCAGTGCATTGCGCTTTGCGCGAATCATTAAATAGCAAATTACCGAAAGCAATAAAATAATCGGAACGGCAAATATCAAACTGCGGATAATCGCGTCCGCCGGTTTGATAAATCTGCTCGTAAAGTTTTGATAAATAATGAGTAAAAGCATTCCGCCGAAAAAGAAAAAAATCAGCGCGAACAAAATGTCGTAGAGTTTTTGGTAGCTGACTTCGATACGGTTTGGCGGAATCGGAATCGTGCGCGGGTCAATATTTTCATAAAAATTTTTCCGGTTCCGACTTCGCCAAGCCTTTCTGAAAAACAGCAATGCGATGCCGAAAAGAACCGCGCCGCCCGCGCCGCTCAGAAGCATTTCAAGCCCGTAACGTTCGGCTCTCGCACTCGAAGAGGAAATTCGCTCGCCGCGTTCCTGCCGTTCGCCCGGCGTCGCATCGGTTTTGGATTTTTCGTTTAACTGCCTGATAAAATCGGCAGTTTGGCGATATTCACCGAAATTGTAAAAAGCCCAGTAAGCCGGAGCAATTGCGAAAAGCAAAAAAAACACGCCCATCATCGTCATAAAAAGTCCTTTGTCGGAACGCTCGGCGCGTTTGGCTTTTTGACTGGTTTGATCGTTCATTTTTCTATATCGAATTACTTTTCTAAATTGTTGATTTCCTTCGCAAACATAGTTGCCGTTTCCGTGCGAAAACGCCATTCTATTTGTCCCGAAGAATTTTCGAGAAAAAGATTCGGCTCGAATTCAAAAAGCAAAGTATCTTCGGTTTCAAGCGAAACTTTTATCTTTTGAAAACGCTCGTCGGTCAGCAAAATATTAATCACCGGCTGTGAATACTGCTGTAAAACAAGCCGCTTTTTCGTGAGCGCGACCGCGCCGACCATCCAACGCCGTTTCCAATTTGAATATCTGCCCGGAGCGCGAAAATTTTTGTAGGTCAAAGTCGAGCGAATTCCTTCGTCCGATGCGATAATTCCTTCGCTTTTTAATTCCGACAAAAGCGGTTCGCGGATTTTCCCGACACCGAATAATCTGTAAAAAATACTTTTCATAAACAATTTCCGCACGAAGAATGTGCCGAATCTTCCGGATAAACCGAAAAATTCGGATATTTTTCGCTCCTCTTGACCTATCTTTTTTCGGGCTTCCAAATCCGGGCGAGAATAGTGTTCATCTCATCTGATTTTGCCAGTGCCTTTTTGGGTAGAAGCGGAGAAATCAGCGAAAACGGCAGCTCGCGGTCAATAAAGTTTTTCAAAATATCCGCCAGATTCGAGGCAAAAAAATATTCGCCGGAGAAAGCCTCGCAAAAATCCACGATTTCGACGAACATCGCTTTGAGCATTTCGGAATGTTCCTGATTGCTCACAAAGATGCGAATATTCCAATCCAAATCCATATCGTATTGCTCTTCGAGAATTTTTACAGGCATCAAATCAGACTTACTACAAGTGAGTCTGAAATAAGGGTTTCTTGGATTATGGCAGTAAATCGAATACGGAGAATTTCCCATTGGCTTCTCTCGACTTAAATCTTTTGGCTATCTTCGGACACTCCAAATTCTTTCGGCGCACTCAATTTCATCAGAACCAAATACAAAACAAACCCGATTGCAAAGGTGACAAACCACGCATAAATATAAAGCGTGTCAAAGAAATTCGGATTCGCAACCTGTCCGTTCGGCGTGGTCGCGGCGCGTAAAAATCCGGGAACGACCGGCAGAATTGCGACCACCAAAGCGACAATCGCCCGCCAGTTGAAACCGCTCGAATAGGAATAAACTCCGTCGGTTTTGAAAAGTTCGCCGAGATTTAATTTTTGGCGGCGCAAGAGCCAGTAATCGCAAATCATAATCCCGCCGATTGCGCCCATCAAGCCCGAATAACCGATCAGCCATGTAAAAATATACGCGCCCATCGAAGACATCAACTGCCACGGCATCATCAAAATTCCGATCACGGCTGTAATCAGTCCGCCCGCGACGTAAGAAATTCGTTTCGGATTCAGATTTGAAAAATCATTAGACGGCGAAACGACGTTTGCCGCCATATTGGTCGTCAATTGCGCGACGAAAATAACGAGCATCGCAAATAAAATAACGATCGCGCTGTCGAATCTTTGAATCAATTTGACGGGATCGGGAATCGCTTCGCCGTAAATAATGACCGTTGCAGATGTAACGGCAACGCCGATAAACGCAAACGCCGTCATCGTCAAAGGCAAGCCGAATGCTTGCCCGAGCATCTGCGATTTTTGCGATTTCGCGTAGCGCGTAAAATCGGGAATGTTTAAACTTAACGTCGCCCAATAACCGACCGAAGCCGTTAATGCGCCCGGAAAAATCGTCCAAAAATTCGCCTGATTTTTTTGCAAAACGGATGAATTTGACAAAATATTTCCGAGTCCACCCGCATTTGAACTCGCCCAAACGAGCAAAACCAAACCGCCAAGCAAAAGCAAAGGCGCAGACCACGATTCGAGACGTTTGATGCCTTCGATGCCTTTCAAAATAATGACGACCTGAATCAGCCAGAAAAGAAAAAACGAAATCCAAGTGTGAAGCGGATTTCCGCCAATCATCGCATCAAAATTCGCCCAACCCGACCAAACCGCCGTCAGAAGCGCGTCAATTGCCGTTCCGCCGATCCACGTCTGAATCCCGAACCAGCCGCAGGCGACAATCGCCCGCAAAATCGCCGGAATATTCGCGCCTTTCGTGCCAAACGAAGCGCGGCACAAAACCGGAAACGAAACGCCGTATTTCGTTCCGGCGTGCGCGTTCAAGATCATCGGAATCAAGACGATGCAGTTGCCCAAAAGAATCGTCAACATCGCCTGCCGCCAATTCATTCCCGCTTCGATAAATCCGCCCGCGAGCGTGTAAGTCGTAATGACGACGCTCATCCCGATCCACAAAGCGGCGATATTCCACGTCGTCCACGTTCGCTCTTCGACGCTCGTCGGCGCGAGATCGTGATTCCAAAGCGGCGACGCGGAAACGTCTTCGGTTAGTTCAACAAAGTCTCGATTTTCATTTGTCATATTTTCAACTCTTTTATCGCAGAAACATTGATTGAATATTTTCGTAAATCGTCGGCTTTTTTGGCGTTGTCTGTCAACAACACGACCGATTTGACTTTCAAATCCGCCAAAATCTCCGAAGCGGCGCGAAAACTTCTCGCATCTTTTTCAAAACCCGCCTTTTCGTAGGCTTCCGACTGCTTCATTCCCGCTTTTTTATACGGAATGCTCGCCATCAACGCAAGATGCCCGTTGCCTTTGCCTTCCTGTTCGAGATAAATTATCAAGCCTTTTCCCGCATTTTGAATCGCGCTCTGCGCCGCTTCCATTTCCGCCTGACATTCACATTCGACGCTGTTAAAAACGTGTCCCGAAACGCAAGCCGAATGAACGCGGCAAATCACATCCGAGTCATTTTCAACATTTCCCACCACGAGCGCGATTGATTCCTTCTGCCCGTCGTAATACAGAATCTCCCGAAAATCTCCAAACTTGGTTTTTAACTCTCTCTCCGTCAGTCTAAAAATCATCTTCAAATTTAATTTTATTTGAGCGAGATTAACTCAAACTCATATTCCTTAGAAATCGCTTCTAAAATTTCATCTTCTGGCTTTCCTTCTTGCTTAACTGGATTTTGTAATACTGGAAACTCTTCAAGATTAATCATAAACATCATTCCGAATATGTCTATAAAAAATGGAGTTCCACCGTAATTCATATCACAATGTGTGTGAATTGAAGGATGTGGTTTAGATTTCATTGAAACCATCATATTGTTATTAAAAGAGGTTTTGCCAAGAATGAAATCTCTCGCAGGTTGGTATCTGTCATCAAGAGCAGCGACTTGTCCCATATCGTGGGCGACAAAGCCTAATGCGAATTTATAAATTGCTCTTGCGTAAAGTTCCCAAGTCAGCTTTTTACCAGTCCAAGTTAAAGTAAAAGTTTCCTGTCCGTCTTCAAGAGTTCTTTTGTTTTTTGGTCGTCCAGTTTTGTCTTTAGCTGTAATTTTAATGTGGTTCGGGTCGGTTTTCTCAATCACCATATTTTGAAAGTTTGCCCTTGGAAATTTACCTGTTTTTGTATAAGGCGTAAACTGAACGCGAAGAAATGCGATTGGCTCAAAGTTTATTAATGCTTCATCCAATTTAGATGAAATTCCGTTATTACAAGCATCACAAACAAATCCTTTTGGTAAAAAAATATTATCTCCTGCAAGAGTTTCTGGAAGAATATGTTCTTCGGAATTAAAAGTTCCAGTTTCAGATAAACAGTAAATACATTTTTTGAGAATAATTTCTTCAGGCTCAAACTTATGTTTATATTCCTCGTGATTTTCTATTCCTCTAATTAAATCGAAGATTACAGAAATAATGCGAAAAGCATTAAATGCATAGTTTTTGAACTGAAACCAAAACATATTATGAACAAGTGGCATCCTTGCAATTTCTGCAAAGAATTTTTCCGATTCTTTCTTGCGCTCAAAATATCCTGCTTCTGCAATAAGTTTGAAAATTTGTTTTGCCGTAAATTCTTTTTCATTTATTGTAAATGGCATTATTCCATCTTCAATTCCGGCTATTCCATTTTCAATTGCTTCAAAGTCTTCGGCAGTTGTAACATTAGGAAAATCAGATTTTATTAAATTCAAAATCTTTTGGTAATATAAATCGCCCTGCTCATCTAAAAATCTATAAACCAAAGCCGCAAATCTTGCTACTTTATCTCGGTCTGGAGAGTTTTCACTATATTTTAGCGGTTCGCCTTGAGTATGACTGATGCTAAAACCTAGATTCGTGTTTTCAGCGAGAGCATCAAAATACGCTCGTTTAGTAGTGTGATAATGGCGTTTGAATTTTCTAAACATATTGTTTTCTAAATCTTCACGCATTCACCGCGTTTGATGAATTGCCCGCTGCCTTTTTCGACCAGACATTCGTCGTTTTCGATGACAACTCTTCCACGCGACAAAACGGTTTCGACTTTTCCCTTAATGGTTTTGCCTTCGTAGGCGCAGTAGTCCACGTTCATATGTTGGGCTTCGAGCGTGAATGTGTGTTCTTTTTCGGTGTCGAAAATTACGATGTCGGCATCTGAACCGACGGCGATGGTGCCTTTTTTCGGGAACATTCCGAACATTTTCGCGGCGGCGGTCGAGGTTAATTCGACGAAGCGGTTGAGCGAAATTCGGTTTTCGACCACGCCGCCGTTGTAAATTAGTTCCATCCGATATTCCACGCCCGGCGCACCGTTGGGAATGAGCGAGAAATCATCGCGCCCGAGTTCTTTTTGGTCTTTCATACAAAACGGGCAATGGTCAGTCGCAATTATTTGAAGGTCGTCCATTTTCAAACCTTTCCAGAGTTCGGCGTGGTTGTGTTGTTCGCGCAGAGGCGGAGTCATCACATATTTCGCGCCGTCCCAGCCGTCGCCGTAATCGTCAATTGATAAAAACAGATATTGCGGACAAGTTTCGGCAAATGCGGGAATTCCACGATCACGCGCCTGACGGACTTGATTGAGCGCGTCCGAACACGACAGATGCACGATATAAACGGGCGTTTCAGCCATTTCCGCGAGCGCGATGGCGCGATGCACACCTTCGGCTTCGGCGATGGTCGGGCGCGTCAGCGCGTGATATTTCGGCGCGGTTCTGCCTTCGGCTAAAAACTTTTTGATAATTTCATTGATGACAATGCCGTTTTCGGCGTGCATACAAACCAGCCCGCCGCGTTCGCCTGCGGCTGACATTGCGCGGAAAATCGTTGCATCGTCCGACAAAAACACGCCCGGATACGCCATAAAAAGTTTGAAGGACGTGATGCCTTCGTTTATCAATTTGAACATTTCGGGCTTATTTTTGTCCTCAAAATCGGTCGTAATCAAATGAAAACCGTAATCAATGACGGCTTTGCCCTGCGCTTTCTGATGCCATTTGTCTGCACCGAGAAGCATTGATTCGCCTTTGTTCTGCACGGCAAAATCAATAATCGTCGTCGTTCCGCCGAACGCCGCCGCCCGAGTTCCGGTAAAAAAATCATCCGACGAAGAAGTTCCGCCAAACGGCAATTCCATATGCGTATGCGGATCAATTCCGCCCGGAATTACCAGTTTTCCGGTCGCATCAATCACCTTATCGGCTTCCATCTCAAGCGTTTTGCCGATGACTGAAACCTGTTCATCTTCGATTAAAATATCGGCGCGGTAATCATCCACCGCCGTTACGATTCGTCCGTTTTTGATTAGTGTTTTCATAATTTTTTTTAACTTCTTATTTCCTTTGGATACAAATCGAGAACCCAATAACTTGCGGCGTGTGTCGGAAAACCCAACCGCACCAAGCTTTTTCCGATTTTGAAAGCAACAATCCTTCGTCAAGCAATTTTTCAAATCTCGTTCTGTCCATTTCAAACAATTCGATTATTACAACAAAGCTGAGTATTGTCGAAGTTTTTAGTGCCTTTAACCGCCCATCAGCCAAATTGATTACAACGATTTTGCGAAAGACTTTTCGATAATTACAAATAACGAATATCATCGGCTCGATTTGAGCGATTCGATAATCGCCGAATGTTAAAAGACGACGAACGATTTTGCGACCCTGGCGAAATATTTATTGACATCGGACCGGCTCGCTTGATTTTATTGAGATTAATCAATTCTTGATTTTCCAAACAGCTTCTTAGCTGATTAAATCTTGCTCTTGTTTGCCGTAAGAATTAAGATTTAATCAGCGATGTTTTTCGAACAGGAAATAAAAAATCCCGCCAAGCGTGAAGCCGTCGCGCTTTTTAATGAAGCCTACGAAGCGCAGATGGCAAAGGATTATAAGGCGGCAATCAAACTTTATAAAAAATCAATCGAGGTTTTCCCGACCGCTGAAGCCTACACTTTTCTTGGTTGGACTTATAGTTTCGAGGAAAATTACGATTTGGCAATCGCCGAATGTCTGGCGGCAATCGCAGTTGACGCGAGTTTCGGCAATCCGTATAACGACATCGGCAGTTATCTGATCGCCAAGGGAAATTATTACGACTGTGTGCGCTGGTTCAAACTGGCGATTGTTTCGATTCGCTACGAGGCGCGCGCTTATCCGCATTTTAATCTCGCCCGCGTTTACGAAAAACGCGGAAGATTACTCGAAGCCGCGAAGCATTACGGGCTGGCACTCGACGAACAGCCGAATTATATGCAGGCTTACAACGCTCTGCGAAAATTACAGGAAAAATTAAACTGAACATCAAAAATGCCGCGCGGTTTTGAAGTTTTTTTTTGCGTGAAACTGTGGCATCATTTCGCTGATGGAGAGAGAAAATCTGACCCGTTACGCGTGGCTTTCGATTGCGGCGGCGATTATTACGATCACGCTCAAGACGGCGGCGTATTGGTTTACGGGTTCGGTCGGACTGCTTTCGGACGCGCTCGAATCGCTGATCAATCTCGCGGCGGCAATCGTCGCGCTTTTTACTTTAAAGATTGCCGCCGCGCCGGCGGACGACGACCACGCCTTCGGACACGACAAGGCGGAATATTTTTCGAGCGGCATCGAAGGCACACTGATTTTTCTCGCCGCTTTGAGCATCGCTTACGCGGCATTTCAGCGTTTGCTTGCTCCGCAGCCGTTGGAACAGCTCGGCATCGGTTTAGTAATTTCGGGTATTGCGACGGCGGTTAATTTGTCGGTCGGACTCCTGCTGATTCGCGTCGGGAAGAAACATCATTCGCTTATCTTGGAAGCCGACGGGCATCATCTGATGACTGATGTCTGGACATCGGTCGGCGTAATTATTGGGGTTGCGCTGGTCAGTCTGACGGGTTGGCTGAGGCTTGACCCGATCGTTGCGATTCTCGTCGCCGTCAATATCATCTGGACGGGTTACGGTTTAATTAAACGCTCGGTTTTAGGCTTGATGGACACGGTGGTCGCGCCGGAAATTCAATTTATCGCCGAAGAAGTCTTGCAGAAATACGTCGAAAAAAACGGCATCACTTACGAAAATTTCCGGTCGCGCCAATCGGGAATGAAAAAATTCTTCTACGTTGACATTCAATTTCCGAACGATTGGACGATTTACAAAGTCCATGAAATAGCCGACCACATCGAAATCGAAATCCGCGAAAAAGTGCCGAACTCAACTGTTTTTTCGCACCTCGAACCGTTTGAAAAATAGTGGAAAGCGAATAGTAAAATACAAAAACTATCAACTTTCCACTATCCGTTATCAACTATATTGAATCTGCGCCGGTTTCGTTCCCGTGCCTTTGTTTTTTCAACCTCGCGGTCTTTCGGCGGCGCGTTTGTAACGAGTGATTCGAGCAATGTTTTTGCGGATTCCGTAATTTCGTCAACCGCCGTTTCAAAAGCCTCCGAATTAACGGCGGAAGATTTGTTAAATCCGCAAACTTTGCGGACGAACTGAACCGCCGCGGCGCGAACTTCTTCATCGGTCGCGGGCGGCGCGAAATTGTGTAATTGTTTAATATTTCGGCACATAAAAACTGCTAGAGCAAATTTAACTCGAATGGATGAAAAAAAAGTACAACAAACGCGGAACGCCCTTTGCTACCCGACGCTTTGACCTTTCAACGAACGACGGCAAACTAAAGTTTACCTTACATTGTTCCCGACTCTTTGAAAAACAGGCTTGGAAAAAAGTGGAGCAAATGCTATAACAAAATTCATCAGTTCGCAGGCACGGTTAAGTTCCTTATTTCTTGGTCGAAATACTTAAAACTTACCTGTCTTGCGGGCTGTTTTCAAATATCAAAAACGGAAAAATAATCGGACGCAGCGAACTTCGGCGCACTTTAAATCCCGAACCCGAATTAATCGGCGGACATATCGGCGGCAACATCAAGCGTTCCGAAAGAAAAAAGGTTACGGAACACTGATTTCTCATTATTTGATCGAATTATGAAAATTTTTCATGGAACGGACAATGCCAATATCTTGCGCGGAACGGTTTTGACTTTGGGCGTTTTTGACGGTCTGCATCTCGGGCATCAGCGCATTATGCAAACGGTCGTCGAAAGCGCGAACGCGACCCGTGCCGTGCCGACGGTTATTACCTTTGACCCGCACCCACGAGCCGTTCTGCATCCCGAAAATGCACCGCCGCTGCTGCAAACTTTAGATCAGCGGCTGGCTAATTTTGAAGTTCTCGGAATCGAACAGGCAATCGTCATTCGTTTTGACAAGGAATTTGCCGGAATTGACGCGGAAACCTTTCTGCGCGACATCGTTCACGAACGCCTTCAAGCGCGTGAAGTCTTTCTCGGCAAAGGCTTTTTTTTCGGTAAGAATCGCGGCGGAAACATCGAGCTTTTGCGCGAAATGAGTAAACGGCTCGATTTCTTTGCCGATGAAGTTCCGGAAGTCCGTCTGCGCGGACAGCGCATTTCGTCATCACAAATCCGTCAGCTTCTTGCCGAAGGTAAGGTAAATCTGGCGCGGCGGATGCTCGGTCGTCCGTATGGTGTCGAAGGTCAGATCATTCACGGACTCCAACGCGGGCGAACGATCGGATTTCCGACCGCCAATCTCAAACCGCACAACCGCGTCATTCCGCGTTACGGCGTTTATGCAACCGCCGTTTTGATAAATGACGTTTGGCGCAGAAGCATCACGAATGTCGGTGTGCGCCCGACATTTGAAGACGAAAGCGCACCGTCAATCGAATCTTACGTTTTCGATTTCGACGGCGACCTTTACGGCGACGTGCTGCGCGTCCGCTTCCTGCACCGCATCCGCGACGAACGCAAATTCGACGGCATTGATGCGCTTCGCGCCCAAATCGAAAAAGATACGCGCCGCGCCTTGAACTATTTCTCGCACGAAGGCGTTAAGAATATGCTGGATTTAACGTGAAGTGATTTTTATGAAAATTAACAAGAAGTCTTTATTTATGTTTAACCGTTTATCTCATACAAGACATATTACAAACTATCATTTTTTCTACTTCTACGAATTTGAGATTCCCGGTGAACTTCAGGAGTATCCCTTTGAAGAAATAATCAGCGAATTTATTAAAACCTATTATTTCACCGATGAATTTCACGAAAACAAACGTCAAAGGGAAATTGAATATGCTGCTCACGACGCATTTTTGATAAATAATATAACAATCGATGATTTCAAGAGAATAAAAGGGAAAGATATAGAAAAAATAGTTTTATCGGAAATAGAAAAAGAATCTTGGGAAGCCGAAACGGAGGAATTCAAACAAATTTTCGCAGATAATTTTTCAAAATCCAAATTTTTACTTGATTACTTAAAGATTGATAATGACGAAGTATTTTATCTTGATAAAGATTGGTTTGACGATACGGACAGGCTAATTGAAACTCATTATATTTATGACTATCTCCTGACTTTTATTTCAATAAATCAAGCTAAGACTAAATTACTGCAATTTGATTACGGCTCTGATTGATTTGAATTTAAAAGCATTGCGGAACTTTTTTGCAAACCGCAGCGTTTTTTGTGATTCTAAGAGTGGTTATGCAAAAAGAATTGTCGGTGGAAGAAAATAAGAGTTTGGCATTAAAGGAAAAAATTATTGAGCCGATGCCTGAAAACGGCAACGGTCAGCACGAATTGGTGCCGACAAAAAAACTGCCGGTTTCAAAGCAGATTTCCAACGAACAACTCATCGCCGAAGAAAAATCCCTGATCGAAAAGGAAACCGAAATTGAAAGGAATTATCTCGGGTTTCGCGGTTACTGGCGGCTTTTTCAGGTGTCGAAGGTCATCGGGATGCTCTCGCTTTATCTGTATCTCGATCAATACGATATGCACCGCGCACAGCATATCAAACAAGCCGAAACGCGGCTTGAAATCGCGCGAAAACTTACGTGGCTCGCGGTTCTGGGCGAAAAATTTCATAAAGCAAATCTCTGGTTTTTTCATCAATTCATTCTGCTTCTGCGCTGGTTTTTTATCGGCTCGGAATCGAACAAAGAGCTGAATCAGGAAAAACAAGCCGTCTGGCTCAAGGAAAATTTGATCGAGCTTGGTCCGACGTTTATCAAGATCGGGCAATCTCTCGGAACGCGCGCCGACCTTTTGCCGTTGCCGTTCGTTAAGGCTTTGGGCGAATTGCAGGACAGCGTTCCGTCATTTCCGAACGCAATCGCTTTTGCGCGGATCGAAAAGGAACTCGGCAAAAAAATCTCGGAGGTTTACGCGGAATTCGACATCGAACCCGTCGCGGCGGCGAGTTTGGGACAAGTTTATCGCGCCAAACTTTTTACCGGCGAAGAAGTCGCGGTCAAAGTTCAGCGACCGAATCTCGCCGGAATTATCAAAGGCGACATCGAAATTTTGCGGAAGGTTACGAAATTTGCCGAACGCTTTCCGAGTTTGAACGAAAACGCCGATTGGGCGGGAATGCTCAAGGAATTTGACGAAACGATCCACGAAGAAATGGATTACGCTTCCGAAGGACGCAACGCCGAACGTTTCAGCAATAGTTTCAAAGATTGGGACAATATTCACGTCCCGAAAATCTACTGGAGCGCGACGACTTCGAAAGTGATGACGATGGAATTCATTCACGGCACGAAAGTTACCGAATTGGAGGAATTGAAAGCGCGCGGAGTTTCGCCCGAAAAAGTTAATCGTCTGCTGATCAAAACCTATCTCAAACAGCTTCTCGAAGACGGATTTTTCCACGCCGACCCGCATCCGGGCAATCTTTTGGTGATGCCCGACGGGCGGCTCGCGTTTTTCGATTTCGGAATGGTCGGCAGAATCACGCCGCAATTGCAGGCGAAAATGATTGACGCGTTTTTCCACGTCGTTGCCAAAGACCCCGAAGCCATCGCGCAGGATTTGATTGATCTGGAATTCCTGAAACCCGGCGCGGATGAAACGAAGATCAAAGATGTCGTCGTCAAAATGTTCAAACTGCATCTCGATCTGAAATTAAAGGACGTGAAATTCAAGGAATTGACCTACGATCTGGCGGACGTGATGTACGATTATCCGTTCCGTCTGCCATCGAATTTCACGTATATTATGCGCGCCTTAATGACGCTCGAAGGCATCGGAATTATCACCGATCCCGAATTCAATTTCTTTGAAACCGCCAAGCCTTACGCGAAAGAATTTATGCTCAAACGCGAAGGCAAGGATTTACGCAAAATGCTGACCGACAAGCTTTTAGGGCGCGACAAGGACGGCAAAATTGATTTGGATAGAACTTGGAAGCTCGCGAAAATGGCGTTCAAGACGGTTTTCAATACAGGGAAATAAAGACAAATTACAAACTTTTCGCTGTGAAAAAGGGAAAGTTTGTAATTTATGAATAAAAAAGGCGCACCCGAATGTTGAATTTATTCGGGCGCGCCTTTTTTATTTACCGCGTGATACTTTTTGTCAGGACACTGTTTGCCGCGTCAAAGGTGTAGCCGGGTTTAGAGGCGTTGGTGATGCGAAGCGTGAATGTTCCGCTTCCCGAACGCGTCGTAAAATAGGCGTAACCGAGCGAATTTGTTGACGCAATTGCCGTTTCGATGCTTCCGTTCGGCAAAAGCCATTCGCCCGTTACCTGCACGCCGCGCACGTTTCTGCCGTTGCGGTCGCGCACGGTCACGCGTCCGACGATCGTCGCACCTGTAGCTGTCAGCGAAATATTGCTGACGCGCAAGACGTTCAGCGGTGTTGATGCCAAGACATTGACCGAAATATCGCGGTTTGTCCAATTTCCGAGCGTATCGTAGGCAAAAGCTCGCAAACGATAAGTCGCCGGAGTCAGTCCGCGCGTGTCCCAATTAACACTCAGCGAACCCGCGTTTGAAACCGAACCGAGAATCACCTCCTGACCGAGATATTGATTCCAGAAACTGATTTCGAGATATTCGACCGCCACGTTGTCGGTCGCCTGTGCTGAAACCGGCACGATGCCCGAAACGTTCGCGCCGTCCGTCGGATTTAAAATCGTCACGACCGGCGGCGTGGTGTCGAGCGGCGTCGGCGGCGAAGTAACCGTCACGCTGTCTGACCAAGGGCTGTTGCCGCCGAGTCCGACGGCGCGGACGCGGTATTCGTATGTAATATTCACGCCGACCGTTGTATCCGTGTGATTCGTCATTGTTCCGGGCGGTGTCAGCGACAGCGTGATCCAATTGTTTGAATTTAATTCACGGCGTTGAAGTTCGTAGCCGCGCGTCAAAACACTCGTGTTTTGCCACGTCAGATTGATCGAATTATATGGCTCCATCCGCGTTGCCGGATGCGAAACGCCTTGCAGATTGGCAGGCGCGGTCGGCGGCGGAAGACTTCCGGCGGTCGTCAGCAAAACGCCGCCTGTTTGTCCCGTTACCGAGTTTCGTCCGATGGTCGTTACTGACCGTAAATCGTTGATTAACGCGCTGCTTCCGGTAATCGTCCAGCCCTGCCCCGTAACGACGGGATCGAGCAGACTGCCGACCGCGTAAATGCCGAGCCCGTCGAGATATAATCCCGCGCCGAGTTCGCCGAAACCGATGTCGCCGAGATTGTTGATGCTCGACGCAACCGTCCAACGACTCGTTCCGGTCAGATAACGCCAGCCCGTTGTGCCTTCATATCGAAAGAGCGAAACGATATTGAGCGACGATGAACGCAAAGTTCCTGTTCCCGCAATAAATCCGTTGTCGTTGATTGATACGCCGCCGATTGCGTTGTAATTCGACGGTCCCTGCCCGATCACGTCAACCTGTCCGGTGGTGAGATTCAATCGTTCCTGTCCGCCGATGATTATTCCGTTGTTGTTAATGGCAATCGGGTACACCCAAAAGTTATAACTGACCAGATCAATCAAACCGTTCGCGTCGCTGTAAACCCAGCCCGTTCCCGTCGGCACATATCCGAGCGAGCCGCGTGCGCCGATGATCTGTCCGAGATTGTTGATTCCCGTCGCATAGGAAGAAGTATTTCCTGCTAGACGCGGCAGAATTTCGACCGCGTAAACGCCGCCTTTGCCCTTTGTCCAGCGCACGGCAACCGGATTCCATGACGTATCGTACGAAACGCCGACGATCACGCCGCTGTCGTTGACATCGGTCGGAAAAACGGTCATCGCGCCTGCCGGAACAGGCAAAACCGTCCACGCCGCGCCGTTTTCGCTCACCAACGGCGTGTAATTATTGCCGCTGATTCTTCTTCCGACAACGACATTGTTATTATTGATCGCCGACGGCGAGCCTTCGCCGAGAAATTGAAGACTGTAAACCGGCGGTACGTTCGCCGAAACGCTCACCGTCAAAATCAACAGAGCGCAAGCCGCGACAAATAGAAGCACGCTGAATTTACGAATTATATTTTTATGTTTATTTTTCCCAAAGGTATGACCGAGTTTGGTTCTAATATGTTCTGCTTTCACTGCAGTTTTCCTCCCGTTAAAAATTTCATCGGGGGTGATGCTTGATCGGGGGTGGCGATAGTCTTTAGAACCTAATTGTTTTAAATCTATCCAAAGCGTTTGACTGCTTTGTGAATATAATCACAAAATTTTACTCGTTCTGCTGTGACGCTCGTCATAGAAACGTAATTTTTTTTCGGCTATGATCAAAGTTTGTATCGAAACGAACGATCGTCAGGGAAATAAATTTAAATTTGAATTTTCGGTAGAATTGGCGTTTAATCATCAGCTATGAAAAACGTCAATTCTATTTTGTTGCTGACAGTTTGTGTCTTGACTGTTATTTCGTATTCAAACGCGCAATCCAAAATGAATTACAAAATCAAAATCGCTTATATCAAAGAAGATTTTTCTGTCATCGAGCTTGAAAATAAAGCTTGGGAAAAGGCGGAAACCGCTTCGGTTGATAAATACTGGTCGGGCGAGAACGCGCCCGAAAGCAGGCAGTTTAAGGCGAAACTTTTGTGGTCTGACGCGGCGATTTACGTGCGGTTTGAAGCAAATCAAAGCGAACCTTTGGTTGTCAGCGAAACGCCGAATTTAGCGGCAAAAACGCACAGGCTTTGGGACAGAGACGTTTGCGAGATTTTTCTCGCGCCGAATAAAGAAGAACCGCGCAAATATTTCGAGTTTGAGATCGCCCCGAACGGTGAATGGATTGATCTGGGAATTCATCAAAAAATTAATGAAAGAATTACCGATTGGGATTACGCGTCGGGTATGAAGTCTTTCGCAAAAATCGAAAAAGACAAAGTTTGGATGGCGATAAAGGTTGAATGGCAGGCATTCGGCAAAACTCCGAAAGCGGACGATGTCTGGCTCGGAAACATTTTTCGCTGTGTCGGAACGGGCGAAACGCGCGGTTATCTGGCGTGGTCGCCGACTTTGACGAATCAGCCTGCTTTTCACGTTCCCGAAAAATTCGGCGAATTTGTGTTTGTAAAGTAAAGTGCGACAAACTTGAGTTTGTCGTCTGTTTGCGGAATATGCGACAAACTGAAGTTTGTCCAACCTTACTGCGAAAGCAAATTAAACAATTCCTTTTCATCGGGCAAAGAAGTTCGCGCACCGACCGCGCGGCATTTGAGGGCGGCGACGGCGTTTGCCATTCTTGCACTTTCTTCGACCGATTTGCCCTGCAAAACGCCGTAGAGAAGCCCGACGCGAAACGAATCGCCCGCGCCGGTCGTGTCCTTGCAGCCGTTCGGGACTTCAAATCCGTCGGTGCGGATGAATTCGTTCTCGCAAAGCAGAAGCGAGCCGGTTTCGCCCAGCGTCATCCCGACAACCGCACAGCCGTAACGCGATTTTATTTCGCGCAAGGCGGTTTTTTTATCGTTGATTCCGACCAGTTTTTCGGGGAATTCGGCGGACGAAACAAAAATGTCCACAAGCGGCAAAACGTCTTCGATGCCTTCAAAAATATTATCTATGTCAATCGAAACAATCGCGCCCGCGTTTTTGGCGGCACGCGCCATTTCGAGACAAGCCCGCGCGTCGTGCGGTGTAAAATGCAGAATGCGTCCGCGTGCGGCGATTTCCACGGGCGCGTCTTTTTCCGTGTAAGCCAGCTTTTTGTCGCGTTTCCAGATAACCGTCCGCTCGCCGCTGCGCTCGTCAATGACGATAAAGGCGATCTGTGTCCGCGCAGTTTCGATCTGTTCGGCAAAACTTACATCAACGCCTTCGTTGCGCAAAGTCTGCAAACCGAAATCGCCTTCCTTGTCGTCGCCGAAACGCCCGACGTAAGCCGTTCGCGCGCCTAAACGCCGCAAGCCGACGGTCGTCGTCGCAATCTCGCCGCCCGCCGCCTGCACGTAGTCGGTTAATTCGATTTTCGAGTTATACGCCGGATATTCAGGCACGATGATTAAATAATCAACCGCGTTCGTGCCGAAACCGACGACATCAAACTCTTTGTTTTCAGCTAATTTGAAAGGAAAGCGCATTTTTGAACTTATGGATTTGAATTTTGAAATATCAATCCATAATATCTAATAGTTGAAAGCTGAAAACAAATTAGGTTCAGCAATTTATTTAAAAAATTTGCTAAATAAAGGGGAAACAAGGTAGATTTTTACTATCGTGTTTGCGGTTTCCCGGAACTTTAAGCGAAACGAAGATTAAATTTATAAAAAGATTTTGGAGAGAAAATAATGCCGACAGCAGTTTGCCCTGAATGTGATGAAGAAGTTTACGTAGATGCCGATTCCGAACAAGGCGACGTTGTTTCCTGTGATGAATGCGGTGCGGATTTGGAAGTCGTCGGGCTTGACCCGATTGAACTCGACCTTTATGAAGGCAGTAACGATCTGGACGACGATCTCGAAGAAGAAGAGCGGTTTTAGAAAGGATGAAGGCGGAATGATGAATGATGAATTTATAGATACAAATTCATCATTCATCATTCCGCCTTCATCACTTATTTTAATTGGTATCCGGTGCGGTTTTGTCTGATTTTAAAGTTGTTCGGCGTTTCGATCCGAACTTCGTTAAATTTTCCGTCTTTGCGGGTTTCGGTTTTCGGATAAAAAGCCAGCACGTAAGACGAAGTGATTTCCTCTTCCAAACTTTTAAAGAGCGGCTCGAAATTGTTTTCGTTGACGTAGAACGTTTTGCCGCCTGTTTTATCAACCAAACCGCTCGCTTCCAAAAGCGTCAGAAGCGGTTTTTTTGTTCCCTGCAAACGCGAAAAAGAAGGTAAAAGAATCGAGTAAACCGTTGTTTCCGCTTCGTTTGCGCGTTCAATGACGGTTTTCGGCGAAACGATGTCGCCGACCGGAAAACCGTCCGTTATTAAAATCACGGCGCGTTTCGGTAATTGATTTTTGATCGTTCGCGGAGATTTTTTGTGGAGCATTCGGACGGCTTCGTCAACCGCGTCGTAAGCGTGTGTCGAAAGTCCGTCCTGATCGCGCAGGATTTTTTCAAAAGTCTTTTCGAGTTTTTGCGGTTTGTTTGTAAAAGATTGAACCGTCTTGACCTTCATTCCGAAGGTCATCACGGCGAAATACGAATTATAATCAGCTAATCGTTTAACGAATTGCTGCATTGCCGCTTGCAATTGAACAAGCTCCTGCGCCGTCATACTGCCCGAAACATCGAGCGCGAAAACGATCGAGAGCGGACGATTTTCGTTTTGCCGGCGGACGGGTTCAAAAAAATCAATCTCGCGCTCAACCCCGTTTTCAAACAGCTTGAAATCCTTTGCGTTAAGCCCGCGCACGGGTTTTCCGTCTTTGTCCGAAACCGTCACTTCAAAAGCGATAAGTTCCGTATCTACACGGATTACGTCGTCCGAAGCCTGTCCGAAAACCGCAAACGAAAGTGCGGTTAGGATCAGGCTCAAAACCGTCGGACGAATAATACAAAAAGTTAAAATAGACGATTTCCGGCTGTTTTTTAATTTCCGGTTTGTGCTTCTGAAATCTAAAACCATATTACAAATTTCAAAACTCCATAATCTTTCGCGTCCGGCAATAACGAAAAAGAGAAATTTTCCACGCTGCAAAAAATATTGCTTTTTGACAGCTATTTAATTTAGAATGAACAATTAGAGAAAATAAACTTCTCTGAGTTCTGCGGTCTGAATTCTCTTTGGAATTAACTTAAACTTCATTTTATCTCAAAATCTCTTTTAATTTAACCGAAAATTTCGATTTTGAATAAAACTTTATCGGCTGTGCGTCGAATTTCAATTAAAAATATTTAACGCGGAATCTGATTTCGACATTCATTTTGACTGAATCAGGTCATTTTGAGTTGCCAAACTGACCGATTCCGAGCCGCTAAATTTAAGCTCTTTATAATTTTTTCAATAAATGCGTAACTATTTCATTTTTCACGGTTTGGCACGAAAAATGATGTCTTTGTATTTTTGCTTTCGGTGGTTTCCGAAAGTTAAAACTCCCAATACCTGAATTGAATGATTCTCTGTGGTTTTGGGAGAAATGAGAATGGAAAAATATAATCTCGCGGGCGAAAATCTGAAATCAAAAATTTATTGGGCGGTGATGCTCTGCATAAGCTTTGTTTTGCTCGGATTCGCCGCTTTGAACTTAAACGATTTTTCCTTGGAACAATTCGGAGTTTTAGCCGTCGCGCTTGCCGTATCCGTCTTCGCAAATCAGCATCAGGTAAGAATTCCCGGAACGGCGACCGATTTTTCGGCAAGGGAAATAGTCGTTTTTTGGGGAATAATCTGGCTCGGTGTTCCGGGCGGCGTTTTTTTAGCCGTGGTTTCGTCGCTCGTCCGGTTCAACGTCGAACAGAAAAACAAATTCAGATGGCTGTTCGGTGTTTTTTGCGGCGTTTCCGCGACTTTTGTTTCAGGCTCGGTTTTCTATCTGGTTTTGAATGGTTTCACCGGATTTAACTCGCCCGTTGTTGCCGGAGAAACCGTTGCTTTGCAGTGGCTGATGACGGCAATCGTTGCGATGGCGGCTTCGCATTATCTTTTATCGGCAATCTTAAATTCACTTTTTCTATATTTTGAAGACAAAAATTCACAGCGGGAAATCTGGAAGATAAGTTTTTTACGGTCGGCAATGGGCTATGTTTTGTCGGCAAGCGCGGTGTTTCTGCTTCACGTTTTATTTCTTGAATTCGGTTTACCCTTTGGCTTTGTAGTTTTGCCGGTAACGATAGTCAGTCATTTTGCGTATCAGTTCCATTTAAAAAGATTGGAGCAAAAAACCAAAGAAATCGGTGAAGCGAGCCGCATTCATCTGGCGACGGTCGAGGCGTTGGCGACGGCGATTGATGCCCGCGATCAGGTCGGTGTCGGTCATGTCCGGCGAACACAGATTTACGCGGTCGGCTTGGGCGAAATTTTGGGATTATCAGCGGATGAACTAAAAGCCTTGAACGCGGGCGCACTGCTGCACGACATCGGAAAACTCGCCGTTCCCGACCATATTTTGAATAAACCCGGCAGATTGACTCCGGCGGAAATGGAAAAAACCAAGATTCACGCTTCGGTCGGCGCGTCAATTCTCGAAAAGGTAAATTTCAGCTATCCGGTCATCCCGACCGTCAAATATCATCACGAATGTTGGGACGGCAGCGGTTATCCCGAGGGCTTGAAGGGACAGAACATTCCGTTGACGGCGCGGATTTTATCGGTTGCCGATTCATACGACACTCTGCGCGGCGCACGTCCTTACCGGGCGGCGATTTCGCGCGAAGAAGCGCGAAAGTTTCTTATCAACGGCGCGGGAACGCAGTTTGACCCGAAGGTTGTTGATGTCTTTCTGCGCAATCTGAAAAAGTTTGAAGCGGCGATTGACGACGAAAAACTTTCTTACGCGGCAGATAGTGAAAGTATCGAAGATTCGTTTATTCACAGCAGCGAATCGGACTCAAAAAGCTATGTCGAACAGATCAAACGCGCAAATCGTGAAGTTTTCACGCTTTACGAGCTGGCGAGAATTTTCAGTTCGTCATTAAATCCGGAAGATACTTTCGCGCTTTTCGCCGAAAAAATCGGCGGACTCGTGCCGTATGATACCTGCGTGATTTATCTTTCGGACGAAACCGGCAACGAGGCGAAAGCGGTTTATGTTGAAGGAAAAAATGCTTCGGCGCTGCTTCATCGCACGGTCAAACCCGGCGACGGCGCGACCGGATATGTTTTGAAAAAGCGTCAGCCGGTCTGCAATGTCAATCCGGGGCTGGATTTTTCGTTCAGCAATCTTGAATTTATGCAGGATTATTCGGCGATGGCTTCGCTGCCGCTGATGGTTGACGAAAAACTGCTCGGCGCGGTTTCGCTTTATTCGTGCGTTTTGGAAGTTTACGAAGACGAGCATCTGCGGCTTCTCGAAACGGTTTCGCGGATCGCTTCGGACGCGATTTCAAAATCAATCCATCACGCCGAAACCGAAACGAAGGCTTTTACCGACCCGATGACGGGTTTGCCGAATGCGCGAAGTTTGCAGATTCAATTTGATAAAGAAGTTGCCCGCGCCGACCGCAACCGGAGCAGTTTTCAGGTTTTGATGCTCGATTTGGACGGCTTCAAGGCAGTCAATGATACATACGGGCATAAAGCGGGCGACAAAATGCTCCGCGAGCTTTCAAAGGCGATGTGCGCACAGCTTCGTGACTACGATTTTCTGGCGCGTTACGCCGGCGACGAATTTGTCGCAATTATCCCTGAAACCGAAGATATTTCGGTCGAAGAACTTTGCCAGCGTCTGGAAAAAGCCGTCAGTGATTTTGTTCTGCCAATCGGCGACGGAAGATTTGCGCGGGTCGGTATCAGCATCGGCGCGGCTTCTTACCCGAACGGCGGCGCGACGCTCGACCAGATCATCATTTCTGCCGACAAAGCCATGTACAACATGAAAATGCTGCGGAAACGGCTGAAAGATCAAAGAACGGAAAAATTACAGACTGAACAAGAACAGTCGGCACAGAAAATCCAATCGACATCAACACCGAAACCGATCTCCGTCAGACCGATCAAGTCGAAGTCCTTAACCGACGAAGATAGCGCAGTTGAATCCAATTCCGAAAGTTTTGTGGTCGAACTCGACGAAAGCCACATTATTTCATCAGCCATCAATTAGTCGAGAGTCGAGAGTCGAGAGTCGAGAGTCTAAAGTCATATTTATATTTGACTCTTGACTCTCGACTCTCGACTCTAAAACGCTTGTGAAAAGCGGAAATGAAGCTGTTGTTTGCGCGGCGTGAAAACTGCGTTTGGTCCGACGGCTTGCGGAATTAAAAACTGCGGCGGATTGAGCAGATAGCCGTAATCAACACCGAATTCGCCGCCAATCGGCGCTTTGATTCGCAAACCCAAACCGACGGTATGCGACCAGACGGTGCGAAGATTCTGCGAAACGACATCATTTGCCGGAACGTCGGGAGATTTAAATATATCCTTCACGCGGCGGAAAACATTGCCGCCGTCATAAAACGGCACGGCGCGAATCGAATCCGTGAGCGGAACGCGCGCTTCGAGATTGACGATTGCCAGCGCGTTGCCGCCGAACGGCACGGTAAACGGATCAAGCGTAACGATTTCGCCCTGACTGTTGCGAAAAGTTCCCTGCGGCACGATCACGATGCGCGGACCGGCGGATTCAAAATCGAAACCTCTCAAAGTAGTCGAACCGCCCGCGAAAAATCTTTCGCTGATCGGCAAAATTCCTTCAAGACCGGGAAACTGCGACGACGAAAAACGATCGCCGTTCGCAAAGACACTCGCCAGACCGAGAACGCCGCGTGCCGCAAAAGTCGTATTTTTCAAAAACGGTACGGTATAAAAGCGGTAATACGAAGCCTGAAATTTCTGAAAACCGATATTCGCGCCCAAAAACGGAACGCTGACATTATATTCCGCCGTCAGATATTCGCCTTTCGTCGGGTCGCCCGGATTATAACGGCACGGTTCGCCGACTTCGCCGCGATTGATAATTTCGAGCAGCGAATAACGAATCGCGCAGTTTTCGCGCGTGTCGCGGACGAACGTCGCGCCGAATCCCGACGTGCGGATTTTCGAGTCGGGAATGAGCAAATCTTTGATCAAAAGACTTTCGATTTTGAACAGCCGCACGTCTTCATATTTATAACGGACAAACAAAATGCTTCGGTTTTTGACGCTGATCGTGCGGCTCGTTTCCGCCGAAAGCGTCAGGCGGTTGATTGTCGGGCTGCCCGTTTCGGTGCCGAATTCGTCAATCGGATTGCCGTCTTCGTCAACTCGCTGAACGATGCCGAAAGTTCCGCGGTCGAAAACCGAACGGAAAAATCGCGTGACGGTCGAATCGCGCTGATACTGCGCGGAAAAGGTCAGCGGCGCAAAGCGAATCGTGCCGTCGGTGTTTCTGCCGTCGCGCAAAAAACGCGGGTTGATAAAATCAATCTGCGCCAATTGCTGCAAACGGCTGACGCGGACGCGCGCGCCGCCCTGCTGCAGATTTCCGAAAAGATTGAAATGGCGAATGTCGAAAAACCCGAACGGTCCGGCATCGGTCGAAGCGCCGCCGCCGTAAGTCATCAGACGCGGTGCTTGTTCTTCGACATTGATAATCAGGTCGGTCAAACGACCTTCGGCGTTTTCGCCCGCCGGTTCAACTTTGATTTCGACGCGTTTAAACGCGTCGGTCGCGTAAAGATTCTGTTCGCTCGAAAAAACGTCGGCAACGCGTAGAACCTCGCCGGGACGCAGGTTGACGGCTTTTAGAATCACTTCGCGTTTGGTCAAATCGTTGCCGTAAACCAGAACGCGGTTGATGATGACTTTTCTGCCTTCGTTCTCGACCTTATATTCGACCTTGACGCGGTCTTCGGTCGCGTCCGCACCCAATTCGATAATCGAATAACTGACTTTCGCGTCGTAAAACCCTTGATTCGAATAATATTCGGCGAGTTTTCGCTGACCGTTGCGAATCTTGGCGCGGGAATAATTTTGCCCGATCAGATTCGGCAGTTCGGTCTTTAATACCGCGTCGGAAAAGGCATTGTTGCCGACAATCTCGACATCGTTAATGCGCGTCGGGATTCCTTCTTTGACGACAAACGTGATAATCAGCTCGTCGCCTGTCGTTGAAACGCCTTGTCTGGTTGTTACCGTCGCATTTCGATAACCGAGTTCGCGCATCAGCGAGCGGATTGTATCGGCATCTTCGCGGAGAAGTTCGGCACTCGTATAGCCGCGACCGTAACCGAAAAAAGGAATAATACCGAGCAACGAGGCTTTCTGCGATTTGAGAATGGTTCTGATTTCTTCAATCGGCAGCAAATTCGTGCCTTCGAGGCGAATGTCAACCAGTTTCAACCGGCGGTTAAGATCGGCTTGATATTTGACTTCGACCGTTCGATCGGTCAAATCCGCGCCTGTTAAAGATGCGCATAGCAAACTTGTTTCGTTAACCGTATAGCTCGCTTCCATTTCGGTAAAAACGGGCAGAACGGAACAAGTCGGCGTTACCTCGACGAAAAAATAACCCTGTTCCTGAAAATAATTTTCGAGCCGCCGTTTGCCTTCGACAATCGCCGAATAATCGAGCGAGCCTTCGCGCTTGATCGGCAAAAGTCTGGTCTGCGTTCCTTCGCCGACCTTTTCGCCTTCGGAATCTACCGTGACATTGATAACCGCACCGACTTTACCTGTCAGCGTGATGTTGATCGTGTTTGTTTCGGGAACAAACACGACTCTTTCTTCGGCGAGTTCGGGCGCGAAAAAATTCTCTTTGCGCAGAGCTTCGCGGATTCTTTCCAGATCGCGTTCGAGCTTCCGGCTCGTAAACGCTTCGCCGGGCTGTAAGTCTAATTTTTTGCGGACTTTGGTTGTGTCGAAACCTTGAATTTCAACATTAAACGCGCCGACTTTGGCTTGTTCGTTCGGGATAACATTGAACGTCACGCCGACCCGCGTGTCGTTGGTCGAAGGTTTTTGCGTAAAAGTTACCTCGGATTTGTAGTAGCCGCGGTCGCGCAGATATTCGAGAATCGTCGTCGCATTGCTTTGCAGAACCTGTTCGGAAACGGTATTTCCGGCGGTTACGAGATTGAGCCGCAAAATCAGTTCGTCTTCCGTGATTTCATCGCCGACCGTGTTGCCGACTACGACCGAAACGCGTTCGGCTTGCGTTTTGCGCTTGATGATAAAGCGCAGACGGACGGAACTAATTCCTTCTTCCGTCGCTTCGACCGAAACGGAAACAATGCGTTTCGTGTTGTAAATTGCCTGAATCGCTTCACGGATCTTAACGGCGGAATATTTATCGCCGAGCGTGTTGCGGGCGATCAAACGAAATTCTTCGGCGGCGGAAAGCTCGCGGTCATTGCCTTCAAAAGTAATGTCTATCGGTTCGACGATCTGCCGCCCTTCGTATTTGTTCTGACCGAATGCCGGATAAGGCAAAAGGCAAAAGGCAAAAGATAAAATTAAAAACGTAAAAATGAAAAACGAACTTTTCTGATTTACCTTCTGCCGCTTTTTCAACTTTATTTTTGAGATTCTAAAATTCAAGATATATTTCTTCCCTTCCTTGTTTTGCCTTTTTAATTTTACCTTTTGCCTTTAAAACCTCTTTCGCAGACGAATCTCGAAACTGAAATTATTTCGGTTTCGCGTAACGTTCGTCAAGGCGCGCTGTTCGTATTGCGCGACGAAGGACAGGCGGTTCGAGACGCGGTATTCGAGTGCCAGAACCTGATTCTGGTCTTCCGAAAGATTCGTCGAATATGTTACCAGAAGATTGCGGTTGATCTGTCGTCCGACCGTCAAACGCGCGCCCGGATTTCGCTGACCGGAAATGATCGGGTCAAGCTGGAATCTGTTCAGTCCGAAAAGCCTGTCGGTCGCCTTGGCAATCGGTTTGTTGATGATTTCGTCGGTCAAAATTTCCGCCGCCGTGCTGATGCCTGATTGCGCGAGCGTCGGAATTCCGCCTTCGGTATTCGACAAACTGCCGGTCGTAATCAGCGAAATCACGTCCGGCTGGGGCAACGCCGGATTCGAGCGCAGCTGTGCGCTCAAGTTTTCGGTTTCCGTCAGCGGACCGTTTAAGTTGAGAAAAATCTGGTAACCGGCAATTTCGGTTTCCGCCTGCAAATTAATGATCGGGTTGATTCCGCCCGTGTTCGGCGGGAAAACGAGTTCGCCGCGCTGAACTTCATAACGGTCGTTGCGGTAAAAAAGCGTTCCGCGGTCAGCGGTGATTCTGCCCTGCACCTGCGGCGCATCCAAATCGCCCGAAACGCGCAAACTGAGCGAAGCCGTTAAGTCCGCGATGTTGTTTCTCACGACCAGCGCATTGCGACCTTCGATAGTTAAATCTAATTGGATGTCGCCGAACGTCGAGCCGCTACCGTCGCTTTGCGCGATCGAACCGTCGCTGCGTCCGCTGATAACGTCCGCCAGGTCAATATCGCGCGAATATAAACTGCGCCGCGCATTGATTCTGCCGGCGATGAACGTGCTTAAAACTCCGTTCAGCCGTCTGCCGTTAATTTCGATTTCGGCATCACCCGTCGTCAGGAAATCCTTCGGCAACGGCACGGTCACGTTATTTCCGCCAAGCACGAAGCGAAAGGCTTCGAGCTGCAGATTGTTGCCGATCATCGCGCCGCCCGACGCGGTGAATTTTCCGCCGCCCAAAAATCCCGTTAATTCGTCAATCTGAACCTGATTCGACGTGAAAATCACGCGCCCCTGAAGCCGTTCAAAAGAAATGCGTTCCGAGCCGATAAATGCCGAAGCCGAAGCGTTCTGCATGACCGCCGTGCCGTTCAAACGCGCCGTCGGATTCGGTCCCGTCAGGCGGACATTGACATCCGCCAAACCCGCAAAAAACGCGTTCCGCGAAACGGCGTTCAAAATGCTCAAATTGACGCGCCCGTTAATATTCAGATTATTGATGCCGTTATCTCTTAAAGCGATCGTGCCATCAACGACCAGATTCGTACCGCCGCCCGCAAACCGCGCGCTTTCAACGACAACCTGGTTCGTATCAAACCTGACGGCGACGGGTTCGGTCGCGGCGATCGGCGTGTCGCCGATCTGCAGAGCAAGCTGCGTGAAATCAGCCGAACCTTTCAAATTATCGGTCGTAAATTCGCGCTCGCCGGTCGCCGTGTCAATGCTCGAAAGATTTCCTTCAAGAAAAACTCTGCCCGTCGCCTGTCCGGTGATCGCGATGTCTCCGGGTTGGCGAACGATCGCGATAAACGGCGCGAGTTCGGTGTTGTTAAAGTTGGTTTCGGCGCGAAACGGCAGATCCGGATCGGCAAAATTGACGTTTGCAGTGATGTTTTGCTGCTGTCCTTCGAGATCCGCCGTCAGATTCGCGTTAAGCTGCTGATTTTCCGTTGTGCCGTTGAAAACCACATCGCCGAGCGCATTGCCGTTGAATGACACATTCGTTCCGGTCCCGCTGAAATTGACCTCGTAGCTGCGTGAATCGTCGGTTCTGCCCGTCGCCGTCGCGGTCAGATTAATATTTCCGGCGATGTCGGGAATTTTTTCATTGCTCGGGATAAACGGGCGAATCCGCGCGAACGGAATATTTTTGCCTTCCGTTTCAAAATTAAACGCCGTCGTATCGGTTTGATATGTTCCTTTCACCGTCAGAGTTCCGCTGCCGAACTGTGCGTTGAAGTTTTCAAGATTGACGGTATTTCCCGCAAAAGTTAATCGCGTGTCGAGATTGTCGAACGTCTGACCTTGCAGCGTGCCGTTTTTCGCGGTCAAATTCGCCTCGCCCTCCATCGCGTTTGGCAAACCGCTTAAGTTTAAAGTTCCCGAAGTATCGGCTTGCAGCCCGCGCAGAGTTTCGGGCAGATCAACCGGCAAAGCCGCCAAAATATTGCCTGTATTGATATTTGTCAGCGTCGCCTGCACCGAAATATTGTTCACGCCGCCGTTCGGAATATTGACGTTAAACGCGAGCGTTCCGCCGTCCGATTCCTGCAAAACACCGTTTCTGATTTTTGTCCCGACGGGCGAAACGAAAATTTCGGTATTGAGCGAACCCAAACGGCGACCGCGCAAAATAAGCGAATCAAGCGAAGCGCGTCCGTCAATCGTCGGATCGGAAACATTGCCCGTCAGCGTTCCGTTAAATTGCAGATTTCCCGCAAACTCTGCTTTGTATTCGTCGGTTATCTGCTGAAAGTCGGGCGAGATGTCGAGAACATTGATGATGCGGGAAATTTCGCTCGCGTCCGTCGAATTCAGGGCAATATTCAAGTTTGAATTGTAACCGTTCAGATCGAAAGTTCCGTTCGCGTTAAACTCGCTGTTTGCCGTATTGAGCCGCGCCGTGGCGACATTAAAAAGTCCGTTCGCGGCGGTCGCTTCGACGCGTCCCGTGACGGGAATCAGACCGCGCGCTTCCGTTCCCGCGTTTGCCTGAATGTCGGCGGTAATATTTCCGCTCGCGGTTTTGAAATTCGTCCCGTTGAACGAGAAATTGACGTTTCCGGTCGTGCTGCCTTCGACCGGCACGACGCGTCCGCCCTGCAAAGCGAGCAGTTTTCCGAGATCGAGATTCGAAAAATCGGCGTTTATTTCCGAACGGTTGCGCTCGTTTAAGGCAATCGTCGCGTTGCCGTTTAATTTTCCGTCCATCACGTCGGCGGTTATATTTTTGAGCGCGACTTGATTGTTATTAACGACGACCGCCGCCCGCGCCGCGCCTAATTTGATGCTGCCGACCGTCCCGCCGCCGAGGCTCATATCCGCGCTCGCGCGATAGCTGCCCGACGGTTCAAGCACGAAAACGGGTTTGTAAATCTTCACGTTTTCGAGATTTCCGCCCTCCGGCAGATCGGAATTTTTCACGAGCGTGACGTTGCCCGCGTCAATGTCGCCCGAAGTGCCTTCGATTCTGCCCTGCCGAACGGTCAAACGAACGCCCGCGATATTCAGCGTTCCCAAAATCGCGGCGCGGGTTTCGATCCTGGCGATTTTCAAATTATCGGTAGCGACGATCGTTTCGCTCGGAACGTCGCGGATACTCAAGTTATAAGCAACGATTTCGCCGATCGTCGCGCCGCTTTCGATCAACTCTTCGACGGTTAAAATTCTCGAAGTAAAAGTCGTCGTGCCGTTTGAATAACCGATTCGCGCATCGGTTGCGGTCAAATTTCTCAGCCGCGTATCTTCAAGCTTAACGGAACTCGAAGTGATCGTGTCGGCTTGAACATCAGTGCGGGCGGGAACGTCTTTGATGCGCAGATTTCGCGTCTTTACGTTTTCGAGTTCAAACTCTTTGGTTTTGAATTTTCCGGCGTTTGCCGTCGGCGCGGAAATGTTCGTCACGCCTTCATTATTGTCGAGTTTAATATTTGAAACCTGCAAATTTTCAACATCGAGACCGTCGGACGAAAAATTTCGTGCGCGCGCATTGCCGAGCGTCGCGTCGAATTTTTGTTCCTTATATTCGGCAACGGCATCGGAAATAAAAAGCCCGCCGATCGTTCCGAAAGGCGTTTTCGCGGCGGCGGCTTGCAGTTCGCCGACCCATCGAAAATCTGTTCCCGTGCCGCGGATCATTCCGACAAGCTGCGGATAATCAATCTTAAAGTCTTCGAACGTCAGCATTTGCGCGATCGCCTTGCCGTTCGCTTCATACATCGATCCTTTGCCGTCAACCGAAGCGTTGATGTTCAAACCCTTCAGATAAATGTTCGAAGCCGAAAGTGATTCGGAAGAAATTTCGCCGTTGACTTTATAATTTTCGCCTTCGCCCGAAACCGTTCCCTTGAAATTTCCGATTCCGCGCAGCGGCGTTCCGAGCGGAAAAACCGTCGAAGTTTGCGTCAGATCAACAGTTGATTCGATTTCTAAATTATATTTCGGCGATTCCCAACCTGTGGTCGTGCCTTTCAAAGTTGATTCGCCGATTGGTGTTGTCAGCCGTAAACCGGTAATTTCCGTCCCGATGCGGTCGGCAATGCCCTGGGCTTTTAAATCAATATTTTCGAGCCGGCTTTCGTCATAAACGAAAAACGAATCGGTCGAGGTCAGATCGAATTTGTAGCGTTTTTGTTCGTCGGGAACGGCATAATCGGTCGGTTCCAGCGTGAAGACGATATTATTCGCGTCCGCCGCAATTTTGCGCTGCAAATCGCCGAAATGAACGCGCCCGTCTTTGAGGCTGAATTTGGTTGATTGATAAAGAAAATTAACGCGTCCCTTTTCTTCGACAAAGTTTAGTTCGGCGAAATTGGATTTGCCGTCGGCATCGAAATTCACGTAAACGTCAATGCCGTTAATATCCGTCGTATCAATCATAATGTCACGCGAAAGCTGCCACGCATAAAGATTTTGGACGGTTAAATAAAGATTGGCTTCGCGCACGAAAGCGAGTTTTTCGCCCGTTACTTTGTTGTTAAAAGTCGCGTTTTTGAGTTCGAGTTTTACCGGCGCGACCGTCACGCGAAAAGTATCGGCGCTGAAAACAATTCCGATGCTCTCCATTTTGGCAACGAACTGTTCTTTGACATAGTTGTCGAAAACGCCGTAACGATAAAAAACAACGACCAGAACCGCCAGCAAAACGAGCAGAATCCCGAGTATGCCCGAAGTAATTACGGCATTGCGCCGTGTAAAATATCTTCGACCTTGCACCGGAGAAGTTTCTTCTGCGCCGTTACTTTGCGGTTCGTTTTCTTCCGTTTGTTCGGTCTGACTGTTATTTTCTTCAGACATTTTTAACCCCTTGAATGATGTCTAATTTTATAAGCTGACAGTTTCGACAATTTCCAAATCAAAACCTTCGATCGCCGTAATGCGTGGGGGATGATTGGATAAAAGCCGGATTTTTCGCACGCCCAAATCGTTCAAAATCTGTGCGCCGATGCCGTAATCGCGGAAACTTCCGTAACCTGTCTCGTGCCGCGCGGTTTGAAAATCCAAATTTTTGTTCTGCATCAACGCGTAAGTCTGCAACTGATGAATCAGGTCTAAATTATGCTCGCGCTGACGTAAATAGAGTATCACGCCTTTGCCGTTTTCGGCTATTTTTCTCAGGGAAGAGTTGATCGCGACGGATGCTTCGCCAAGCTGTGAGCCGAACATGGCGAACGTAATATTCTCGGTTTGGACGCGGACCAAAACCGGTTCGGTTGTCTGCGAAAAATCGCCCATCGTCAAAGCGACGTGAGTTTCGCCGTTGATGACGTTTTCATAGATCGCGGCGCGAAAATCGCCGTGCGTCGTCGGCAGATTAGTTTCGACGATCTTTCTGACCAACGTTTCTTTATGAATGCGGTAACGCACGAGGTCAGCGACCGAGATTATTCTCAAATCGTGTTTTTCGGCGAAAACTTCGAGTTCGGGCAGCCGCGCCATCGTGCCGTCGTCGTTCATAATCTCGCAGATCACGGCTGACGGATCGAGTCCGGCGATGCGCGCAATATCAACGCTCGCTTCGGTTTGCCCGACGCGCACCAGCACACCGCCGTTTTTCGCCCGTAACGGAAAAATATGACCCGGACGCGCTAAATCGTTTGGTTTCGATTCGGGATTGACCGCCGTGAGAATCGTTTTCGCGCGGTCAGCCGCCGAAATTCCGGTCGTTACGCCTTCTTTGGCTTCAATCGAAACGGTAAAAGCCGTGCCGAAACCCGAAGTGTTTTCCGGAGTTTGCGGCGCAAGCTGTAAAAAATCACAGCGTTCTTCCGTGAGCGGCAGACAGATCAAACCGCGTCCGCGCGTCGCCATAAAATTTATGACTTCGGGCGTAACTTTTTCCGCCGCGCAAACCAGGTCGCCCTCGTTTTCGCGGTCTTCGTCGTCAACAATAATTATCATTTTGCCGTTTTTTATATCTTCAACGGCTTCTTCAATCGTAGAAAGCGGCATAATTACCCAAAAGCAAAATTGTAGCTTATTCGTTTTTCATTTACCATTTACGCGATGTCAACGCTTCAGCGAATCAGGGCTTTGCACAAAAAACAATTAAAAGCATTGGTGTGATAAATCATTATCAATTTTACATTCTGCATTTTACATTTTTAAGCAGGTATTGACTGCATTTAATGAAGAATGAAGAATGAAGAATGTAAAATGATTCGCCGGCTTCGACTTTTTCGCCTATTTTTGTGCAAAGCCGCGAATCAGACAAAACATTCTGCGCGGTGAATATTTCTTTTCCATTCACGCTTTGGAAGAGTTGGAAAACGACAATTTTACAACCGACGATGCCGTTTGAGCCATATTAAATGGTGAAATTACGGAAAAATTGACGTATGATATTCGTGGAACTCGCTATGTTGTTTGCGGACAAGCATTGGACGAAAGACATTTGGAAGTTGTCTGTCGTTTTCATCCGACAAGCAATTTGCTGATAATAACTTGCTATGAAATTTTCGAATAAACATCTTGAATGTGAACTTTGCGACGGGATTACGGAAACTAAATCTGTCAGCCGCACTTTCAAACGCTTCGGACAAGAATTTCAGTTTGAAAATATTGAAGCTGAAGTTTGCCCGAACTGCGGCGAAATTTATTTTGACGGCAAAACGCTCAAAGAAATCGAAGAAAAAATCCGCCGTCAAGTGTTGCCGCTGGTTGCTTAATTCGTGAATTATGAACTAAAACTTGCGCTCAAATATTTCCGCGCACGGCGAAAATCTTTAGCGCGTTTTACGTCAATCGTCGCGGTTGTCGGCATCGCGGCGGGCGTGGCGAGTTTGATTGTCGCGCAATCGCTGGCAAAAGGTTTCTCGGACGAAATGCGCGATAAAATTCTTGCAAACACGGCGCATATTTCAGTTTTCCTCAAAGACGGAACGGGAATTTCTAACCATCCGGAGATAGAAGAAAATCTGAAAAATGTTGAAAATGTCCGCGAAGTTTTGCCGACGGCTTACGAAAATTCTTTGATTATCGGCGAAACCGAAACCAGCTACGCGATTCTTAAAGTAAACAATCAAAACAATTTAAAGGGAAGTCAAATTTCGGTCGGCGCGCGGCTTGCCGAAAAGCTAAATTTAAAGATCGGCGGCGAGGCGGAAATCGTCACTTTGGAAAATCAAAAGCCGTCGCGGGTGCGCGTTGCGGAAACTTTTGAAACCGGACTTTACGATTATGATTCGGCGTGGATTTACGTTTCGCCCGAAAAGTTCGCCCAACTTCACGGACAACCGCAATTTACGCCCTTGATTCTAAATGTTTCGGTCAGAGATATTTACAAAGCGAATGAAACGGCGCAGAAGATTCGTGCCGGGTTGGGCGAAAATTTTAAGGTTGTTGATTGGCAGGAAGCAAATCGTCCGCTTTTTGCCGCGCTGAGTTTGGAAAGAAAAGTCGCGCTCGCGGTAATTTTACTGATAATATTTATCGCCGCGCTGAATATTACGACAACGCTCGCCCTGCTGGTTAATGAACGAAGACTTGACATCGCGATTTTGCGAACCTGCGGCGCGACGACGCGCAGTTTAATCACGATTTTTCTCGTCGAAGGTTTGTTTTTAGGTTTTGTCGGAATTTTCGCGGGAGTTATTTTAGGACTTTCAGGCTGTTTTCTGGGGAATTATTTTAAAATCATCAGCATTCCGGCGGAAGTTTATTCATTGAATTACATTCCGCTGCGCCCCGAAATTTCAAATATTTTGCTGATTATTTTTAGCGCGTTTATTTTATGCCTGACGGCTTGCCTTTATCCGGCTTTAAAGGCAAGCCGAATAAAACCTTTAGAAAATCTGCGGACGCAATAAAATTTTTGGATTTTCGGGGCGTTTGAAACTATATTTTAGAAGTCTCGGAAAATTCTATTCTTGAAAAATTTGTCATAAGAGTTCAGACTTAGGTTATCAATTTAACTTTCAGTCACAGCACCAATATTTTTTATGTTTGAACGCTATACGGAAAAGGCGCGGCGAGTCATTTTTTTCGCCCGCTATGAAGCTCTCCAATACGGTTCGCAGGTCATTTCGCCCGAACATATTCTGCTCGGGTTGATGCGCGAAGATAAAACTCTCTCGGCGCGGTTTTTCCCGTTTCGCAACACCTTATCGGTCGAACTCGTGCGGCGTGAAGTCGAGGAAAGAATTACCCTGCGCGAACGAATTCCGCAATCGGCGGAACTTCATCTTTCGACCGAAACCAAACGCATTCTCGCGCTCGCGGCGGAAGAAAGCCGCAAACTGAAAAATCGTCATATTGGTCCCGAACATCTTCTGCTCGGCGTTCTGCGCGAAGAAAAATCAATCGCCGCCGAAATTCTTTTCGGTTACGGACTGCGTTTGCAGGACGTGCGCGACGAAGTTGCGCGCCAAAGCGGATTTTCGGATTTGTATCAGGTCGGCAGAGAAAAAACCGACACGCCGCATCTTCAAGAATTTACACGCGATTTGACGGCGGAAGCCGCCGAAGGCAAGCTCGACCCGCTAATCGGGCGCGACGCGGAAATCGAACGCGTGATCGAGATTTTATGCCGCCGCACGAAAAACAATCCGGTGCTGATCGGCGAAGCGGGCGTCGGCAAAACGGCGATTATCGAAGGTTTGGCGCAGAGAATCGTTGAGCGAAACGTGCCGACGTTTTTGGAAAATAAACGAATCTTATCGCTCGATCTGTCATTGATCGTCGCCGGCACGAAATATCGCGGACAGTTTGAAGAACGTCTGAAAAAAATTATGACGGAACTCAGACAAAACAATCAATATATTGTTTTTATTGACGAACTGCACACGCTCGTCGGCGCCGGTTCGGCGGAAGGAACTTTGGATGCGGCGAATATCCTGAAACCCGCGCTGTCACGCGGCGAAATTCAGTGTGTCGGCGCGACGACACCGTCGGAATTCCGCAAATCAATCGAAAAAGATAAGGCTCTGGAACGGCGTTTTCAATCCGTCAAAGTCGTGCCGCCGAATGAAGAAGACGCTCTGAAAATCATTCAGGGATTGGCGGAACGCTACGAATCTTTTCACCAAATCCGCTATTCAAAAGACGCGCTCGAAGCGGCAGTTTATCAAACGAATCGTTATATTCCCGACCGATTTTTGCCGGATAAAGCGATTGACGTTTTAGACGAAGCGGGTGCGCGCGCCAAACTTCGTTACGAAAACGAAGCCGTCGGCGATCCGTCGTGGAAGGAAACGGTCGAAAACTACAAGCGCGTCATAGCCAACGAAGAACAGCTTTTGGCATTTGAATTGAATAATTTAGGCGATTCGTTTTTGGCGGTTGAAGTGACGCGCGAAGATGTCGAAGAAGTGATTGCGCGGTGGACGGGAATTCCCGTGCAGTCCATCAAACAGGAAGAAGCGAAAAAACTTCTGCAAATCGAAACGGAACTTCATAAACGCATCATTTCGCAGCGTCCGGCAATTTCGGCACTGGCGCGGGCGATCCGGCGTTCACGCGCGGGCTTGAAAAATCCGAACAAACCCGTCGGCTCGTTTTTGTTTTTAGGTCCGACCGGTGTCGGCAAAACCGAAGTTGCACGGACATTGGCTGAATTTTTGTTCGGTTCGGAACGCGCTTTGATTCGGTTTGATATGTCGGAGTTTATGGAAAAACACGCGGTGGCGAAATTTATCGGCAGCCCGCCGGGATACGTCGGACACGAAGAAGGCGGGCAATTGACCGAAAAACTTCGCCGCACTCCATATTCGGTCGTATTGTTCGATGAAGTCGAGAAAGCGCATCCCGATTTATTTAATGTATTGCTCCAGGTTTTTGAAGACGGCGTTTTGACCGACGCGCAGGGCAACACGGTCGAATGCAAACACGCGATTTTTATTATGACTTCAAACCTCGGTGCGCGGTTTATTCAGAAACGCGCGACGCTCGGGTTTCAGGCAAACGCTGACGCTTCGCGTGAAAAAATGGAAGACCAGGTTCACAACGAAGTCAGAAAAACCTTCGCGCCCGAGTTTATCAATCGTCTGGACGAGATTATTATTTTCGACGAACTCGTTGACAAGGATTTGTTCGAGATCATTGATCTGCAGATCGGAAAGTTGAACGAGATGCTCGAAAAACGCACCTTGCAGATTCGTCTGACAACGGACGCGAAACAATGGCTGGTCAACAAAACCTGCGCCGACCGCAGTTACGGCGCGCGCCCGCTGAAACGCGCTCTGCAGAAATATGTCGAGGATGAATTATCCGAAGCCCTGATTCAGGGCGATTTGAGCGAAGAAAGTCTGGTCGAGATTTTCTGCGAAAAAGAAAAGCTGGCGTTTCGCGTCGTGCGGCTGGAAGAAAGCCTTTTGGAAGGCATCGGCGAACGGACGATTTAGCGAAAGTTACGGTTTTCAGAGCGCGGAGTTCAATTTAAATAGCCTGAAACCTAAAACTTAAAACAGTTTTTATTGAGTAATTTGCGTGAAAGATTGGTTTACAGCTTTCACGCTTTTTCTTTTTTACGGTTTTGTCTGTATAATTTGAAGATTTGTTGGACTAAACGGCGCGCAGGGCAACCAAGCCTAATTTGATTGAATCAAAGTTCGCGTATTCAACCCAACGAGGTCAATCCCCTTTTGAAACAATTATTGAAATTGTTGATTAATTTGATTTTCAGGGGCAATTTTCATTTTAGGCTAAAAGTTTAGCCAAATAACTTGCAATTATAAGGAATCGGTTTATGCACATTTTTCGCGCTTTTGGTTTTTTTCTGTTGATTTTCGCGGTTTCCGCCACTTCAACGTTTGCAAATAAAGACGATAAAACAAACGACTCTCCGAAAACCGCGACGGCGACACAGCAACAGCAATTGGTCGAATCGGTTGACATTCAAGGCAATCGCCGTCTGAAAGACGACGATTTGCTTTATTACATCAAAACGCGTCCGGGCGATGTTTTTAATCAACAACAGCTCGAACGCGATTTGCAGGAACTCCTCTCGCTGAACTTTTTCGATAAAGTTAAAACGCGTGTTTTAACCGAAGAAGGCGTGCGCGGCGGCGTGAATGTTATTTTTGAAGTCGCCGAGCTTCCAATTATCCGCGATTTACAATTTGAAGGTTTGGATGCCGTTCCCGAATCGGAAGTCTTAAAGGCTTTCCGCGAACAGCGCGTCGGCATTTCAAAGGAAGCCATTTACAATCCGGTCAATGCCCAAAAAGGCATCCGCGTGATTCGTGAACAGCTTGCCTCGAAAGGTTATCCGAACGCCAAAGTAACCGTCCGCGACGAAGAAGTTTCGGCAACTTCGACCGCCATTACTTTCGATGTGGATCAGGGAAACCGTTCGCGCATCGTCGAAATCGAATTTGAAGGCAATTCGGTTTTCAAGGACGGCGAGCTTCGCGGAGCCATGCAGTATGTCCGCGAAACCGGGCTGATTTCTCGTTTTAAGGGGCAGGACATTCTTGATTTGCGAAAACTGCAAGCCGATTTACAAAGAAATGTTCTGGCTTATATGTTTTCAAAAGGCTATTTTCAGGCGCGAATCGGCGAACCGCAGGTTGTCGGTCTCGGTTATAAACGCACCGGATTTCCGGTTCTGAGCAATTTCCCGATTCCGCTGCTGACCTCGAAAGACGATACGTTGAAAATTATCGTTCCGGTAACGGAAGGCAAAGTTTTCCGCGTCGGCGAACTGAAGGTCGAAGGCAATTCGATTTTCTCGGAACAGCAGATTTTAGGTTATGTCGGTTTGAAAAAAGGCGAGATTGCCGACGGCAAACGTTTGCAGGATGCCGTTTACGAAAATTTGAAAAAAGTTTACGGCTCACAGGGGTTTGTGCTTTACAATGCCGAGTTTGACCCGACTTTTAAGGATAATCCGGCAAATGCGAACGAAGGAATCGTTGATATTGTAATTACGATTGACGAAGGAAAGCAGTTTCGTCTGCGTCGTCTGGAATTTTCGGGCAATACGTTTACCCGCGACAAGATTCTGCGCCGCGAAGTTTTGATCAACGAAGGCGACATTTATAACCAGATCGCGCTTGAAACTTCCGTTATACGTCTTAATCAGTCAGGTTATTTTGACCCGATTGATAAAGAGCAGGACGTTGAAATTCGTACCGACGAAGAACAGGGCGACGTTGATTTGGTTGTTAAGGTGAAGGAAAAAGGTCGTCAGCAAATTTCTTTGAACGGCGGCATTTCCGGCATCGGCGGTTCGTTTTTCGGTTTGGAATATTCGACCAACAATCTGCTCGGACGCGGCGAAACCGTTTCGTTCCAGTTCGGTCTCGGCAACCGTCAGCAAAGTTTGCAATTGACGTTTCAGGAGCCGTATTTCAGAGACCGCCCGATTTCCGTCGGATTCTCGCTCTTTGCGACGCGTTATAAATTCTTCGGCGAAGGAACGTTCCTGTCGCAAAATACGGATTTGTTGACCGATATTTTAACCAATCCGTTTAGTCAGGTCACGACCGACGAAACGAATCTTTTCACGCAAAGCACCTATGGCGCGTCGGTTTTCGCAACCGCGCCGCTTTCGGAGCTTTTCTTCAAAAAACGCCGCTTTACACAATTTTCGCGGGTCGGTTTAACTTATCAATTTTCGGCGACGAGCATTACCGAACCGGAAGTTAATCAAGCGGGAAATACCGCGACCGCGATTCCGGTTGTCTATTCACAGCCGAATATCATTACCAGCCGCGTTACGGGAAGTTTTGTTTACGATTCGCGTCAGCCGTCTGCAAACGGGATTGACACGTTACGCGGTTCACAGCTTTCCGCGTCCTTTGCTTTTGCCGGTTTGGGCGGCGATGTCCGCACTTATCAGCCGAGCATTTCCTATACGTCGTTTATACCCATTAGACGCAAAAGATCGCCGAACGCCGAAGTTTTCGGTTTCAGACTGATTGCGGGAACAATCGGAAGTTTTGCGACCACCGAAAAAATCCGTGATGCCAATTCGCTGTCATTTGTCGGCGGCGTGCCGATTTATGAACGCTATTATTTGGGCAGCGAATACGACATTCGCGGTTACAATGTCCGCTCGATCGGACCGATTGCGCCGTTCGACAGATATGTAACGACGCGAAACGTTGTCGCCGCAAACAATGCAGTCGGAACGCCGACAGCAATCACCAATTTAGACCCGGCAAGAGCTGCCGAAATCGCCGCGCTCGGACTTTTGACCGGTGAGGGCGGTGCAAATCCGGCACTGTTGACCAATTCGTATCAATTTATCGGCGGCGATACTCAGCTTCTCGGGAATTTTGAATATCGTATTCCGATTTTCGGACCTGCCAGTATGGCTTTATTCGCCGACATCGGCTCGGTTTTCAATCTGCGTAAAACCGGAACGCAATTTATCAACAGCAACTTTTTGGCAGACGACACATTTTTAGGCGCGGGTATTGTAACGGCACTTGCCGCGCGAAATGCACCGCAAGTTAATAATTTCGGAAGTCTTTTCTTAATTAATAACCGTCTTTTAACGACCACTGAGTTTCGACAGTATTGTTTCTTAAATCCATTTGGTTGCCCGACCGGTCCGCAATTGAATATCCAACAGATTTTTCTGCGCGGTGAAGGACAGCGCAATGATGTGATTCGGGTGGACGAAGCGGCGTTTAACGGTCTCGGCGATTTTCGTTCGAGCATCGGAGTCGAGCTTCGCGTGCAGGTTCCGATTGTCAACGTTCCGTTCCGCCTGATTTATTTTTACAACCCGAATGCGAAACTCGGATTCAGAGAAGAACTGCCAAATCTCTTTCTGCCGGGTAAACGAAGCGGCTTCCGCTTTACGGTCGGCAGAACATTTTAGACAATTGACAAGCGTTGCCTGATTAACATACCATTGTTTTTCTCAAAATAATCGCAAACGTCAGGCAACAATTTTAAGATTTTAGGTTTCAAAGGATTAGTTAGATAAATAACAACGCCCTTTTTTACAATTTAAGGAGTATCAGTAAAAACAATGAGAACATTTCGTTTAATCGCCGTAAGTGTAGTTTTCGCGGCAATTTTTGCGGTTTCGGCTTTTGCCCAAACTACGACAGGCACCAAAATAGGTTTAATCAATACCTTTGATTTTCGTGATCCGGCAAATGGTATTAAAAAGTATGTAGCCGCATTAACGACGCTTCAGGCGGAGTTTAAGCCGGTTGAAACCGAACTGCAAACTTTAGCCACAAAAATTCAGGCTTTGGAAAAAGAAATTAACACTTTGCGGGAGCAGGCTCAAAAAGGCACAGTTCCTGTAAATCAGACAACAGTTAATACCAAACTTGAAGAATATGATAAATTAACCCGCGAATTTAAATTCAAGGAAGAGGGCGCAAAAGCAAGCTATCAGCGTCGTGAAGCGGCAATAATGAGTCCGGTTCTTCAGGACATCGGTAATGCAATTCAGGAGTTTACAAAGAAAAACGGTTATGTTCTTATAATTGACATTTCTAAAGATAACACCGGAATTATTCTCGGTTTAGATGAAACGGCTGATATTACAAAACAATTTATCACCTTTTACAATGCTCGTCCGGCAACAACCGCGACCGTAACGAAGTAACAAGGAAAGGCTTAAAGTAAAGAAAATCATCTTTTGCATTTTTGTTTCAAAAGATGACATTTTAAATACTTTAAGCCTTTTGTTAATTTCAAGGTATTTTCAGCCTCATGAAGTTTTTCCTCGGAATCATCGCCAGCCTAATTTTTTTCGCCGCAGCGTTTGCCGTTCCGGTTTCAGCGCAAACCAACGCAAGGGTTGGTAAAATCGGTATTATTGATACGCGGCTTTTTTTGAATGGTAAAACCGTCATCAAAAAGTATGTTGACGCAATAAATGCCGTGAATGTTGAATTTAAGAGCGTTGCCACCGAGTTGGACGCGATGGCACTCAAAGTTCAGAATCTCGAAAAAGAACTTCGGGTTTTTCAGGAACAAGCGCAGAAGGGCGTTCAGCTTAATCAGGCGACGGTTAATGCCAAGCTCGAAGATTACGACCGGCTGAGCCGCGAATATAAATTCAGAAAGGAAGATAACGAAGCAAGATACAACCGGCGACAGGCAGCGCTCGTGTCTCCGGTTCAACGCGACATCAGTGCCGCTCTTCAGGAATTTACCAAGAAAAACGGTTATGTCATTATCTTTGATATTTCTAAAGACCAAACGGGATTATTCTTGTCATTGGGTGAGAAAACAGATTTAACCATAGATTTTATTACTTTTTATAATGCGCGTCCGGCAACCGCCGCCGTCACCAAATAAGCAAACTTTGCCTGAATGATTAAAAAGTCAGAATTTGCCGCAACTGTCGGGCATTCCGGCTTTTTTGTTTTGGCGAAAAAATCCAACTTCAAAATTTACAAATCCGAAACTTTTCGCTAACTTTGAAGTTTGTGATTTTTAATTTCTAATCGCTTTAACATCTATGAGTGTTTTGCTTGATTCACGCGCCATTCAGGAAATTCTGCCGCATCGTTACCCGTTTCTGTTGGTTGATAAAATCATCGAACTCGAACCGCGAGTCCGCATTGTCGGCATCAAACAGGTAACGATCAACGAATATTTTTTTCAGGGACATTTTCCCGACGCGCCCGTGATGCCCGGAGTTTTGCAGATCGAAGCGCTCGCACAGGTCGGCGCGATCCTCGCTCTGCGCGAATTCGAAGACCGCGAAAATAAAATTCCATATTTCAGCGGAATCGAAAATGCGCGTTTTCGCCGTCCGGTCGTTCCGGGCGACACTTTAACGCTCGAAGTAACGGCAATCCGTATCGGAAGTAAAGTTCAAAAAATGCGCGGCGAAGCGAAAGTTGACGGGCAAATTACCGCCGAAGCCGAAATTATGTGCATCATCGGCGACCGCCCGAAAGGATAAATTTATGCAGAAAATCGAACTTACATATCTTCAAATGACTCTTATCGGCATGGGAGTCGGCTTGGTCTTAGGGATTATTCCTTTATTACTGGGATTTATCAAAGGAAAAAAGAATCTGGCGATTTGGGGATTTTTCGCTTCGATTGCGGCGGGCGCGGCTTGGAGTTTATTTTCACTGGTTGTCGTTATCGTTTTTATTTGGCTGATTTTGCGAAAACCTGCTGAAACCGCGCCTGCTAAAGTCGAAGTCGTCAATGAAAATCCGATTGACGTTTCCGTTAAAGAACCTGAAAATTCTGCCAACAATCAAATTCCGAATGCCTAATTTTTTACTTTATACTTTTTACTTTATACTTTCCCGCCTTCCTTTATGACATCTTTTATTCATCCGACAGCGATTGTCAGCCCAAATGCAAAAATTGGCGCAGATTGTCATATCGGCGCGTTTTGTACGATTGGCGATGAAGTTTCTTTGGGCGAAAAAGTCCGGCTCGAATCGCACGTCGTCGTTGACGGAAAAACTTCGATCGGCGACGAAACGCGCGTTTTCCCGTTCGTTTCCATCGGACTTGCACCGCAGGATTTGAAATACAAAGGCGAACCGACCGCGACCGAGATCGGACGGCGCAACCACATCCGCGAATTCGTCACGATTCATCGCGGCACGGCGGGCGGCGGCAGTTTAACCAAGATCGGCGACGACAATCTGCTGATGGCGCAGGCGCATGTCGCGCACGATTGCCAAATCGGGAACGAAGTCATTATGGCAAACGCCGCGACTTTGGCGGGACACGTCGAAATCGCCGACCGTGCGAACGTCGGCGCGTATTCGGGCGTTCATCAATTCTGCCGCATCGGGCGCGAAGCCTTTGTCGGCGGTTATTCGGTCGTCGTTAAAGACGCGCTGCCGTTTGCCATCTCGCAGGGCAACCACGCGAAATGCTACGGCTTAAACCGTCTGGGAATGAAACGGCGCGGCTATTCAAAGGAAACTATCGAAAAACTGCATCACGCCTATCATCTTCTGCTTTCGTCGAAACTAAACACGACACAGGCGGTCGAACGGATGAAGGAAGAAATCACGGATTGCGCGGAAGTTGATTATCTGGTCGAATTTATCGAATCGTCAAAACGCGGCGTCGTCAAATAACTTTATAACCGCGAAACACGCGGAAAACACGAAAAATAAATCTGAAATTTCAAATTGGAGATTTCAAATAATTTAGCGTATTTCGCGTATTTCGCGGTTTAATTTAATCCAAAAACTCACGCATCCAAATCTCGAAATTCAAAAGCTGAAAAACCTGTAAGTTAAAATCTTCTCTACCTGATTGATTGAGTTCGATAATTCGCCGAATTTCCTGAAAATCGAAAATTCCACGCTTTTTTATCGTTTCTTCCGAAAGCAGATCGTCAATCATCGGCTTTAAACTCGTTCTCAGCCAACTGCGAATCGGCGCACCGAATCCGGCTTTTTTGCGCCAGATTATTTCCTTCGGCAAAAGGCTTTCCGCCGCTTTTTTCAAAATGTATTTGCGCTTCAAACCTTTGATTTTCAGATCGGCGGGAATTTTTTCCGAAAGCGAAACCAGTTCGTGATTAAGAAAAGGAACGCGCACTTCCAAGTTTGCCGCCATCGAAGTTTTGTCGGTCGTATCCAGATTCAAAGCGGGCATAAAGGTTTTGAAATCAACGTATAAAAGCCGGTTCAAAGGCGAATCGTTACGGCAGTTTTCAAAATATTTTTTGTGATAACGATACGCGTCAAAATCCTTCATCGCGCCGCGCAGATTTTCCGCATAAAGACGCGTTTTTCTTTCGTCCGTAAAATAAGTTCCGAAACCGAGATAACGATTTTCAAAATCTTGTCCGGCACTTCGGGCAAACTTTTTCGCGTTGCGAAGCGGCGCGGTAAATTTCCCTTTCAATCCGCCGTAAAGCATCGAATCAACCGTTTTCATCAAAGGTTTTCTTACGCCGGACGGAATAAAATCCGTCATTCCGGCGAGTTTCATCGCCATTTGACGCGGATAACCCGCAAAAACTTCGTCGCCGCCCATTCCTGAAAGCATTACTTTTTGCGTTTCGCGGGATTGTTTAGAAATCAGAAAAGAAGGAATCGCCATATCAATCACGGGTGCGTCCTGATGATAGACGAGCTTCGGCAAAAGTTCGGTCAAATCGGGTGTAAGAAGCGTTTCGTGATAATCAATCGGCAGAATTTCCGCGACGCGACGCGACCATTCAACGTCGTCGGGAATGATGTCAAACTGCAAATCATCTGCCGAAATTCCGGTCGTGTAGGTCGAAACCTTTTTCGCGTGTTTCGTCATCAGCGCGACGATTGCGGAAGAATCAACGCCGCCCGAAAGAAATGCGCCGAGCGGCACGTCCGCGATCATTTCCATCTCGACGGATTTATCCAAAACTTCCAAAACCCGTTCGCGCCAGAAATCTTCGGATTTACCTTTTTCTTCACGCGAAAAATCCAAATCCCACCATTCTTTAACGGAAATTTCGCCGTCTTTCCAGACCAGAAAATGTGCCGGTTGCAGTTGGTAAATGTCTTTGAAAAGCGTGTGCGGCGGAACCGTCCACAAGAAGGTTAGAAATTGATGCAAGCCTTCAAAATCGAGTTTGGCGCGAATCAATTTTGAAGCCAAAATCGCTTTGATTTCCGACGCGAAAACAAATTTTTCGCCAATCTTCGCGTAATAAAGCGGTTTAATTCCGCTGCGGTCGCGCACTAAAGTCAGAGTTTTTTCCTGTTTGTCCCAAACGGCAAACGCGAACATTCCGTTCAGTTTCGGCAAACAATCTGTCTGCCATTCCTGAAAAGCATAACTCAAAACTTCCGTGTCGCAGTCGGTTTTAAACCGATAGCCTTTGGCTTCGAGTTCCCTTTTGATTTCGAGATAGTTGTAAAGCTCGCCGTTGTAAGTTAAAACAAAACGCCCGTCAGCGGAAAAAAACGGCTGATGTCCGGCGGAAGAGGTGTCAATGATCGAAAGACGGCGATGCCCGAGACAGGTTTTTAATTCGTCTTTACCGAATTTGTCCGAAACAAAAACACCTTCGTCGTCAAAGCCGCGATGCTCGATTGCCTTGAGCATTCGAGCGATCAGATTTTCGGGATCTGGTGAAATTAATCCGGCGATTCCGCACATTTTTTTATTATAGAGAATTTTTAACGCAAAGGCGCGAAGACGCAAAGAACGCAAGTTTTAAATAAGTTACAGGACAAAAATATTTTATTCATGAAACCACAGATTGACACAGATAAACTCAGATTATTATTTGATAAATCACGGCTTTTTTATCTTGTGTGCATCTGTGTTATCTGTGGTTTCATAAAATAATTTTGTCCATTTACTTAACTCTAAAATCTACTTTAAAAACCTTTGCGTCTTTGCAACTCTGCGCCTTTGCGTTAAAAATTTACGCTATTTTACGAAACATTCGCGCCGGAACGCCCGCGACGATTGAATCGGGCAAAACGTCTTTTGTCACGACCGCGCCCGCGCCGACAATCGCGTTTTCGCCAATCGTCACGCCCGCGATAATTACCGCGCCCGAACCGATGCTCGCGCCTTTTTTAACGAATGTCGGGATAATTTCCCAATCCGCTTCGGTTTGCTGTGAACCGTCCGCGTTGGTCGCGCGCGGAAATTTGTCGTTGGTAAACATCACGCCGTGTCCGACAAACACGCCGTCTTCGATTTCAACACCTTCGCAGATAAAGGTGTGGCTCGAAATTTTGCAGTTTCGCCCGATGCTTGCGTTTTTCTGAATCTCGACAAACGCGCCGATTTTTGAGCCATCGCCGATTACGCAGCCGTAAGCGTTAACGAAAGCGAAGATTTTTACATCTTTCCCAAGTTTGACGTTATTCAGACGAATAAAATTTTCTCTTAAATATTCTTCGGTAAATGTTGTTTCGCTCATCAAATTTTAAACGAATGAATTTGCATAATATGACTTCTGAAATAATTGATAATTGATAAATTGGCATTTCCCTGAGCGTCTTTATCAATTATTCATTATCAAATATTAATTATTTCAGAAGTTTTTCTTTTTCTGTTTTCCACAGTCTTCAATCAAAGTGTGATCAATTTTCCCTGATTTTTTATCGAAACTTCCGAGGCTTCGAGAATCCGCACGACGTTTAAACCCGAAGTGCCGTCGGTCAGCGGCTTTTTATCGTTTTTGACGCAGTCAATAAAATGCTGTGCGGCAAGATTCAGTGCTTCGGTTTGTTCCAGTTTCGGCGAAAGCATATCGCCCGTCCGGTATTGCACCAAAGTATCGTAAACTCCTTCGCGCGTTGTAACTTCGATACCTTTGTCGTAAATTTTCAGCTTTTCGCTGGCTTCCGTGTCGTCGTAAACGATCATTGATTTCGTGCCGCCGATCAGCGTTTTACGGATTTTAACGGGCGCGAGCCAGTTGACGTGAAAATGCGCGATGAGATTATTTTCAAATTGAACTGTCAGATATGCAATATCTTCCAAACCGTTGCCGACGTGACAGCTTCCGGTCGCCGAAACGGCGAGCGGCTTACTTTCCAAAAGGTAATCCATAATCGAAAGATCGTGCGGCGCTAAATCCCAGATGACGTTGACATCGTGCTGAAAAAGTCCGAGATTGACGCGGACGGAATCGAAATAATAAAGCTCGCCGAGGCGACCGGAAGTAATAATTTCCTTCATTTTTCTGACCGCGCCCGTGTAGATAAAAGTGTGGTCAACGAAAATTTTCAGATTATTCCGTTCAGCTAATTCTATAAGTTCTTCGGCTTCGACGACGCTGACGGTCATCGGTTTTTCGATCCAGCAATGTTTTCCAGCCGACAAAGATTTTTTGGCGATTTCGTAATGCAGAGAAACAGGTGTCGCAATCGCCACAATCTCGACATCAGCGCGTTTTATGACATCTTCGTATTCAGTCGAAGTTTCGATTCCGTGAAAAGTTTTCCGCATTTTCGCCAGCCGATTTTCATCGCGGTCGCAGGCGATAACGTTTTCAACTTCGTCCTGAGACAAAAAATTTCTAATCAGATTCGGTCCCCAGTAACCGGCTCCGATAACTGCAACTTTCATTATTTATAAGTGGTTTTTGGTCTTTGGATTTTGGTTTTTGAATTCGCTTATATAAAACAAGCATACTGGTTTAATATAAAAACAAATCTAAAATCCAAAATCCAAAATCCATAATCGTTAGTATCCGCCCTTCGCCAGAAGCATCACGGGAATCGTTCTGAAAATGATCTTCAAATCTAAGAGCGGCGACATATTATCTATGTAAAACAGGTCAAGAATAACCATATCATTAAAATCAACCGCGCTTCTACCCGACACCTGCCATAAACCGGTGCAGCCCGGAATGACCGAAAAACGGCGGCGATGCCATTCGTCGTATTGTTCCCACTCGTAAGGCAAACACGGTCGCGGTCCGACCAGACTCATCTCGCCGCGCAGGACATTTAAAAGCTGCGGCAGCTCGTCAATACTTGTTTTTCGCAAAAATTTCCCGATTTTTGTGATGCGCGGATCGTCCGTAATTTTCTTGATTTTTCCTTTTTTCTCTTCGCCGTTTTGTTTGATAAATTCGCTCACGAATTCGCGGTGAATCGCGTCGTCGTTGTTCAGATACATCGTTCTGAACTTATAAAACTTAAAAGACTTGCCGCCTTTGCCGATGCGCGTATCGCGGAAAAAAACGGGACCTTTCGACGAAAATTTAATCAGCGCGGCGATGATTAAAAACGGGATTCCTAAAAGCAATAAAGCAAGCGCGGCAAAGACAAAATCGAAAACCCGTTTGTAAACGCTGAAAAGCAGATTGTTGTAATTTTGCGGCATCAAAACAATCGGCATACCCAAAAATCTTTCGACGAAAACCTTTTCGGGAATGATGCGGTAAACGTCCGAAGCGAGCCGCACATTCGCTTTTGTCGCCTTTGCTTTGTCTATCAATTCAAGCAGTTTTTCGTGCGTGATGTCGCTCTGCGCGATGATAACGTCTTCGATTTCGTATTTTTTTACAAGACTTTTCAGTTGGCTGATTTTTCCGACAACGCACAAATCTTCAAAAACTTTTTCGCCTTTCGCCCGTTCGTCGTCGGCAAAACCGACGACTTCAAATCCGTGGCTTTCGTCCAAATCCATCTCAACCGCGACCATTTTCGCCGTTTCGTCCGTTCCGATGATCAGAACTTTGTGCCGGAAAATTTTTTTTTGCGCGGCGATGCGGAATAGCTTTTGAAAAACCGCTGTGCGGAAAAGCGTGATCGAGATAAAGCTGAAACCGACAAAATAAACGATCACCGCGCGCGAATCAACCCAGTCCATTCCTTTGATAAAGAAAGACGCGACGATCATTCCGATCAGCCCGTAGATCAAGGCTTTGATGATGGCGAGAGTTTGTTCGACGACCGTCAGGAAAACGTTGATCTTATAAAGATTGAAATGCTGAAAAATGACGATCCAGATAAACGAGTAAACGAGGATAAAAACCGTCTGCGTTAGCAAAAACGGCTGTGCCAGCAGTTGGTCGAATGGTTTTTCGTAAAAGCGCGCCCAAACCGCCAGCGCGAACGAAACAATCAAAAGGCTGTAATCAGCCAGCGCCAAAATGTATTTATATTTCGGATATTGTTTCAGCATTTTTACTAAAAATTCGTGTTCAAACTCAAAACAAGCAATATTTGAAGCATCATTTTACATTCTACATTTTACATTTTATTGCAATAAATAAGGGTTGTTTTTCTGCAATAAAATGTGGAATGCAAAATGTAAAATGTAGAATGATTTTCGCTTTTGTCTTACGCTTCGAGTTTTCAAATAAAATAGTTAAACCTTTTCCAGATAAAAGTTTATCTGTTCTTTGACGCGGTTTTCAACTCTGTCGGTCAACGCCGTTTTTTCGGCGGCGTTTTTCTTTTCGAGCTTGATCTTTGCAATGTCTGCGGGTTTGCGAATAAAGTTGAGCAAACCGTTTTTTTCCATCGCCGCGTCCAACGCGCCTTGTTTCCCCGCAAAGATACTATAAACCGGCGTGCCGAGCAACACGGCTTCGCGGTTCATCGTGCCGCCGCCGGAAACAAGTAAATCAACATTAATTGCCAAATCCAAACCATTCACCGCTTTTTCGAGCAAATAACAACGGCTTTCGTCTAATTCCAAATCTTTAATCAGATGTTCAATTTCGGATTTTTGCTCTGCGGTGCGCGGCAAAATTACGGTAAAGGTTTTTTCATCGCTTAAAAAATATCGCAAAAGTTCGCTCAATAAACGCTCGCTTTCCGCGTTGTGATAATTCGCCGTCGTCGCGGGCGGACGCAAAGCGATTAAAACTTTGTCGTTTGAAATATTTAAGTTATTTTTTTCCGTAAAATCGCGCCAAAAATCTTGGTTCGGCTGAAAATATTTGAGATAAAGTTCTTCTTTCAAGCCTTGATATTTCACGCGCTTTGCAGCGGGCAGATTTATCGCGTCGAGCGTTTCGTCGGGAATTTGGTCGGGAATCAAAACCTTATCGGAGGAACGGTTGAAAATCGCCGTTTCGGTAAATTCGTAATCATACATCGTGATGACGGGAATTTTCAGCCAGCGCGCGGCTAAAACCATCGAGCGCGAACCGTGACTGACGGCAACTTTGATGTTTTTGCGATTTTTTACGTGCGAAATTAACTCTTTGGCGCGAACGAGCAGACCGCGGATTTTGTTGAATTTATTCTTGCCGTAATGTTTGCCGATGATTTCATAAGTTCCGGCAAATCCTGCGTTTTCAAGCAATTCGATTGTCTGCGCGTGGTTTCGCGCCGTCAAGATCACTTCCACGCCCGAATCCCGATAAAATCTTATCAGCGGCGCGAACAGCGGAACGTGCGGAGAATTGTCAACGTCAATCCAGACGGCTTTTTTCATAACGAATAAGTACGACAAACTTCAGTTTGTGACCGCGCCGCATCCATCAAAAACGAACGCGGCAAACTGAAGTTCGCCGTATATTTCTTAATTTGCAGCAGACATCACAATCGCGTTTTTCAAACTCCGGCAAACTTTTTCGATCATTTCTTCGGTTAATTCGGCATACATCGGCAAAGACAAAATTTTGTCCATCTGCGCGTGCGCGACCGGAAAATCCGACGGCTGATAATTCAAGTCTGCGTAGGCTTCCAAAAACGGCAGAGCGGTCGGGTAATGAAGTCCCGTTTCTATCTGTTCGTCGCTCAATTTTTGCTGAACGGCTTGACGATTCGGAATCTGCACGACGTAAAGATGATAAGTATGCCGCGAATGTTGGGGCGCGAGCGGAAGTTGCAAACCCGTATCGCTCAAAAGCTCGTTATAAAGCGCGGCATTTTTGCGCCGTGCTTCGAGCCACGATTCGAGATGCGGCAGTTTGACGGACAAAACCGCCGCCTGAATTCCGTCGAGGCGGCTGTTGCGACCGATCATCGAATGACGGTTTTTGGCGATTTGCCCGTGATTGGCGATCAGCCGCGCCGTTTCCGCCGTTCCCGCGTTATTGGTAACGATCGCGCCCGCGTCGCCGAATGCGCCGAGATTTTTGCTCGGATAAAAGCTGAAAGTTGCGACATCGCCAAACGTGCCGACAGTTTTTCCTTTGTAAGTCGCGCCGTGTGCCTGTGCGCAGTCTTCCAAAACCTTTAAGCTGTGTTTGTTGGCGATTGCCATAATTTCATCCATCTCGGCAGGCAAGCCGTAAAGATGCACGGGAATTATCGCTTTCGTGCGCGGCGTGATCTTTTCTTCGACCTTTGACGGGTCAATGTTATAAAAGTTCGGCTCAATATCAACGAAAACCGCTTTCGCGCCGACATTGCCGACAGCTTCAGCGGTCGCAAAAAACGTGTTTGCCGGAACCAGAACCTCATCGCCTTCACCGACGCCGATCGCTTCCAAACCGATTTCGAGCGCGTCCGTGCCGTTCGCCACAGCGACGCAATGTTTAACGCCGAGATATTCGGCAAACGATTCTTCAAACGCTTTGGCGTATTTTCCGCCGATAAATGCGGTTTCCGAAACAATCTTTAAAATGGCTTCGTCAAATTCCTGTTTTAAACTTAAATACTGCGATTTTAAATCAACAAATGGTATGTGCATTTTAGTAAATATAATTGAATAAAATATTGATAATCGTTATTCATTATATTGCTGTCGGCAGGTTAAATCTATTTTGGATTTTAGATTTTAGATTTTGGATTATTCAATCCGCAATCCAAAATCCAAAATCCAAAATCTAAAATCGCCTAGACTTTCTTTTCCTTCCATTTTCCTCGTTTGAAAAGCAGTGCCGAAACGACCGCCAAAAGCGAAAACGCAATCGTGATTGCCCAGAAAACGCCGTCCGCGCCGAAGCCAAAATGGTAAGCCAGAACGTATGCCAGCGGAATTTCAAACAGCCAGAAGATGAAAAAGTTCAGATAAGTCGGCGTCCAGGTATCGCCCGCGCCGTTAAACGCGGTTTCGAGAACCATTCCGAGACCGTAAAACGCGAAGCCGAAAGCGACAATCCGCAAACAGCTTGTGCCGTAAGCCAAAACATCCGGTTCATTCGTGAAAAAGCTGATGATGTGAGATGGAAAAATCAAAAAGACCACCCCGATCAGACCGAGAAAAACGGCATTGATAAAAGCCGCCTGCCAGACACCTTTTTCCGCTCTTTCCGGCTGGTTGGCGCCGAGGTTTTGTCCAACCAGCGTTGCCGCTGCATTGCTTAAACCGACTGACGGCAGAAGCGCGAAAATTATCACGCGCAAGCCGATGATGTAGCCGGCAATCGCGTCGCTTCCGAAACCGGCGACGACGCGCACCAGAACGCTCCAGCTTGCCGTTGCAACGGTAAACTGCAAAACTCCCGGCGCGGCGATCTTAATCAAATTCCACAACAAACTTTTATCAAGTTTCCAATGTCTCCGGCGGACGGAAATGCGTCCGTTGTCGCGGAAAAGATACCACGCCGCGAACAAAACGCCGATGCCGCGCCCGATCAGGGTCGCGACCGCCGCGCCCGTCACGCCCATTTTCGGGAAGATCCACGCGTCAATCAGCCATTGCGGCGCATTGATTCCGAAAACCGCAAAAACATCGCTCCCGAAGATAAACAACGGGTCAAGCACGATATTTACCAGATTCGCCAGAATCAGAACGCGCATCGCAATCGCCGCGTCGCCCGCGCCGCGAAAAATCGCATTGAACAGAAACAGAAACAAGACGACCGCGTTGCCGCCGAGCATCAGGCGCATAAAAGTAATGCCCTGTTCGACGACCTGCGGTTCTGCGCCGAGAATCGAAAGCAGCTGCGGGGCGAAAACGATCCCGACAAAACTCATCACGAGCGAAACGATAATGCCGAGATAAATTGCGTGTGCCGCGTTTTTTGCCGCGCCTTCTTCGTCTTTTTCGCCGATGCGCCGCGCGACGGTCGCCGTTGCCGCGATACTGATGCCGATCGCCACCGCGTAAATCAGTGCCATCATTGATTCGGTCAAACCGACCACGGCAACCGCATCCGCACCAAGCCTGGCGACAAAGAAAATATCAACGAGCGCGAAAATACTTTCCATCAGCATTTCCAGAATCATCGGAACCGCCAAAAGGAAAATCGCCAAACCAATCGAACCCTTCGTAAAATCGCGCGATGAACCGGCAACAGCCTCGCGCAGGATTGACCAAAATGAATTATTCTCCGTTTTTAAAACGGAGTTTTCCGTACTTTGCAGCATAAAAAAATACCTAAATTGTATAAATGAAACTAAAACCTAAAAGCGAGTTTTGCTTTTTCGCACGGGAAGCGCGAAAAACGCAAACGTAAAAAGTTAGCGAGTGTTTTAGCGGATGCGGATAATGATTTTCATAGTTTTGTGAGTTTAGCAAAACTATTCTCTCTGACGCAAATTTAAATTTAAAATTTTTTGCGGTTTCGGCGTTAACTTTTTCTTAAACATAAATAAAAAAGCCGTTTCAAATTAATGAAACGGCTCGTAAAATTATGAAAAATAAATTGTTAAAAAATTATATTAAGTTGATTTTTTGCCGACGACGCTGACTTTAACGGATTTGCGCCCGAATCTGACAGCTTCCGAACAGCTCGGCATCCAAATGTCTAAAATGCGACCTTTGACCGCGCCGCCCGTATCTGCAACCGTGTAAGTTCCGCTGTATGCACCGGCACTGATATTAATGCGTGTGCCGAGCGGTAAAATACGCCTGTCAGCAGCGACAATTCCGCGTCGGACGCTGCTGCCCGAGGCGGTTCTGCCTTTCAGACAATAGGCTGTGGCTTTAAATGTTTGACCGTTCAGGACGTTGAAATTGCCGGATTTGGCAGTATTCCTGGCTTCGGTTAAGGGATTTTGGTTTTCTTGGTTGTCCTGGGTTTGTGTTTGTTGAAAATTTTGTTGATTTAAGTTGTCTTTTTCAAGATTTTCTTGTTTAATTGTGTTTTGCGAATCATTCGCTATTGTGACGGCTTCGGCTGTCGGTTGAAAATAGAATAAAAATCCTATTAACGCAACCACGCTAAGCAGAAGCACGCTTCCTCTAGCTAGATTTATCATTTATTTCAATTCTCCTAAATTGTTTTTCCGCAGTTCAAACACATACTACTAATCGTCGCTTTCGCGAGAAAAACTTAGCTAAAATGTGTGTGGTTCGACTGAACTGACAGATGCTCGAAACTGCCGCGAAAATCAATCCGCTATGAGTTCCGAATGTAAAACATATTTGATACTAACACCTTTAAACAAGCCTTGTCTAGGCTTATGTCAACCAAAAACCTATATTAGAGAAAGTTTTCACAAATTCTTATATCGTTAAGTTGTAATATTTCAAGCATTTAGCTATATTATTTTGTCGAAGAAAAATTATTCATTTTTTTGGATTTAAGGAGCGAAATCTATGCAAGACCGCCGAAATGGGGCAAGACACGTTATTTCTTTTCCGGTTCGTGTAAAGTGGAAAGACGAATCGGGAAAAGAGATTGTCGAAGACGGTTTGACGGAAAATGTCGGACAGCAGGGTGCTTTGGTTTTTCTGCCGCGTCGGCTTCCGACCGTCGGGAGCAAGGTGTATTTGACGATAACCGAACACGCCGACGATGAAGTAACGGTTATCGCGCAAGTCATACGGCTTGAGCGCAACGCGTCGCATCCGCAAGCGGCTTTTCAATTGACCGATTCGCTTCGCGTCTGGAAAAAGAAAGTTTGGGAACACGCCGGCGAAATTCTGGCGGCGCAAAAGCCCGACGATTTCGATGATTGGTAAAAACGAGTCAAGAGTCGAGAGTCGAGAGTCATAAGACAAAATCTCTCGACTCTCGACTCCAAACTCTCGACTCTTAATTTTATGAAAATTCTCGTTTTAGGCGCAGGGCGAATGGGCTTGGGCGCGGTTTTTGATTTGGCGCATAATTCACCGCAGGTTGAAGCCGTGACGGTTGCCGATTTTGACTTGAAAAAGGCTGAAGAAGTCGCGGAAAAAGTCGGAATTGATAAAGTTGCGCCGCATCACGTTGACGTTTCGAATATTTCGGATGTCGCCGAACTGATGAAAACGCACGATTCCGCGATTTCGTGCGTCAATTACTGGTATAACGCCGAACTTTCGCGGGCAGCAATCGCTACAAAGACGAATTTCTGCGATCTGGGCGGAAATAATTATATTGTTGACGAACAACTCGCGCTTGACGACGAAGCAAAAGCGGCAGGCATCAACATTATTCCCGATTGCGGACTCGCGCCCGGAATGGTTTCGATTCTGGCGATGCACGGCGCGAAGCGTTTTGACGAAATAGAAGAAATCCGTATCCGCGTCGGCGGTTTGCCGCAAAATCCGCAACCGCCTTTGAATTATCAACTCGTCTTCAGCGTCGAAGGTTTGATCAACGAATATATCGAGGTCGCGCGCGTCATTCGCGATGGCAAAATTACGGAAGTCCAATCAATGACCGAGATCGAATCCTTGGCGTTTGACGATTTTCCGCCGCTCGAAGCGTTTCAGACTTCGGGCGGAACTTCGACTTTGCCCGACACTTTTTTAGGCAAGATCAAAGAACTCGATTACAAAACGATTCGTTACGCCGGACATTGCGAACGGTTTAAGACGATGATTGATTTGGGCTTGTGTTCGAGCGAAGAAATCCTGGTTGATTATGCGCGTATTACGCCGCGCAAGGTTTTCGGCGAACTTCTGACAACACATCTTCCGGCTGACGAACCCGATTATGTTCTGGTCAGATTGGACTTTGTCGGCAAATCGAACGGCGAAACAAAACGATTGCGTTACGATATTGTTGACCGGCAGGATGAAACCACAGGCTTGAGCGCAATGATGCGAACAACGGCTTTTCCGGCTTCGATCATCGCGCAGATGATGGCAAAAGGCGACGTTTTAAAGCGCGGCGCGACACCACAGGAAAAGGCGATAGATTCGGAAAAATTTATCGCGGAACTGGAGAGAAGAAATATCAAAATCACTCAAACGGAACTTTCGGCTTAGTTTGGTGTCTAAAAAATTATGAAAAAGATTTTCGTAATTTTACTTTTGATGATTTCATTATTCGGTTTTAACTGTGGCGACGGCGAAAAAATCTCGAATAAAAAAGTAGAAAATTCAAACGAAGTTGATTTTTGCGCTTTGATGATAAATCCTGAAAGTTATAAATCAAAAGTTATTCAAACAAAAGCGGTTATTCGCGGTTATCACAGTTTTATTCTTTACAACGAAAGTTGCTGCGAAGTTGATAAAGTAGTTAATGCGCAGGGAATTGATTTTGAAAAACGTCGCAAAATGTTTGAAAAAATCAATGAAATATATTCGGGAAATGCCAAAAGTGATGTTAGCGGAGAAGTTGTTGTTTTAGTTAAGTTGGAAGATAACGATATAAAACCGTCTTATTCAGGTGATACAATGCCGAAATATAAATTTACGATTTTGGAAATCGTAAATTACCAACCCAATCAGGCTTTAATAAATTCTTGTCTGAGTGATTATGGTTCAATAACAGTAGAAAAGCAATAATTTGATATGAAATGGTTTTTACGCATTTTGCTTTCGCTTCTTGGCATCGCTCTAATCGGCGTTTTATCAATCGCCGTCATTAATAAATATGTTCATTCTGAGACCGGCGGAAAAATCCAAAAATCAATGACCGAAATTCCGGCGGAAGAACCGAAACGGGTGGGAATCGTTTTCGGTGCCCGGGTTTCTGATGACGGAAAGCCGTCAAACACGCTTTACGACCGCGTCTTGACGGGTGTTGAACTTTACCGCGCCGGTCGCGTCAAAAAACTTCTGATGAGCGGCGATAAAACGGGCGAAAATTACGACGAACCGGCGGCGATGAAAAAAATGGCGATGGAATTCGGTGTAGCGGAAAGCGACATTGTTCTTGATAACGACGGTAAACGCACCTTTGACACGTGTTACCGCGCCAAGGAAATTTTTGAAGTCCGAAAAGCGATTCTCGTGACGCAGGATTATCACCAGCCGCGTGCGCTTTATCTGTGCAATAATTTGGGCGTTGACAGCATCGGCATCACGGCAAACCGCCGGATTTATGATAATGAAAGATATTTTAATTTCCGCGAATTTTTCTCGCTCGCCGGCGCGTGGTCGGAGATAAATATTTTGTCATTTGAGGTTGCCAAAGGTGAGAAACAGCCGATTCAGCAATAAAATTTATGAATTTTTCGTTGATGTCATACCGCGAAGCCGCGCCGTCCGCGGATGTTTCGCATCTCGTTTTTTCCTTCTGGGAATTTATGACCGCGAAAGAAGATTTCGGCTCGATTGAACATGAGATTTTCCCTGACGGCTGTATTTCTTTGTATTACCACCGCAATGAAAAATTTAATCTTCGGCGGCTTGCCTTCAGCGGTTTGTTTTTAGAATCGGTGACAACGACGGTTTTTCCGGGCGATGTTTTCTGGGGAATGCGAATCTCGCCCGCGTCTTGCGCGAATGTTTTACGTGTTAATCCAGCGAATTTCAGAACCGTAAAAATGACCGAAGCCGAAAAGTTTCCGCATTTGACCGAAGGACTTTTGGAAAAATTAAACGCTTGCGAAACTTTCGATGAAGCCGTCGGCGATTATCAAACTCATCTTGGAAAACTAAATTTCGGACAAAGTTTTTCTGATGAAAAAGTTGCGCAAGCCTTGAAAATCATTGAAGAAAGCAGCGGCGAAATAAAAATTGCGGAGCTTGCCAAAGAGTTGAATTTAAGTATGCGTCAATTTGAAAGACGTTTCAAAGCGGTTTCGGGACTCACGCCCAAACAATTTGCGCGGACGCGGCGGCTTCGCGCGACGGCGGTCGCTCTGGTCGAAAATACCGAAATAAATTGGGCAGACCGCGCCGCCGAAATGGGTTTTGCCGATCAGTCGCACCTAACGCACGAATTTGTTTCCGTAACGAAACGCTCGCCGAATTCTTTTGCCGAAAAAGTCAGTCAAATCAAACACGGAAAATTGGTCAAATAATTTTCCGAAGATGTCGCAAATCTACAAGACGCTGAATGAATTTTCGCTCATAATTGCCGCAAGATTTTATTTAACAGAGAACTATGAAAAGAAAAATTTTATTCGCGGCGTTTGTTTTATTGACAGGTTTTATCGGCGTTTCGGCACAAGAAAGTAATGGTGAATTACAGCGCGCCGAGGTTAAAAAGCTCGAAAGTATGATCGGGCAATGGAAAGGCTCAGGCTGGATTCAGCAGGGCGCGAAACGCGAAACTTTTACCGGAACGGAAACGGTTCAGCGAAAGCTGGACGGTTTGGCAATACTTGTTGAGGGCAGATTTACAAACCCCGAAGGCAAAGTTATTCACGAAACCTTAGCGGTTTTAGATTTCAACACAAAAGATTCGAAATATCGTTTTCGGACATATCTGGCAACCGGAATGAGCGGCGAACACGATTTTAAGTTGATTTCCGACGGCTTTGAGTGGGGCTTTCAAATTCCGATGGGAACGATTCGCTACACGATTAAAACGGCAAACAATACATGGCTTGAAATCGGCGAATTTTCAAAAGACGGAAAAACTTGGGTAAAGTTTTTCGAAATGAAGCTCGAAAAAGTGAAATAGAAAAAGACTTCTCGAAAGAGAAGCCTTTTGAATTTATAAAAACGAATTTATTTTAGTTGCGCCACATTCCGACCAGACGCGGATTGGCTTTTTTCTGTAGAAGTTTACGCAGTTTCAAACGCGCTTTGTGCAATTGCGATTTCGAAGTTCCGACCGAACAGCCGAGAATTCTGGCGACTTCTTCGTGTTCGTAGCCTTCGACATCGTGCAGAACGAAGACGTTCTTGTAACCCGTCGGAAGCTGTTCGATCGCGTTTTCAAGCGCAATCTTGTCAACAATCGGCATTTTATTCGGATTTTCCGTGCCGCCGACGATTTGCACCGGCGTTTCGCCTTCTTCCGTCGTTTTTTCAAACTTCACGTTGCGTTTGCGAAAATGCATCAGAACCTGATTAACCGTCATCCGGTGCAGCCACGTTGTGAAAGCCGAATCGCCGCGAAAACTGCCGATCTTGCGATAAAGCTGGATGAAAACATCCTGCGTTAAGTCTTCTGCTTCCGAAGCGTTTTGCAGCATTCGCAAACAGATTGAATATACCCGGCGATGATGACGCTGATATAATTCCTCGAAAGAAAACATATCTCCTTTTGCTGCCGCTTGCGCCAGATCAAAATCGCTTACCTTACTTACCTTTTCCAATTTTCCCGTTTCGACCGTCTCAGTATCTGCGACATCAGCCGTCACCAAACCTTGCCAAACCGGTAAATTTAATGTTTCAGTTGTTGTCATAATTCTTATTCCCCCTTGCTCTAAACAATCAATTAGTGTGCCATAACCGATTTTTGTATCGGAACATTACAATTCACACGCCCGAAGCCCCATTTTGTTGCATTTGCCGGGCATATTATTATATTCGACAAGCATCAAACTTTAGTTTCGCCATTATCGCGTGTAGTAATTAATACATTAAACATACGGTTTGGTATATATTTTTTCGCGGTTAAAAGGGAAACAAATTGCCCGCGAATTTTCAAAAATGCTATTATTGTTATTCCAGAAAAGTTCGGATAAATTCCCACGCGGAGAAGTAAAGTTAATGCGAAAATCTCTATTTGCAAAAGTTTTAAGTTTAGTTTGTTTGCTACTTTTGGCAGTCAGTGGCGCATTTGCGCAGTTTAAGAGTCAGGAAGTTTCCGAAGAAGACGGCGTTCCGGTTTTAATTAAACATCTGCCCGATTGGGAAAATGCACGAAACCGTGCAGTGCATACGAACAACGTCAACGATTTGCGCGACGCGCTCAGCGCACGTCCGATTCTTGATCTGATCTATTTTGCAGGCGGGACGGAAGCCGTGACCGCGCCGTATGATGCGGGAAAGCTTTTGATCATCGAATACACGACCCCGCAGGCTTCGATTGAAGCCGATAATTTATTCAAACAAAGACTTGCTGAAATCCCGCAAAATCCGCTGACGCTTTACCGGCGCATCGGAAACTATAACGCTTTTGTTTTCGATGTAACCAACGAAGCGGCGGCAAACGCGTTACTCGATCAGGTCAAATATGAAAAAACCGTCCAGTGGCTCGGCGAAGACCCTTTTTACCAACAAAAAGCCGAACGGTTTTTCGCCATCCGCGCCGCCGACATTTTTCTTTCGACGTCTTTTATTATTGTTGGCGGAATGGGCGTTGCGGTTGTGACGGGCATCTGCGTCGGTCTGGTATTTTTCCGGATGCGCGAACAGGAACGCGCCTCGATGACCGCCTTTTCCGATGCGGGTGGAATGACGCGCCTCAATCTGGACGAATTAGCCGAAATGCCCGTTTCCAAAAGACTCTTGGGCGAATAAACTTAACCCTGAACAAACACGAAAAGACGCGGAATAACTTAAAATTCCGTGTCTTTTTCATTTAATTTGCGGAGTTCGGAAAAATTTTTATTGCTAAAATCGCCGATTTCGATTATAAAAGTTTTGAGGTAAAAATTAGTCTCCTGATCCTTATCAATAAAATTTTAGTTTTTGTATGAATTTATCGGAAGTAATTGTCGAATTACGCGAATTGAACGAACCTGTCCCGAAACCGTTTCGTCTGCCGACCGAAGCGGAAGTTACGGCGGCGGAAAAACGTCTGAACATCAGATTTCACGAAGATTATCGCCGCTTTCTGCTCGAAGCGAGCGATGTCGTGGTCGGCGCGCTCGAACCCGCGATGGTTGCCGCCGACTGCGGTTATCTCAATCTGGTCGAAATTGCCGAATACGCATGGGACGAAATGGAACTGCCGCTGACCTTGTTGCCGATTTGCGAAGACAACGGCGATTTTTACTGCCTGAACAAGAAAGGCGAAGTCGAATTCTGGACGCCCGACGGCACGGCAAGCGAAAAATGGGATAATCTGGCGGTCTGGATAAAAGAAGTCTGGATTGACGGCGAATGAATTCCAATCCGACCGAACTGACTGTTTTACACGAACCGCTCGACGCGATCTTGCGCTCGGAACTCGGCTCGGGCAACAAAATCGCCGAAATCCAAATCGGCGGTTGGTCGGAAGTTGATATTGTTGTCAGCCTCAAATTTCCGTTCGGCAAAGATTATCAAAGCGAATTTCCGAACATCACCTTTCACCGCAACACCGACACGCATTATTCGCTGACCGACAGCTATACGGCGAACCGCGAAGCCGTCGAAGCGCCTTATTAAACAAAAATCAAAAACGTTTCCGGCAAAAGTCTGGATGTCGGCGCGTCCTGTAACGGATGAGCAAACGGCTTTTAATTAGGCGACCGTGACGGCGATTTCGGCGGGTTCGCGGTTTTTTAAATTATTAAAACCTGGCTTGCATTTACAAAGGCTATCGTTTATCGTTGCTCAAAATATCCTTTGGCATAAATTTACAAACAACTATTTTTGGAGGAAATTTACAGAATGTTTCGATTCTATAAGAATAATAAAAACATCTTGACGGCAGTGTGCGGTATTTTGGTGATTGGAATTATTTCGTTCGCCGCGCGCACCGCCTCGGCGCAGCAGGACTTTGACGGACGCGAGATGCTTGCCGTCGCCCGGGTCGCAATGGGCGGCGAAGAATACAGCGGATTACAGTTTTTAACGGCTAAATCCACGGGATTTGTCAATGTCGCGCCGATTGTCGGAGCGGGTCTCGGCACCGGCGGCGCGGCATCAACCGTCGAGGTCAAGTTCGGGATGACCGATTACCAAGATAAGAATTCGCGTCGCCGGCTTGATGTCGTCCCGACCGGACCGACGATCGGACAAACGTTTCTGGTCTATACGGGAAGCTCGGGCGGCGGAATGTATATGGGCAACGAGTTTCGCGTCAGCGAAGCGGCGGCTTCTCGGCATTGGGGATTGATGGGTTTCGGCACCCTCAACAAAGCGATTGAGGGACAGCTTAAAACCGATCGTCTCAAAAATCAGGACAATAATTATGTGGTCGAAGTAAAATTCAATTCGACCGATTCACTGCGCTACTGGATTGATCGAAGAACGTTTCTGATCAGTAAGGTCGTTTCCTACTACAACGGCAAAGTGCTGGTCGAAGAAGAACGCAGCGATTACCGCAAGGCAAGTTGTATGATGCTGCCTTTCCGCATCGTGACAAAAATCAACGGACAGCGCGTTTCAGATCTGACGATTGACACTTATGACCTGCAAACAGTCGTACCCGAAGCGCGTTTTACGGTTTCGGTTGGCGAATAAGGATCAAATAGCGAATCATAAAAGAATAAGGACGCGAAAACTTACGGTTTTCGCGTCCTTATACCAAGATGCACTAAAAACAGAGGGGCTTATTGACTCTCCCACCAATGATAGTTGGTTCGCGCCGCAATCTCCTCGCGGCTGATCTTTTGACATCGAGAACAAACCTTTTCCTCTAACTCACCGAGCGTCTCGCTTGATTTATTAGCGACGCCTTCTTTGACCAATGTCCAGACTCTTTCGCTCGGATTCAACTCCGGCGTATAAGCCGGGGTTTGGATCAGAATTATTGTGTCAGGAACTTTCAATTGCTTTGCCCGATGCGCCGGCGCGCCATCCCATACCAGCACGATGCGCTTGCCTTCGCCGGCAAACTCTTTGGCAAATTCCTCAAGAAATATCTCGACACATTTCGTGTCAAGTCGCGGCAAAATAAGCCAGAAGACTCTGCCCGAAGCAGGATGCACTGCCGCATACAGCCAGAACCATTCGTATTTGATCGAGACTTCCGCTGTCGGTCTTTCCCCCTTGCGGGCATACACGCGCCTCAAGATCGGCTGTAAGCCAAAACGCGCTTCGTCTTCACACCACAACTCGACTTTTTCTTCCGGATTCTGCTCTGTCAGGCGTGAGACTTCCTGTTTTAAGTTTTTTTAAACTCGGCTTGCTTCTCGTCACTTGCCCGCCGCTTGTTTTGCGGTCGCGGCGTTTGCAAGCTAAAACCGAGTCGCTCGATCTGCCGCCACCCCGTCACGCGATGCACCTGGGTGCCGGTTCGCGCGGCGATCCAGGCGGCGACTTTCACTCCCGTCCACAGTCCGCCGTCCGGCGCCGCGCCTTCCAATGCCTCTGCCAATTGTTGACCTAATTGCTCGTCAACGCTCGAGAGATGACTCACCTTCTCGCTCGTCTGCCGCTCCACTGCGTCAGCACCTCGTTCGTTGTAGCGACGCGCCAAATTTGTGATCCACGAACTGGCACGTCCAACTCGCCGCGCCGCTTCTGCCGCCACGACTCCTTTGCTAATCAAATACAAGGCATGCCAGCGCGTCTTCTCCTGCGCTTTTTGGCAAGAGTGATAACGCTTTTTCAATTCTTCGGTTGTCAAATGCGGTTTCAGTGTAATTGGCTGTGCCATGACACTGTTTTACCTGAACTCTCCTTTCAATGCAACTTGGTA
>JALHNX010000005.1 GCA_022843305.1 Pyrinomonadaceae bacterium | reverse complement strand
CAACAAAAACAGCAACATACACGACGCTGCCGCCATTAGCATCGGTTTCTTCCTGAAAAACTTTGGTCGGAAAACAGTTTTCAACCAGTCGTGAAAGCGTTTCGCGTGGGCTGAAATCCAAATCGTCAATCGCTTCTTCCTCGTCAATCGCGCGGCTGATTTGTTTTTTCGTTTGAGCTTCGCCCGTTCCGGTGATTGAAACGACAATAGATTGCTGCTCGGCGAGCGCATTTTCGATTTCTCGAATAATAGTCGGAACTTTGAATGCCGTAATCAGATTGCGAAAACATCGCTGATGCTCCGCCCAAAACTGCCCGACGACATAACGGCGCGATATTTTGCTCGAATTCGTGATCTCGAGAGCGCGATTGAAATTTTTCAAAACTTCCTGCCACGCCCGCGCCATATTGTTATACATTTCGCGCTGTTTGGGCGTTAAAGGGTGAATTACTTCGCGGTATTCGACCGCCAGCCCCGAATCGGGATCAATGCCGTAACTCAAGTTTCCGCAAAAATATCTGCCCATCGCTTTGAGGTCGCGGGCTACCATCTCCATCGCGCCGACTCCGCCCGCTTCAATCTCTTCAGCAAATTGCGCGAAACCCAACGGAAAGCTCGTTCCCATCCCCCATAATCCCAAGCGAATCTGATAAGCGAGGTGCTTGACTTCGCTCGCCGCCGTTGCCGACGAATAAACAACGCGAACGTTCGGGTATTTAATCGGGTCTTGAACTTCCAAAACTGCTTGCCCGGTCTGCGTGGCTTTGCCGTTTTCATCTGCGAAAGCGTGTTTGGCGCGGTGTCCTTCGTCAAAGATTTCCAAGCCGCCCCCGCCAAGCCAGCGCATAATCTGGTCAATGCGTCTTTCACCCGTTTTGGATTTGGCGATCAGCGATTTGTAAGTGCAGAAAATAATTCCTTCACGCAGAAGAATGTTTTGTTCGGGCGTGTAGTCATTGACGAGCCGAATCGGAATTTTGAAACCTAATCGCTCAAACTCCTCGCGGACGGCTTCAATTAAATCGGTTTTGACTGAAAACCAAATTGTCTTTCTATTACCCCGAAACCAGTTGTCCAAGATTATTCCGGCAAGCGATGATGTTTTTCCGGCTCCGGTCCCGTCGCCGATGGAAATTCCGGCTCTCGCTCCGTTGGCTAATCTTTGTTCGTGGGCTTGTCCGGCATAAATGACGCGCTCGAATTGAAACGACGAAATTAATCCAAGATTGTTCAAACTGTGCGGCAAAGACGGGCGATAAGTGATAGGCGGCGGAGCGACATTCGCTAAACCGGGCGTTTCGACAATCAAACCGGGATGTTTCGCGCCGCCCGAAATCCAATGCGGTTGATAAATCAGCGGTTCATTTTCGCATTTTTTTCTATCTGCTTCCTTCGTTTCTAAGTGACTCGCTTCAACTGCTCTTGGAATAAAGTTCACCCCTTCAAACGCTGGATTTTGCGCTCTACTTAAATTTATTTGCATTGTGGTTTGGATTATTGATCGAGTCGAAGATTTAATTTGTCGGTTTTTGAAAAGGCTTCTTCGACGCTGCTTGCGGTAATGTTGATGATTTTATTTAATGCCTGATTCCAGTCTGAATCTCGGGTTTCCGGAAATTTTCTGCCGGTAATCAGGTTGATGTCAACGGTTGTCCCGTTTTTATAATATTCGCGCCCGTCAATTTTAATGATTGATTTAATTTCGATTCTATCTGAGAGATTTCTCCAAAAATCATTTCCGGTTTTGGTATCGAGTCCGCTCGCTTCGCCCAAAATAATGCCGAATTTTCCGTCTTTTTTCAGTCTTTCAAGTGCTGATCGGGCGTGGCGGAAACCGAATTTACTCGAATTGGTTTTGGTGCGTCCACCGCTCGATGAAAACGGCGGATTCATTAAAACACAAGTTGGCAAAATCTCCGGCGGAAGAAAATCGTTGATAAATTCGGCGTTGTAAGCTGTCGGTGCAAAACCTATTTGCTCAAGCAGATTTCGGCGGCGTGAATCAATTTCGTTGGTGTGAATTTTTATGTTATGCCCGCTCGTCCAAACGGCTAAATTGCCCGTTCCGGCAGATGGTTCAAGCACCTCTTCGGTTTCAGTTAAATTCAATATATAAACCAAAAGGTAGGCTATCACCGGCGGAGTTGAAAATTGTTGCCTTTCCGTTTGTTCCTGACTTCGCCAGGTCTGTGTCGGCAGGCGCGAAACGAGCGGTTTTAACAAACTGCGGGCTAACTCCGTCGGATGCTCGGCAGTAAGCAGATTTTTAGCGTATTTTCTGCGGATTAGTTGGCTGAGGGCGGTTTCCGCGATTTCGTGCGCGTGGTGAGGATTTGATTCGCCTTTTAGAATATCGGCGACGGGACGGCAAATTTCGAGCAGTTCCCGATTCGTCAGCGGTTTCTTTTCATTATCAATCCGGTCAATTATCCTTTCAAAACAGAATTGATAGTCTGGATTGATATTTTGATTTTTTATTTCCATCGGCGGTTGACTCATTATTTTTTCGAGCTTTATCAACCGCTTATTTTTTCTTTATTAATTTTCAGATACTCAAATTTTGGTAACTTTCAATCTCTTCCCTTCCCTCTTCGGTTAAAACGTAAATGTTGCCTTCCTTGTTTCCCGAAAGCCTCTTAACTTCAATTAATCCCATATCTTCCAAAGTATAAATCGCACTGATAAACGTGCGGTCGGATTTGACTCCTGAGCCTGCGAGAATATCCCGTTTGCGAATTGAAATTTCGTTTATTTTTTGCTCTTCGCCAATTTGCACGAATTGTAGGCAAAGATAATCCCAAATGTCTTTGGTTTTTTCATTCATCTGATCGCGCCAACTCAATTCAATCAACTGTTTTCCATTTTCGCCTCGAACGACAATCGCGGCTTTTTGAAACTTCGTTGTTGTTCGCGTAACCGGCGTGCTGGCTTGAAAAATCCGCAAACGCTCAGTTACTGTTTTAACACCAATTCCCGTCCGGCTTGATTCTGAGGTAATATTTTGAGCGTCTTTTTGGACTGGCTTCGGATTGACGACTGATTTTCTGCTTGTTACTTTTTCCTTTTCTGCCTGATTTTGAGGCTTAAATGTTTTTATCTGCTCACCGTTGGGCGTTTTTTTTGCGGTCGGCTTTTCGTTCGTTCCCAGTTCCGATTTTTCTTGTTCGGACTTTGAAAAAATAGGGCTGATCGGAGCAAACTCGACTGGCTTTGTCTTTTCAATTATTCGCCGAACATTTTTATTTTCAGGCTTGCTTTGCAGTTCAATGACGGTTTTTCGTTTACTCATTAGACTTTAGCTCCTTTTTTCAAGTTTCCGTTTGACTTAGCTTTTCTTTCGGCTGATTTTAACTTTTTCATTATTTCTTCGGTCAGCAATCTTACCTGTTCCGCCGCCGTGCTTGATGGATGCGACATCGTAACCGGCAATTTTTCAATCGGATTTCTTTCAATCGCCGTGTAATCACCGATTGACTGCTCGAAAACCTCGGCAATTAATTCCGTATGCTGCAACAAAAACGCTTTCGCTTCTTTTGCCAAATCGGTTCGGCTTTTATATTGATTGAGAATTGTTCCGAGAATTTTCAGTTCTGGATTGGCTTCTTCCCTGATATTTTCAATGGTATCCGCCGTTTCCTGTAATCCTTCCAATCCCATCGCCTTCGCCTGATAAACCAAAATTACATACTCGGTCGCCATCAATGCGCTCTCCTGCACCGTCCCGTCATATGGCGGCGTATCTATAAAAATGTAGTCGTATTGTTCTTTGATTTCCTCGATTCTCTTTTTTAAGGCGAGAGCGGTGGCGGGCGACATTTTTTCGAGCAATTTAAGATCCGTGCTTCCGCCGATAAGGTGTAAATTCGGCACTTGCGTTTGAATTCCCGCTTCGAGCAGACTGATTTTTCTCCCCCTCTCATTTCGTTTGTCCCTGTTTATTTCGCCAAAAATGACATCGCCGATGTTATATTGACTGTAATCACTCCAAGAACCTTTAATCATTGCATTCGTCAATGAACACTGCGGATCGAAATCAATCATCAAAACTTTTTTTCCACTAATAGCAAAACCGGAAGCCAATTCAATGGTCATTGTCGTTTTCCCGACTCCGCCTTTCTTATTTGCCAGCGCAACTACTGTCATTTAATACTCTCCTTGATTTAGAATTAATAATCTCAAAATATTTGAATCTCAAAACAGTTTTGCCGGATTTAGCTGTTCTGCCGGCTATTACTCGAGTATCTATATTGAAAGATTAACGAGGATTTGAACTATCACGGCTATTGATTAGTGTGATAAGCCTATATCTTATTACAGCTATAATCTATATGCAAGTAAAATCATCATTAATTATAAAACGACTATTGAAAGGAAAATCATTAGTATAAGTATCACCACCTTAACCCCCTGTATAGGTAGTGCAGTAGGTTAGTTTTTTTTTAGGAATGAATTGTGTAAAATATTTGAATCTTAAATAAAATTATAACACATAATATCAGCAATTTCGGGGTTTAGTGAAACGTCGTTTTTTGTAATCCAATGAGAAAAAGAAACGGTTTCGATTTTTTGATTTTTGATGATGGCATCATCAATGCCATTGAAATCAGAATGCCAAGATAAAAGGGAGAGATTTGGTTTATAGTTATATTTAAGCGCATCAGAAAAACGAGCAGAAAAAAGCCTGACCAGTTGACGTAAAACCTGTGAATTTTTGGAAAAATCGTTATCAAAAGCGGTAATTAAAGGGAAGAATCGAATAGCTTTAATTAGTTCTTCGTGAGAGCTTGAAATTCCGCCGATGGCAACGACATTAAAATCAGGAAAATGATTTTGAACAGTTGCAGCTTTTAATGCACCTTCGGTAACTAAAAATGGTTTATTAAAAGAAAAAATTTCAGTAAAGGGGCGAACAAAATGAATAGGGCAGCCGCAACTAATTCCACCGCTTTTTTTGGGCGTTGAAAGCCAAACATAGCGGACTTCAGTTTCGGGAGAATGATTCATAAACCGAATCTGACAGGCTTGAATCATCCCGGACGAATTTCGATAGGGAATGAGCATTAAAGGAGATTGATAATTTTTATCTGACCATAGTTGAGATTTTCCTTTTTCATCAATCCAAAATCCCGGCACTCCGCAAATACTTGATCTGAATTTACGAACGTAATCAGGAAATTTACGGTTTATCGAAGCTCTAATTATATTTGCCAGCTCACGCCGTTCTTCGGAAGACGGAGGAAGACTGCCGAAATCTTCAAAATTAAGAATTTGCCGGCATCGCAGTCCTTTCGGACCTTCGATTATTTCAGAAAAGCGCGTTGCCGGGGACAGAGCAATCAATTTTCGATAGGCAAAATCTCTGATTTCGATAGGGGCTAATTCCGGCTTTTTGGGTGGCGGTTTGGAAGGGAAGGGAAGCGGCGCATCAGCGAAAAGTGATTTTTCGTGATAGAACACTCCCCAACCCGTGCGGCTCACCCGGTCGGCATCGGTGATGATTCGGGCGCAAAAAGAAATTCTGCTGTCGGGCGTATAACTGCACCAATCGGGCTTACCGCAGATTAAACAAGTTCTTTGGCGACTGACGCGCTTATAGTTTGAATTCACGCTTGTTTTTTTGTTGTAATTAATTTCTTTATCCCAATTATTCACCGCCTTTTTGTTGGGAGAAATCGAACCAACTTTTTTGCAGGAAAAAATCTAATATTTTGGTTTCATTTCTTCCAAACGGCGATCCATATCGCGGAAAAATCCGGTAACGACTGTGGACATCATCCGCAGATGAGCGGCTTCGGTCGCGGCTTTTTGATTAATCGTTGCCGCTTCCATACGACCTTCAAAATTAAGTTGATTCGCTTGTTTTTCCATTCCGGCGGATGTATTGATGCCGGAAATTTGGATTCCTGCACCCTGTTTGGCAGCACCGGCGGCAATGTTAGTTCCGGCATTGACGGCTTGAATTGTTTCCGCTGCTTGTCGGTTAAAGGCTGAATTCATTTCATTTTGATAAGTTTGCGAAGCATCAATTTTTTGCTCGGTAACGTATTGGGTATTTTGGTTTTGCAGTTGATAAGTATCAGTCGTCGTCCGATTCATAGTCCCGGTTGATTGCTGCAAAATATGCTGGTCTTTCATATAGTCATAAAATTCAACACCTTTTCTGATCGGGATGTTTCCGCCGCCCGGAATGGCTTCATATTTGAGCATCCCGAAAGCCTGATTTGTCCCTTGACTGCGAAGTGAATTTTCTTTGATACCGTCGAGAGAACGGATATTTTGCATACCCGTATTTTCGGCTTTCATCGTGGTAATTTCACGATTCGTTGATGCCTGACTGCTCAAAATTCCAAAATTCCGGTTGGCATTTGCAATCATCGTCTGAGTTACTTGATTGGCACGAATTTGTCCGAGACTGCTCACAAGTCCGCCTTCAACTCCGGCGACAGATGAAATGCGGCGGGCTTCAGTCGAAAGATTCGAGGCTTCGAGTCCTTTTTTCGCGCTGGCTTGTTCGGCATTATAAATTCCTTGAATTTGAGTGTTTTCCGCCTGACGATTGATGGCAGCTCCGGCAACGAGTCCGTATGTTTCAAGAGCCGTGCCGACGGTTGAAAGCATCCAGCCCATCGAAATCTGCGACACACCTTCAAAAACCTGCCCTCGCAAAACGCGATAACTAAGCCAAGGCACTAAGATATAACACAGACACGAAACGAAAAATAAAAGCGTGACGATCAGCGCACTGCTCGCCGGATCATAATTTCCGTTCGTGATTATCTGCGCTGTGTTCGGGTCGAGTGTAAAAACCGTTTCGCCGTTATAAATTGAAAGCCCGATCAGCCCGATTCCGTAAGCGACGTAAAGCGTTATCTCCTTCACAATCGGAAAAGCCAAAGAAAAGGTCGCTACGCCCCAACAAAACGGATAAAAAATCTGGTTGGCAAACTTTTCGTCAAAGCCAAAAGCGGAAAGCACCGGGGCGGCGAGTTTCAAACCGATTAAGATAAACAGTCCGGCAATTCCCAAAAACAATCCGCCAAATTTGATGATGTTTTGAGAAACGACCATCAAGGTAAAAAGTCTGGTCATATCCCAACCCAAAATGTTCATTTCCGAAGTTACGTCTTTGACAGAAGATTCTTTATCAAAAATTATTCCGACGAGTCCCGGTTCTCCGTTTGGCAGTCTTTCGGCGAGCAGGGCATTCGGGTCTTCGACGGCGAAATTGGTTTTGACATATTTCTTCATTTTCTCGTCAAATTCGGCAACGAGTTCGCGGTTAAAACTTTTGATTGGTCGTGCAATGAATTTTCCGGTAACTGTCAGCATATCAATGATAAACGGACTCGCTCCGATGATGACCATAAAAATTACGCTGCGAATTCCCCAGCGTGTCAGTTGTTCGGGACTGATGCCTTTATTGTCGGAAAATCTTCGCAAAAATCCGATGCCCAATATAAAGCTCGCAATAATCCACGCAAAGAAAATCAGCACAGGCATCGCCGGTTTGATGATGACATCGAGCAGGGATTTGAAAAGCCATTCCTGCCCGGTTTTCATCATATTTTGGATTTGGACGCTAAAGCTCGGCGCAACGGGTTTCGGCGTGGTTGTCGGAATCGGCGAAGTTTGTGGTGTCGGGCTGGTCGTTGCCACCGGATAATTCGTCTCAAACTGCTGCAAAACGGGAACAGGACTGCCATCGAGCGGCGGCATAAACGGAGAATCATAATTGATGGTCATAATAATATCGTTGGCTGTAACCGGAACTCCGTTTATCGTTCCAATCACCGTTTGTCCTTCAACGCGAGGTGGTTTGACTTGTCTTCTTTGAGCGAAGGTTTGGCTCGCATCAAGTAAAACGCACGTCATCAGTATAAAAATAATCGCCATTTGAGTGAAAAATTTTCTATTAAAAATTCGCATAATTCTAAATTCTCCGTTTTGCTTTTTTGTATCAATTATCAGGGGAGCTGATTGTCGTAAATTTCCTGCCGCCAGACATCGTATTTTTCAAGCTCGATCATAAATTCATCGCTCGCCCTGGTAATGCCGGTCATCATTTCGTTGGTCTGCCGAATTTCTTTGCCGAACTCGGTCATCTGCTCAATTTTCAAGCCGTATTTGACGAATTTTTCCTGAATCTTCGCTTCGAGTTCGCGCAGTTGTCCTTCAACGGTTGTAATGCGTAAATTTATCGCTAACATCTGGTCAGTCAATGACTGAACGCCGTCCTGATTAGCGGGATTGCTCGTATCAATCGCCTTAATTTTCTCGGCGATTTTTTCACGCTCTTCAAATAGTTTGGCTAAATCAAGCAGAATCATTTCGCGGTCATAGAGCATTCTTTCAAGTTCGGAATCGAGTTTGGCTAATCTTTCTAAATTCCGCAGTTCCGCGTCCGCCCGCCGTCCGATGGAATGGCGCAAAAAATCGTCCAAATCGCGCTTGTTCTGATCCATATCGAAAATTCCGTTCCGCAGGCGACGCGAGATATTGACGACAGATTGAATCTGGCTGGTGATTGTGTTTTCAATCCGCCGTTTTAACTCATAAGTGCCGCGAATCAATTTTCCAAGCTGCGCGTAAGTCGTGATAAGCTGCTTATGTCTGGTAATTTGCTCGTCAACTTTGTCTAATATGCCGCGCAAGTTCGTCACCGATTCGACCATTTTCTGATATTGCTTGACGGCATTTTCATACATCGAAATATAATGATTGATGGTTTCAATCCAGCGTGCGGCTTCTTCGATTTTTTTCGACAGTTGGAGAGCATATTGCGAAGGATCAAAGACTGTCCATTGCGCCTGTGCGGGTTTGACTTCAAATGACAGAAACATCGAAGTCAGCAGAAGGCTCATTAAAATTTGTTTCGGAAAACTTAATTTTTGCTTAATCATTGAATTGCTCCTCCCGGCTTCAGTTCCGCCAAATCTAGTTCGGAAAGTCCCGTCAGTCCTACTGCCGTAAGCCCAAGCGGATATTTTTGGGCAAGATGACTGACAATAACCGCCAGCGGTAAATCCGGGCGTAAAGATTCAACTAAACGGCGGGCGTTGGCTTCATTAGTGTCATTGGTATTTGCCCAGAGCATCGTCGGGGAAGCGTGAACTTCCGCCATCTCGATAATCTTGTCGTTGCCGCTTCCCAAAACCATCACCCACTGCGTATAACGCCCGTATTGATTGTTAATGGCTCTTACGGCAGCGATAGTTTCTTTAGAAAGTTCGCAGTCGTCCGCTAATCTCTCGAAACCGCCGATTTGTTTGCCGATGATTTTCACGCCCGAATTTTTGACCAAATCAATACCCGTGATATTGGGGCGTTCGGGCGTGCCGGTAAAATGCTCATAGGCTTGCGAAAAGAGAATTGTTACCAATCCTTCTTTGCGACCTGTCACGGACGCTTCCGCCATTAATTCCTGAATTGCCGGAAAATGCTTGTTGATTTCGCGCACTTCGTCGCAAATAAAGAGAATCGGCGTTTTCTGTCCCGCATCCGATTCTTCGCCGATTTCCTGCATAATCTGTGCGGAAATACGGAAACCGACTGATTCACGAATTTTTTCGTCCAGTGTCGCAATTGTCGAAAGCTCGAAAACGTCGAACATCGAGTTCGTATCGTAATCGGGATGCGTCGGAGCGTTGAGCCAAGGATCTTTACGGTAAATGTTGAGTTTAAGATAAAGTTCGTCGGCTCTTGCTTTTTGTGCGTCCGACCAATGATAACTTTTCAGCACGTCGAGAAAATGTCCGAGCGTTGGCTGAAATTTCGGTCTGCCGTCTCCGTTTCGCGCCGCCGCCATTTTATAAACTTCATCTATTACCGTTGCCGCAATCGCGCTGGTAATAGCATCACTTTTTGGTGTTTTGCTCAGAATTAAAATATCGGTCAAAACCATCGCCAGTTGTCGTTTAGTCGGAAGTTTTCCGGTTTCAATGTCGGGGTAATTCCAGATGTTGATGGGCTTCGGCTCTTGTTCGTTAAACTCAATATGTCTGCCGCCGAAAAGTCGGCAAATAGGTTTGAAAGAATAACGGTAATCCATTACGCGCACCTTGACTTGTCCGCGATGGGCGCGAATGTCGGTGATGAGCATCGTCGCCAAAAAGGATTTGCCTTCGCCACTCGCTGCCGTGACGATGACCGTCGGGGATTTGATCAAAGCTCGGTCGTAAAGGTCTAAACCGAACATCGTTCCCGAAGGCGTGGTAAAAACGCTGTGCGGACGCAAACTTCCGCGCCAGGTCGTTTCCGTCGGCACGAACGCGATGACCGAATCCGCCATTTCAACGAGTTCCTGCCCGGTTTTGCGGTGCGACAATTCGCCGGTGAGCATTCGCGGATAAATAGCCCGTTGCCGGGCGGCATCTTCCCGAATCGCATCCGCGCCCGTCTTTTTCCGAATGGAAGCTATACATTCGTCGCAGCGGTCGTCGAGAATTTTAATGCTTTCGGCAAGTTCATTTTTCGTGCTTGGTTTTCCGCCGTAAACAATAACATTAAGACGGATTTGACAGATTTCTTCGTTGTCGGCTTCGACCTGTTCGAGCAGATTTTCTAAATCGCCCTTGATAACGACGGCATCTTTTTTGAGATTGCGGAAACCGAACCAGGTGTTGCGGCTGCCGTCAATCCGGTCAATTCGTTTCTGCAAATCCTTTTTCGCCGCCGTTTTTTCCGTCGTGGTCAAATCAACCACGATTTCGTGCGGAAAGCGTAAATTTCTCGTCGCGGTTAAATAACGCATTGTGTCGGCGGTTACAAAGCCCTGCGGTAAGGTTTTCAAACTCACGAGGCTAGCTAACGCGCCGTTATGCAGAACGTAATTCGTTTCGTCGCATTTAATTTCCGTCGCCGTCAAATATCGCCTAATATCAATTCGTTTTTGATTTGGTAATTTCGGAGTTTCGATGTGTTCGCGCCGGTGGCTTAAAAACATCTCGTCGAAAATTTCCTGTGCATCGAGTTCCCGTAAGTTTAATTCTTTCGGAAAATTGGCTTCAAAGGCTTGAAAAACTCTCTGCGCCGATTGGCGACAATAGTTTTCGGCTTTCATCTCTCTGATCAAAAACTCCTGCGCGAAGGCGTTTTTGCCCGAAATAATCGGCGAAAAAAGAAACTTGAAAAAGCCGCCGGAGGTTATTTCCCGCAGCAAAGAAGGCACAATGCGCGAAAAAATACTCGTGTCGTTCAGATGCTTGGTCGGAACGCGAATCCAAACCGTCGCGGTTTGCATTTTTATTGCACCGCTTTTAACCGCTTCTTCATAAAGCGCAAGATTAGTCGCTTGCAGAAGGGAAGCGAGCGCATCGCTTTTTTCGGTGTTGCGGGTTTGTAAATGATTCCGCAGCGTCGTTCCATCGTCAGGAATTGTCGCAAAGCGAAATTGAATGATAGTTTTGTCGGGCTTTTCAAACTTCAAAAGCGTCTTCAGTTCCTCGACCCGCATTTCAGTCAAACGCTCATCGTCATAAATTGTGTGCGCGGGTTCAAAGCGGTATGCTTTGGCGAAACTTCCGTCGCGGTAGCGAACGATGTTTCCTTCGAGTCCTAAAACTTCAGTCGGGAATAATCGTCCCGGTGCTTTGGTCGTATCAATGCTTTTTTCAAACATCTTTTCATCGGGCAGAACTGTTTTAGTCTGGCGGTGAGATTTGGCAATCGGCAACACTCGCCAACCGATTGCCAAACCGACTCCGCCGACCAAAAAACTGCCTACAATAGTCAGAAAAATATGCGCGAAAGTTAAATTTGCGGCATCCATAACTTTTTATTTACCTCTTCTTTTTTATCCAATCAGTTTGTCCGAACTCATCGTTCACGGGGGCGCGAAAGTTTTTCCAGCCGTCCGACGCGGCATCAAAGCGATTTTTGAGCCAGCATTCCGGTTTGCTTGCCCGCAGGAAATTAAAAACGCCGAGCAAGACAATAAAAGTCATCAGCCCCAGCGGAAATCCGGCGGGAATGTAATATATCCAAATTCCGAAAACAAACGGCAGGAAATACATCACTGCCGTTGGAATTAGGATGTATTTCCAGTCGCCTTGATAAACGCCGAAGCGTTTCAGATTGCGAAAGATATTAGGTCTGGTTTGTCTTCTTCGCATCTTTTTAGAAATTGGTGTCAACGGTTACGGCTCGACCTTGCGCGATTTGCCAAAAGACGGCGACGATTGTTCCGAAGGCAAAAGCCAAAATTCCGCCGAATGCCTGACTGCCCCATTCCTTGCCGGTCATCTTGTTAAAAATCGCCCACGCAATTCCGACCGCGCCGAGACAAAATAAAATAATCGCCATCAGCTTCAAGCCTTCGCGGATGATGTTCGAGAGATTTCCGGCATCACCCGTAAAGATCGGACCTTGCGCCGATGCTGCTTGATTAAACAGCAAACAAATTCCCATCACGGCAAAAACGGGCAGTCCGGCGCGTGTGTAATTCAAACAAGTGTTTTTTGCTTTTGAAAGATTGGTTCGTAATTTTCGTGCCGCATCTTTGACGGTTTTTTGGCACATTTCTACTTTGTTATTCATCGAAGTTCTCCTCTAATTTTGGTTTTATTTTTGTGGCTTAATTCCTGATCTAAGGCTCTCATCCACGTTGGTTCATTTTCGGTTAGAGCAAAGAGCGTGCCGATGATGGAAAGGCTTGATTTTATTGAGGTTTTTCGTTTCTTCCGAAATTCAGGCACAAGGCTTGCCAACCGGATTCTCCGAAGGGTCAAAGAAAAAACTCTTTCTATCAAATTTATTCGAGGAAAACACAGATGATTTTTAATTTCGCCGCCTTTGGACGAGGCTTTTTACGAGAATTTGGCAAATACTTGATATTTGTAATGCTTTTAATGAGCGTTTTAACCAACGGCGGAGTTCTTGCTCAGACAAATTTTACCCGCGAACAGTTTTCACGTCTGAATGTGAGGACTCGCGCTGCCTATTTTGAAAATGAAATTTTACGAGCCGCGAACATGGAAGGCGTTGATCCAAATGTTTTATGGACGATTGCATACAACGAAACGAGATTTCGCCCGTGGCTGACCAGCCCGAAAGATGCGCGGGGATTAATGCAGTTTATACCATCAACCGCCGCAAGATTCGGTTTGGATAATCCATACCAGCCCGTCCCGGCGATTCGTGCCGCCGCCCGTTATATCAAGGTCTTATCAAATCTTTTCGGCGGACGAATTGATTCGATTTTGGCGGCGTATAACTCCGGCGAAGGGACGGTTTCCGCATATCTTCACGGGCGCACAATCCGCGATGGGCGCAAAATTATTAATCCGAAAGGCATCAAGACAATCGGCGGTGTTCCGCCTTACACGGAAACTATTACTTATGTTGGGCGCGGATTGAAAATTTATCGCTGGTTGATTTTGCGAGGAGCTTTTCCGGCAGGAGTTGTCAGAGCTAATTTTCCAACCGCTATTTCCGCGACGGTTGCCCGCGTTACGGTTTTTGATCGTGAACTTGGAAACGTGCCTAATTTTAGTAATGTCGTATCGCTTCCGCAAACCGCCCAAAACCAAGTCGTGGCGGTAAATTCAACGGTTTCAGAAACAAAGACTCAAGAAGAAAAACAAAATTCGAATGAATCGAATTCAACCGAAGTTTATTATGATTCGCGCTCCGGCAGCCGCTATTTATTGAATAATGGGAAGCGAGAAAAGCTAGCTGATTCGGGAGTCGTCGTTATTAACAACAACAGCCGCCCGGAAACGACCAATCAGGCGCGTTCAACGTTTTTTGCTGCTCCATCCAACAAATAATTTATGGGGTGGCGAATTTTTGCACCAGTGGCGAATTTTTGCACCACTCAAGAATTGAATTAAGCTCTGACGTTCGGAATTTCGTTGAGGCGTGTCGTGTAGCGGCTTGAAAGTTTTTCCTGTTTCATTTTCCATTTATGATCGAAACCCATCGCCAACGGTCGAACGGTATGCCGCCCGAAACGTCCGTTGATTTTATCAACCGCCTGCATCAGTCCGGTTTGTTTCTTTTCGTCAACTTTGAGGAAAAAACTTTGCTGTTTGGCGTTGTCGAAAGTAATGTCACTCAGGAAAATTCCCGCCTTTCGATACTCGAAACCGGGTTTGTAAATGCGTTCCAAAAGCGAGTAAGCATTTTCTAAAATTGCCGGACTGTATGAGGTCGGAATGAGCATTTGACGGCTTGCCGAAGCCGAATAGATTTCGTCGGGGTTGAGCCGAAAACTTGAAGTCGAAATGAAAACCGTTAGATGCGTTGCCGCTAAGTTTTGACGGCGCAGTTTTTCACCGGCGCGGGCGGCGTGCATAGCCACCGCTTGCCGCAAATCTTCGATAGTTTTGATGCCTTGCCCGAATGAGCGCGAGCAGCACAAGCCTTTTTTCGGTTTCTCGAAAAGCTCCAGCGGCAAACAGGAAATTCCCCGCAGTTCCCAGGCGATGCGCTGTCCTTTGACGGTTAAATGTTTTCTGAGCCATTTATCGTCGCAATTTTTCAAATCGAGAGCCGTTTCGATTTTGAGTTTTTCGCGCATTCTTTCAAAACCTGACGCTTCCCAAAGGTCTAGCTGCGGATTATTGCCTTTTTCTTCCGACTTGAGAAACTGTGCGTAACGTCTGCCGATGCCCCAAATATCGGCAACGTCGAAATCTTTCAGATATTTGTCTGCGTCAGCACCGGAGAGGTCAATCACGCCTCCCGCTTTCGGATTTTTCTTGGCGATGGAATTGGCGATTTTCGCTAGAACTTTGGTTGGAGCGATGCCGATGGAAACGGGAATTCCCGTCCATTTTTTAACTGTATTTCTGATTTTATGCGCGTCCTGTTCACTCGTTTTCCGATCAAGATGAACAAACGCCTCGTCAATCGAATAATGTTCGAGTGCCGGAACGAATTGGTCAATCGTGTCCATCACGCGCCGCGACATATCACCGTAAAGCGCATAATTCGATGAAAACGTCGTGACATCGTTTTTTTCGATGATCGGTTCAGCCTTGAAAAACGGCATTCCCATCGTGATTCCAAGACTTTTTGCCTCGTTGCTGCGGGCGATAATGTTGCCGTCGTTGTTGGAAAGGACGACGACGGGTTTTGTTTCGAGCGCAGGCTGAAAGACACGCTCGCAGGAAACGTAAAAATTGTTTGCGTCAATAATTCCGAATGTTTCAGCCATTTCTAAAAGTATGAATGCAGTGCTTGACCACGCCCCAAATAATCAATTCCGATTCGCCCGAAATTTCGACTTCCGAATAATGAGAATTTTCGGCAACGAGAAAGATTCTCCTTTCCCGAACGACGAATCGTTTAACCGTCATTTCGCCGTTGAGTATAGCGATGACGACATCTTTGTTTCTCGGTTCTAATGAGCGGTCAACGATTAATCTATCGCCCGAATGGATCTCATCGTTCATCGAATTGCCACTGACCCGGACGATAAAAGTGGCAAGCTCGTTATCTATCATCCATTCGTTCAAATCTATATTTTTTTCGATATAATCATCTGCCGGAGACGGAAAACCGGCGGGAACGTCGGACAAGATGACGGGAAGCGGAATATAGCGACCTGCCGCGACGCATTCGATTGAGATTACACGGGAAATTTCACCTTCAGCCATAAACATTTAAGAAGTCTTTTTTCTATAAATTAACAAAATTCGTCTTATTGTCAAAGAAATTTTGTTGCAGAGATGAAATTTTCGTAAAATAAGGTATAATTTGAAAATTAAATTAAGTGGAGAAGTTTGCTTTTATGTGCGGAAGATTTACCAGCAGAAAACCTGAAAAAATCAAAATAGACGGAGTTCACCTCTCCGATCTGGAAGGCGCGAAGCCGCGCTACAACATCGCGCCGAGCCAGCAGATTTTGAGCGTCATCCAAACCGGCGACGGGCGACACGCGCTTTATCTGACTTGGGGTTTGATTCCTTCGTGGAGCAAAGAGGGAAACGGCATTATCAACGCACGCAGCGAGACACTGCTGGAAAAACCCAGTTTCCGCGATTCTTTCAAACGCCGCCGGTGTCTGATTCCCGCTGACGGTTTTTTCGAGTGGAAAAAGGAAGGCAAAACCAAGCAACCTTATTATTTTCAGATGAAAGACGAAAGCGTTTTTTCATTCGCGGGGATTTGGGACACTTGGAAAAATGACGGCAAAGAAATTATCTCGTGCGCGATCATCACGACCACGCCGAACACTACTTTGAGCCAAGTTCATAACCGAATGCCGGTTATTCTGCATTCGGGCGATTTTGATACTTGGCTAAATAATGAAGTAAAAACAGATGAGTTATCGGATTTGCTCAGACCGTTTCCTGATGAATATATGAAAGGCTATCCGGTCAGCACGAATGTCAATAGTCCAAGTGTTGATAACTCGCAGCTTGTCGAGCCGTTATAAAAATCGGCTCGGGTAAACTTAATGGCGAATTTTTGCACCAGTGGTTTATTTTTGCACCACGCAGATTTTCAATTATCTTTCTCCACAAATTCATTACCCTTCATTCGAGAGCATCATCATCAATAATTCCAACAAAAAAAATCTCTATAATCTGATAAAACCTTAATTTACTTGCACTAAACTCAAATTTCAGAAATCCCCAAACTCATTCTTTTTGTTCTGGCACTCATCTTGCGATAAGCCAATCTCGGAATACTAAACAATCCTTTTTAACTTTTCCGAAGGTAGGAGCAACTATGAAAAGAAAAGAGTCCGAAGATTTATCGGAACAACATATCAGCGATGGCGGAGGCTATCGTTCGGTTTTTCACAAAACAACCAACAATTTGCCCGAAGAATTTTCGGGCGTTGAGATTACACGCGATCCTGATGATGCTCTGACGATTTCATCGCTGCTTCGCGCGGTTTGGATTTTGCTCGCAATTTTAACGGTTAGTTTTGGCTTAAACGTCTTTCTGGCGGTTCGCAAAGCCGACCGAATTGTGGTGGACAAGACTTCGGGGCGCGTCGTCGAACTCAACAACCGCGATTACGGCGCGACTGAATCGGTTGAAATCGCCCCAGACCGACCGAATGACACCGATAAAAAATATCTGGTCAAAGAGTTTCTGAAATCACTTTACGAAGTCGAGCAAACGACCAGAGAATCCGAGGTCAATAAACTTTTGCGAATGCTCGATGCGGATTTATCGCTTTCGCTCGCCACCAGATTTAAACAAAACGGAATTCTCGCGGCGGAAAAGGCGGAAAGCGTTAACTCATCGTGGGAATTGCAGGATTTATCGGTTGATGAGCGCGACCCTTATATTTTGCGGGCAATCGGCGTGCGGAAAATTCGGCGCAAAGCGGGCGGGCAGGACGTTGAAGAAACCTTGCAGTTAAAATGCAAGTTTCTGCTCAAAGATTCGCCTGCGTCTCCCGTGCGAAACGACAATAATCTACGAACGGGCTTTACTATTTTAAGATTTCGCGTCGAACCCGTCAGTGGCAAAACTTCGTCACCGATTGCCTTGCTCGCCGACGGCGATATTTCCACGGCTGAGATTGAATCTCCAAATACAACAACCGAGAAATAACCGAATACGGCTTTGAGTGTGAATTTTCACTCGAAGCAATAAAAAGATTTTCGATTTTCAAATTAACTGTTGGCGTAAGGGTTTCTTACGTCCGACTTGAGGTAACTTATGCAAAAACAACATTTTCTGTCTATTTTAACTAACGAAATCGGGCTTCGGCTCAACGACTTAATCAAACTGATTTTTCTCTCAGCGGCGATTATTTTATGCGGCACTCTGGACGCAGCAGCGCAAAAAACGCGCACCAACAAAAAAACAACCACGGTCGCCAAGAATATTCAGCCTAAAAAAGCTGAAAAAAATGAGAATAATGACACGATAAATTCAAATATTCCGGTCGCGGTCATCAACTCCGCCGAAACCGATTTTCTTTCGGGCGAAGCAAGCGTCAATGTCAATCCGAAACAGCCGACCGTCGTGCGGCTCGGACTCGCGCAAAACGCGGTGTCAATCGTCGAATTTCCCGCGTCTGACGGCGTTTATTATATCCACGAAGGCAATCCGAAACTCGTCTCGGTTTTTCAATCACCGACGAAGGAATCCGACCGTTCGATAACCATTTATCCGGGCGAAGGTTTTGTCGTGAGCGCGGCAAATCCGTCGGCAACCATTACTTTGCAGATGCGTTCTGGGCTGATTTTGATTCTGGAATTCGTTCCGGTGTCGGAAATCCGAAAAAACGCGCATCGCTGCGTCATCAATTACGACCGTGATGAAGTCATCGCCGCGCGGCGCACGGCAGGGTTGGCTTACAATTTGGGCGAAGAAAATAAACCGACAAACAATAAAAATACACAGGCGAATTCTAAATTAGTTACTTCGACGAATGAGGAAACAACTACCGAAAATACCAGCGAAACAGAAACAAGCGCGGTCCGACTTGTTTCGCTTGAAGTTAATAAAGGGTCGGTCAGCCGTAAATCCGAAGAAAAATCTTCTAAAAATCCCAAAACCGGGTTGGAGCTTTCGCGCCTCGTCAATAAACGTCTGGCTGATTGCCTGAAAAATCCGGCGAAAAATTTGGGAGCGTGGACAGCTGCCAATAACGGTTTGAGTCTGGCGGTGTCTTCCGTTTCGGAAATTGATGCCGAACAAAGATTGGTCATCGTCGCTGTCCGCAATGATTCGACGACGAATTTAAGACTCGTTCCCGGAACGCCCGAATTGCAAATTAAGACTCTCGACGAACAGGGAAATGCGCTGCAAACCGAAAGATTAGAACGAATCTATGTCGAAACGACCAGCGCGGAAGGCGTGATTTTGCCCGGTTCAACCGTTTATTACGCGCTCCTTTATAAAGCTCCGGTGATGGGCAAAAGCCAACGCTTGAGCGTCTTGGTTTCGCACCGTGAAGCCGCCGATTCGCCGACAACCATTGCTTTGCCGAATGTTAATGAAACCACCAAGGAGTAACGGAAAATGACTGAAACAGTAGCTAAAATAAACGACATTCCTGCCGCGCTTCCGTTTTCGGAAACGGATGATACACGCGAAAAACTGCTGCGGGAAGCCGCCGGAGAAAACACGCCGGCAGATGAAAATTTGTCGGTTGAAGATGAAGATTCCGAGATTCTTGAACAACCTGCTAAAACTTCAAAGAAAAAACTGTTTATGGCTTTTGTCGGCTTCATTTTCGGTTTCGTTCTTTTGATATTGATTTTGTGCTGGTTTTTCCGTCTAGGAGTTTTTGCCGCTCCCAAGGCGCAGCCCGTTGACCGGACGGCGAAAACCAATTCGCTCAATTCGGCAACACCCGTTACCGAAGATGAAAAAATGAAAATGGCTCTCAATCTGGTTGCCGAGAATAATCCGAACGGAAATACAGATTCTTTGGTTAATCCGAACGAGAATGTTGTTGCCAATTCCAATTCATCGGTTGATATTCCGCCGACAAAAGCTACGGATTTAAATGAACCTGTCGTCGTGCCGGACGCACTTTCGGAAACGAATCGAAATCCGAGTAATTCTGTAATTCCAAGCCAGGCGAATTCAACCAGACCGCAAAATTCCGTGGTTTCATCAGAAAATCCAAGCGTTTTGAGCGTCAATAACGCCAGCCGGACGGAAACACGAGCCGCAGCGCAAACCGAAACCGCGCCGCTCGGACGTTCGCTTTTTTTCGGTGTCGGGCGCAAGGAAAATACGGTTATCAATCCGGTTTCAAACTCTAACAATCAAGCGGTGTCAGGTAATCAAAATGATAATTTAACCAACATTTCCCCGACGGCAATCCCGTTCGGAACTCTTTTACCGATTCGTTTTCTCGGCGCGGTTTATACCCTTCGGGCTTCAGGCGGTTTAGTCAGAATGGAACTGACCAGAAGCGTTTCGGGAAAAGATTATTCATATCCGGCTGGAACGGTTTTAGTCGGAACTCTGCGCGGCAGCGAATATAAACGCGCCTTTATCTCCGTCGTCGGATTGATTGACCCGGAAACAGGCGGACTCGTCAAATTGACGGGCGAAGCGATGGGAGGCGACGGAGCTTCCGGCATCGCTGGTCGCCGCCGTCAGGTTAAAGGCATCTGGTCGCGTGTCTTCGGCGGTCTTCGTGAAGCGGGCGCGGTCGCGCTCGGTGCAATCGGAAACAGGCGTTCGGGCGGCACTGTCATCATTTCGGAGTCAACATCCAAGGTTTCCGATGAACTTTCGGGTTTGATTGGCAACAATCGAAACAGACAAGAGTTCGTCGAAATTTCCGCCGGAACAACCGGATTTGTGCTAGTAACAGATTTGCCGGATGAAATTTCAAATACTGAAAGGTTAAGTCAGAACTCGATAACGGCAACGGGACTTTCGGAAAGTGAACTTGCCGACCTTTTCAGCGAAGGCAATAAGGAAAAAATCCGCGCTGCCTTGCCTCGAATGACTCCGGCGTTTCGCCAACTTGCCGAAAAAGTCTTGGCGATGGATGACAAGTAATTTTTGAAAGGGTGAATTTTTATGATTCCGCACGACTACAAAAAACCACAAATCAATCCGCGCAAACTGGTGCTTGAAGGGCGTGAAAATGAACTTTACGCGCTTATTTGTCAAACCGGATATGTGCCTGAAGAACAGAATTTTTCGGACTTTTGCCAATCGCTCAAAGCGGGGCGAGGCTGGCTCATTTCCGGCACCCGGGGAAGCGGTAAGACGGCTTTTCCCGAAGCTCTGGCGGCTGCCTGTAATCTAACGATCTGCATTGTAGCCGGGCGCGATGGCTTAAAACAAGAGGAAATTCTTTACGATTGGGACCGGGAAGAACAAGCCGCGTGGATGAACGAAAATCTGCGCTTGGCGAAAAACGCGCCCGAAATTGAGCGCGAAGAAATTATGATGCTTGCCCGCGCCGAGAAGTGGAAACGCGAATTTTTGATTTTGGGCGAAATGGGCTTGGCTTACGACTTGGCGGCAAAAGCGTCGGCGAATGACGAAAATCTCGCCCCGCCGATTTTGATACTCGACGAAAGCGATAAATTCGGCGCGTCCGTCGAGGATTCGATGCTAATGCCGCTCGAACGCGGGTTGATTTATATTCCGCGCCTCCAGAGTGGTTATATTGGCGTTTCGGATTGGCGGTTTCGCCCGATTGTTGTCACGACTTCAAACGATCTGCGGCATAAACTTAGTGCGCCGTTTATTTCGCGCCACGTTTTTTCTCGATTTTCTACGCCCTCATTGCTCAAAGAACTAGAAATTCTGCGGGCGCGATGTCCAAATGCAACCTCAATTCAACTCGCGCTTGCCGCCAAACTTCTCGACGGCGTGCGCGGAATCGCCGGACTCGAAGATTATCCTTCTTTGAGAGAATCCATTGATGTCGTCGGAGCCTTCGAGCGCGACGGCGTTGAAGATTTGGATGAAAACTCCTTAATTAGCTACTTTTGTTATTTTGTCAAAACGAGCGAAGCACAGGAATTTCTCAAACTGCAAATTGATTATTTGCTTCTGACGGCAACGGCTTTTCATCCGCAGATTGACCGATGGCTTGGGGAAAGCGATGAAAATTACGCAATGCGGTTGAATTTGAACTTCAGCGGCGCGGTTACGAATAATTTAATTCAGGAAACTACGGGGAATTATGCCTAAAAACCTAAAACGGAACAAAAACAAAACAGAGAATTCAGCGCAAACATCGAAGAGATTAACAAACGGGATTCGTTTATTTATATCATCACCCGTTTTTAACGTCATAGCTTTAGTCTTATTGCTTTTGTCGGTTATTTTCGGACTTCGTGCATTGAGAAGCGGACACAATCAGGCGCAAATAAAATTCATCGAACACAGCCAATTTGATTCGCCCGAAACTGAAACGGGCGAAAATCGGGTTTATACTGCGCCGCAAATCTTCAAGGGCGAAGTTTACGATACTTCGATTCGCCTGCGTGAAACAGGCGCACTCGGAATGGCGATTTCCCTTGCCGTTTTCGCTCATCATACAGAGCAGGGAAGTATGCCGTCGAATTTAGAGAAAATTTGGGCTTTTTTGGCAGAGAGAAACTTAATGCCGCCCGGATTTGAGTTCCAAAACGGCGAACTTCTTTCGCCTTCCGGCACGATTTTAGTGCGTTATCAATCCGAGCCGCTGAGATTCGAGATTCTTTCGCGTCCCCGTCAAGATTCGCCAAGTCCGGCGATATTACTTCGGTTTCCGCTGACTTCTTTGGACCGACGAACCATTACCTATTTTCAATCGGCTTCGGTCAATCGTTTTGATATTCCCGCGCCTTTCGCGCCGCTCGACAAAATCGTTTCCGCCGGATGGAGAATGGAGCAGTGGCGCGGCGAATTACTGCCGAAAAACGAAAATAATCTTCAAATTCTCGAAGAAGAAAAACGACTTCTCAATCAATTAAAAAATCAATAGTAAGGAAGGTGAAATTATGACACAAACAGCAAGTTCTATTATTGACACAAATCGTAATCTACGAATTACAAAATGGGGAGTTTATCTGTTTCTCAACCGCAAAAAAGATAAAGATTGTGATAATTGCGGAAAAAAAATCAGAAAGTTGAATCGGATGGTTAGCCGTGTGAATGTCAAGGAAATTCGGCACGTCTTTATTTCGTATGTTTGTCGTCGGTGTTATTAAACACTCATTGAAGTTACCCGCTGGTTTTTATGTTTTCATCAGAATGGATTGAAAAATTCGACGCAACACGCGGCATTCCGCGCAAAGCGAATGAACAATATTTGCCTGCCTATCAAGCATTTGTGGCGTGGGCAAACGATGTCGGTCAAGCTGTTTTTTTTATTTTTTTTGGCTTGACCGGCGCGTTTCTAAGTTTGTTTGCGGGATATTTGCTGGAAGTTTCCGGGCTGATGTGGTTGGTTTTTTGGTCGTTAGCCGTTCTTTCGCTGGCTGCCGGATTTTTGGATGTCTTTCTGCTTTGCTGGGCATACCGGCTCTTTGCGATGAGCACCTCACACGGCTCAGCGCGTTGGGCAAATTTGAAAGATTTAATTGCTAAAAAACTCGTTACTAAGTTTAAGGCAATGCCGCTTCCCGCAAATTCTTTGCCTTTAGCTAAAATTTTCGGCGGGCGTGATTTGTTTTTGCCGCGTGAACAATGGCTGCGGCATTTCGCAATGTTCGGTCCGACGGGATCGGGCAAGTCGAAAACCTTTTTTATGGCGATGATTCGAGAGGTGCTGAAAAATTCATCCGTTTTGGTTTATGACCCGAAAGGCGAATTGATTGAGCAGACCGGAAATTTTGCCCGAAATGTTTATCGGCTCGATCTGAACAATCCCGAAAAATCGGACAGATGGAATTTTCTGCCCCTAGCCTGCGAAAATCCGTCATTTGCCTGTCAACTCGCCGGAATGATGCTGGGAGCAGAAGCGCGACAGAAAACCTCACAAGATCCGTTTTGGGGCGAAGCCGAACAGCTTGCTTTAACCGCGATTTTGCTGCATCTCGCCTACGTTTACGGCGACAAAGCGATTCCGGCGTTCGCCGCCGATTTTTTGATTGGACTTGGTGGAAAAGAAGATGCTTTTGCTGCCGAACTTGAAACTTCGCCCTCATTTTTTGCCAAGCAAGCCTTTTTCGCTTTTCGCCGCTCGCCTCCGCAAACACACGGATCGGTTCTGATCGGACTTTACAATAAACTCCGCCCGTTTACGCTTGCGCCGACGCGAATGGTTACAACCGTGCCGACTGCAAAAGAAATCGAAATGGGTTGCCGGATGATTGATTTTCGTGAGTTGAGACAAAGGGGAACTGCCGTTTATTTGGTCGTTTCCGAAGGCGCGGCGGAAATTTATAAGGAGTTTATCGCTACATTTTTAGGACAAGCCGTAATGGAGATGCGGCTCGACGGCTTAAACGAACCGGAAATTCCTTGTTTCGTGCTGATTGATGAAGCCTATCAATTAAATGTCGCCGAAGTAAAACGCATCTCCGGCATCGGGCGCGGGCGCGGAGTCGGGTTGGGATTAGGTTATCAGGATTTGCCGCAGATGTATGACCAATACGGAAAAGAACAGGCAAATGCCATTCTCGGAACGGTGATGACCAAGATTTTTCTGCCCGGACTCGACGACGTAACAGCGGAATACGCTTCCAAACAGCTTGGCGAAACGACTATTTTCGCCAAAACCTATCAGGATTTTCCGGGTAAGAAAAACGATAACATTCGCCACGCCGAACAAAAACGCCCGCTGATGTTCGGTTCGGAAGTTCGCCAAATAGCGGCGCATCAAGAATTGCTTATTGTCAACGACACTGCGCCGCCGATCAAAGCCGCTTATCCCCCGCTTGCGGTTTTGAAGCAAAAATACATTTCGCCGGAATACAAGTTGCCGAAAGTTGTTTATTTGGGCGATATTGATTCCGATTTTAGATTTGCCGAAAACGAGCAAGTAAATTTTGAAAGCAATCCGACGATTTCAGAGAAAAAGGCTGAAGCAAACAATAGCCCGAATCAACCAATTTTAGACGAGGAAACTTTTGAAAAAATCGTTGAAGAAACTGTTGAAGAATTTTTGGATGAAAACCCGGATTTAATTGAAACCGAAGAAAAAATCATGAAAAACGAAGAGGAATATCTGACCGATGAAGAAGACATCGCTTCGCGTGTAAGCGTTACCGATTTGAAGAAAAGCGAAGTGAACATCGAAAACTCGCCCCTTATTTTATCCAAACAAGTTGAAGATCAAGAAGAAACTGACGCAGATGCAGATGTGCTTGACGGACTAAGTGATGATGTCCGCATCGCCCATCGTGAACTTGAAGTCCGCGCCCTTGAAATTAGCCGAAGCGTAATTTAAAAAATATGGTTGCCAGCAGAATCAAACTTTCGTTAATCGTTGCGGTAATGGCACTTTTTATCGTCATCGCTGCTTACATCTATTCATTGTGGTCGGTTGACCGCAAAAAGCAAGCCGAAATGCCGGTTGAAGCCGTTTCGATGATGATGCGCGATCTGCTCCGCTTTCACGAAAAACGCGGCGGATTTCCCGATGATTTGCAAAAACTCGAAGGCGTTATCTGGGAGCGCAAAAACCGCTTGTTTTCGGCAGAAAACCGTGCCTTGAATCATCGCAATTATTATTATTTCTACACGCAAATTTCGCCGCACCAATTTACGCTCTGGGCGATTCCGACAGGTAACAGCCGCGAAGACGCACCAACCTGGTTTTTAGTTGTTTCACCTGACATTTGCCGCCGTTTCAAAGGCGCGGCACTCCCGCTCGAACAAATTGACGGCATCGAAGCCAACCCGACACTTAAAAAACTCGGTGTTTTCGGCTTAATTGAACAACCAATTATCAATTTTAAGGATCAACAAAAAGCCTCTGAACAATTTACCAAAAAGTAATCTGCTCAAAAGCTTGATTTGCATTTAGTTTGTCTAAATGACCAAATTTTTCTTAACTTTACCGGGTGAAAACCGGCGCGTCCTTTATTTTCTCTATCGGACTCGTTTTGTTTCGCTCATTTTGTGATGTGAAATGATTTTCCGCCTGATTCACAGTTTCTCGTGCATTGTTAGAAGTTCCTTTATCTTTTGTCGCCAAGATTTGTTTGGCTTCGATTTTCTCAGTAATCTGGCGGCTCAAAACGCTGATCTTTCCTTGGTCATTTGTAAATTGCTTGAAATCCGATTGCTTAAAATTTTGCATTAGAATCTTATTTATTTGTCCTTCCGAAATATTTTGCTTGGCATCGGAATTCTTTTTGAACCAATCAACCAAATCGGTTTTTATTCCTTCACGAACTACTGCCATCTTTTCCTGACGGTTATAATCTTGACGGATTTTGTTCAGGCTGGCAGCTTCAAGGTCGAGTTTGGAAAAGGCTTCCGTGATTTTTGATTTGTCGCCGCCCGTTTGGAGAAGATTTGAAGCGCGTTCGAGTTGTTTGTAAGTTGAAAAGGCTTGTTGACTCGCTTCGGGTGAGATTTTCCGGTTGTCTGCGCCGAGTTCTTTCGGTTCGAGATTTTCCTTAACCTTTTCAAAGGCTGTCGCTTTTAGTTCTTCGCGTTCCTGAATTGAAAAAACCGTTTCGGGATTAGATGTTTTCTCTTTTTCAAAATCTGAATTGGCGGAAAGTTTTTCTTTCAAGCTTACTTCGATAAGTTGTTTTTCAGCTTTTTCGAGTTCTTTTTCAAAAATTCGCAAGGTAAAAGGTTTATTTTCGATCAGTTTTTCACTGATAATTTGTTCTGAAATATTTTGTGTCTTTTCACCTGAACTTTGCGTTTTCACCGATTGTAATTTGCTTTCTTCCAACACTTTCAAATCTTTGGAAATATCGGCAAATTCGCTCTTGATGTTGGCTTTGATCTCGCCCAACACCGATTCATTTTTCATAAATTTGCGAACATCGCTGATGGTAATTTCCTTTTGGACGGCTCGTAAAAATTGGTCATCGGCTTTGTTTGAAATAAAATTTGAAGATTTTCCGCCCAAAGCAAGTTTAACGAGTTCTTTTTGATTGTTTGGAGATGGAATTTCCGATTTCTGAGTCTGCATTTTGGCATTAGTGCGGGAGACATATTTTTGCAAAATGCCTTTATTTTCACGAACAGCAGTTCGGGCTTCCGCTTGAAATTGCGTGATTTTATCGAGTTTTGCTTGAACCGATTTTTCGGTTTCAGAAACATTTAAGGAAACGTCTTTTTGCCCTGCATTAACCTTTATTTCCTCACGAAGATTGGTGATGGCTTCATCCTGACCTTTTTGCAGGGCGCGGGACACCTGGGCTTCGCCGAAATGTTCAAATTTATATTTCGCGCTTTCGCTCTTATCGTCGGGATAGAACTTTTCAAGTAGTTCTAGGTAAGTTTCCACGCCGACTTGGGCTTTTTCGGGCAGTTTGATACTAATGAATGTTTTGTTTTCTACATTGGAAACTTCGGCGCGGGCGAAAGTCTGCACGACTTCGCCGATTTTTTTATTTTCGGGATTTTCGCCTTTCTGAAGCTCTTGAGCGATATTTTCCAATTTTTCAACCGGCTGGTTATTGAGCAGAATACCGATAGCATTAACATCGCGTTCACTAATTTCTTTCTGGACGAGCGCGATAGCTTCGACCTTCGTTCCTAAAATCCGCGCTTGATTAAATTGGCTATGCAGATGGAAACTCTTTTCCGCTTGGCTCATTTCGAGTTTCGGCTGTTCGACGCGGCTTTCTTCTTTCCTTTCAAACTGTTGTTTTTTAAAGGCGATCCGGTATTCGAGATTTTCCTTTTGCTGAGTGGCTCGCGCGTAAACGAAATCTCTTTCCTGCGGCGGCAGCTTTTGATAAATTTCTCGATGGTCAAAATTATTCTTGTATTTTAGCTCTTTATTCGGGGTTTTGACGCTTTCAAAAAAATGTTTGGTTGCAAGCAGAGAATCTTCGAGTTCCCGTCGTTGGAGTCTTGATTCCAAACTTTCAACTAATTTTCGGGCTTCAGGGCTCGGGCTTATTTCGCCTTTGAGCAAAGATTCGGTTATTGTGCGGCGGCTCGCTCCGCTGTGCGCGTAAGAAAGCCGCGCAGCGGTCATCTCGTTTGTATAATGCGCGGGCGAAGGCTCGGTAAAGAGAAACTGCATTTCTTTAGTGGTTAAAGGTTTCGGCAGTTTCGTTTTCTCGCTCATTTCCGAATCTTTCCATTTCATTCCGAGCGCGGCGTTTTCGGCGCGGATTTCGGACGAAAGTTTCATCACGTCTTCGCGCGTGACGGCGGATTCGAGCTTGGCGGCGTAAATTCGATAGCGTTCATTTTCAAAACGAAGTCTTGTTTCCGGTTGTTTGAGCTGGTAATTAACGTATGAAGAAATAAAGTTTCTGTCATTAACCGATTGTTCGGAAGGCTTTCCAACTACAATTTCGGCGGAATTTTCCAGTTTAAAAGCGAAATTCGGTTTGGCTTCTTTAATTTGGTTCAGTTCTTTTTTGAGTGCGGATTCCTCTGATTTATCGCCCTTTACGACCTGTTTTTCCCGAACTTCATCAATTTTTGTCAGCAGGTTTCCTGTTTCTACTTTTTGTTGGCGATAAAAGGAATTTATTGCCTCTTTTTCAGCGAGTAAAAATTCATTTGGATTTTTGAGTTCGATGATGTTTTGGCGACGCAAATCAATTTTCGCCAGTTGCTGCTCAAGGCTTTGATTTATTTCACCAGTCTTCCCGACGGATTTGTTTGTTTCAATTCCATTGATTTTTAGTTTCTGCCCAATGGATTCGAGTCTGTTTTGTGCATCTTCTCTCGCGCTTTGCCAAACCGCTTGGTTATACGGATTAAGTATTTCTTTCGGAGTTACGCCATTTTCGAGTTTGAGATCAATATACGGCAGAGTTTCAGTGATGAGTTTATTTATTTCCGTTCGGGTAAAATCTTCAGGGATACGCGGAATATCCGCACCTAACCCGATGCGCTCGAAACCATGGGTATTTATTTTTCCGTTCGGTTCTAAATCTAAAGACTGTGCGGATTTATCATCAACAGTTAGGGACTGGTTTTCATTTTCCTGATAGCTAATTGCTTCTTCATAAATTTCTTCCAAATTCAAATTTTCGCCTTTGTTATCGAAAACCGATTCTTGAATTTCGTTTTGTTCATACCCGGCAAACGGCACAAATTCGATTTTGTCCAACGGCTCAAGCGAGTGCAGTTCCTCAGCTAAAACAGAGATTTTTTCGAGTGTTTCATCGAAATTCGATTTGTTTCCAACAGAATTATTTTCCCCACGCGCAAGGTTTTCGTTTTTGCCTTCCAGTGAGTCATACATCCAACCGAAAACTTTAAGTTTGGTTTCGCCGTCTGCGGTCAAACCCGCAATTTTATTGCCGAATTCAACCACTACCGGCGCGAGTTCTTTCGCCTGTTCTTCGTTCTGCAAAATTTTACCTAATTTTTCGACCGCGTAATTTTGAGTTGTTATTGACAAAGGCTCGGAAACGCTCAATTTTTCCTGCGGCACAATCAAATTGCTGTCCACCACCTTTGCGCCGCGCTCGTAAATATCACGGGCAAATTGTGAGACTCCGCCCAAATAAGAGGCTTGCTCACTTCGATTTCTACCTTCGGTTTCGTTGATTTTTTCTAAAATCCGGTCGTTTTTGCTGAAACTGAAAATTTCATTAATTGCTCGCTGAGTTCGAGGATTTAGATTTTGCTGTTGTTTAGCTGAATTATTCTGACTGACAACACGGCTTTCCGCTTTGTCATCTCTGATTTTTTCAGTAATTTTTTCATTCCTGAAATGAGCGTTGACTTTCTCAACCGCCATTTTGACGACATCGGCGTGACACATCGCGCCGTTTTTGCACGAACAGGTAATCGTAATTTGTTCGCCCTTTTCCAAACTGTCACTTAATAGTTTCAAGCCTTCGCGGAAATTGTCCTCATTGTTTTTGTAATCGAGGCGCAGTCGGTCCGCATAATCGGCTAAGGCTTTTTCCGAGTCAATTTTCAGCGCGTCAACTTCTTTTTCCGTCGGCGTTAAAGTTTTCAAGCTAACTGTTTGAATATTATCTAAATTAAGCAGACGCTTGGCAGTCGGCGCCTCATTAAACGTGCCTTGAACAATAACTCTATTTTCAACGGAAGCTTTTGAAGAAAGGGCTTTTGTGATTTCTTTCGTTTGATTATTAAAGCCGATTTCAGCCAGCTTTTCGTTAAGATAAGCAAAGGTGTTTGGAGCTTTTTCTTGAAGCTGTGCGAGTCCTGTTCCGAGTCCCGCCTTCGGAATAACAATGGTTTTATCGGGCGGAATTTTACTAAAGGCTTCGTCAATAGCTTGTTTATTGGCGGCAAACTCTTTGTCGGTAAAAAAAGAATTAGAATGATTACTCGGTGCTTTTTTGGTCGGAATGCCGACGGCGTTTTCTTCGCCGCGCATCTCTTTGGCTTGCCCGCCAAAACCCCGTTCGGTCAAGTTATCGCCGAACAAAAATATTTTGTCTTTTTCGGCGCGAACATCGGCGCGGGTGATGTGATCGCGGATTTCAATTCTCGGTATTTCGTCTTTTTGATTAGCGACTGAATTTGCGGCTGGATTGGCTTCGGTTGTATTCGGCATATAAATAAACTCACCCGTAAGGAGCAATTTTTATGCCTTAGACGAAAAATCAAAAGGGAATTTTTGACTCTCCGCAAGATTCGCAGAATTCCGATTCCAAACTTGAATCCTGCCCGCAGTTTTGGCAAATTTGCAGTCCCATTTCAAACAATTGATTTCGCCGAATCATCCGTTCAATTTGTTCAGGCGTGGCTGTTTCCGCCATCGCCAATCCGTAATCAACCGCCGTTTGTAAAAGCTGCTGCATCGCGGTTGGCGGCACGTTTATGATTTCCATTTTGATAATTTACCTTCCTCTTTCCTGACTAAGAATCTCTATTTTATTTTCCCGAATTTCATTCGTTTTCTCTTCCGATTTTGCCTCATCTTTTTCAATCCCAACGGGCAATTTTTGTTCATTAACTGAACTTTTTTCGATGGATTTAGCAGATTCTTTTTCGGCAGCAAAACTCTCCAGAATTGCCGGAAGATTTTTTGCTTTTGAATGATCAACCGAATCAAGAATTTTCTGCAATTTCGCCGCTTCGGATTTGTTTTCGGTTTCACCCGCTCTGAGTTCAATGGTCATCAACTCCTTTGGTGTAAAAATCGGCTGGTAAAGGTAATGGGTCCCGCCGAAAAACGATTTTGTTCTGAAATCAGTAGCAATTTCTCCCGCGACTTTTAATAAATCTTTCGCTGATTTTAGATTTTCCTTGAGTTCGATGCCTTTTTCTTTAACAAATTTTTCAAGCGTATTGCGCGTCCTTCTTTTCTCCCGATTTTCCAAAAAATATTCAAGCGTCTGGTCAAACAGCGAGCCGCGCGAGTCGAAGCGAACTTCCGACAAAGAAACGAATTTTGCTTCGCCGGATTTTTGACTCGTAACCTCGAACTTTTGAAAATCTTTATTCTTCTTAAAATCCGCAAGTTCTTCTTTGCAGCGGGCAAGTTCGATTTCGCTCATTATTTCACGGGCTAGGCTGCGTCCGGCGATTATATTTTCCTTCGATTCGCTTAATGATTCGTTTCCATTTTTGCTAAATCCTTCCGTGTTTTCGATGTGCTGTTTTTGCTGTTCCCAATTTTCCCGATAAACGTCCGCCAGCTTCAAATCGAAGGCAAAAGATTCGACTTCGGCAAGTTCAGCAGCGGAAAATTTTGCTTGTAAATTTTCTTTTTCGGGATTGGTGTCATTTTTGTAAAAATCCTCCAGCGTTTTAAGCATGGATTTTTCGCCCGCTAAATCGCTCAATATTCGTTCATTTTTTTCGACCAGTTTTTCTACGATAGCGGCTTTGGTTTCTTCCAGTTGTTTAAGGCTCGTCTTTTCCTCGATCAAACCGATTTTGTTGAAGATTTTGCTCAACTTTCCGACAAATTTTTTCTCGTTTTGCTCCTTCTTTTCAATCAAAAAATCAACCTTTGCCAGAGTCCATTTTTTACCGTCAATCTCAACCGGAAACGCCCGCTTATTGGTCTCGAAATCTTTTAACTGCTTTTCCTGCCACCCGATTTTCAAATCCGTGAATATTTTCCTGCCTTTAAGTTTAGCGATTTCATCATTTGAGCGAGTCGGCTCACCGCGCTCTTTGGATAATTCTTTTCGCACCTTTTCAAAATAGTGGGCGACGCGAATATCTTTTTTATCAAGACTGCTTGCTTGAAGCATTTCCAAATCATCCGAACTCAGGAGCGGAATGGGAAGTTTTTTATTTTCGCTTTTGTAAGACGCACGAATTTTTTCCGCCATAGGTTTGATTTTTTGGTAATCATTTTCCCGGCGTTTTAATTCACGATTTTCTTTGACTACTAAGTTATGCAGGATTGTCTTGATTCGTTTGATACCTTCGGCGTTTTTCTCAAATTCAGCCTCGACCAAGTTTTTCCTCAATTCGTCCTTTTTTGCCGGATCGGTAATGTTCTGTTTACTTAGACTTCGATTCGCCCGTTTTTCGGCGCGGCGTTCCAAATCAAAAAGCGACATTTTTCTCGGTTTTTTAGTGATTTCATCGAAGATTTTGAATCTTCTTTTATCACCGTGATCCACTAACAACTCCAGATTTCGGCGCGTTTTTTCGAGGTAATATTTTGCGAGTATCGCTTCAGCTAAAATTTCTCGCTCCCGTGTCATTACAGCTTTCGATTTTGCTTCCCGTGAATTTTCTGTTTTTTGAGAATTGTTTGATTTATTCTGCTCTTCATCGGCAGTTAGGTTTTGTCCGTTATGTTTTTGAGAAATTTGCCGCGTCTTTTCCAGCGTAATCTCATCGAGCTTATCGGTAGCAGCTTCAATCAAAATTCCCGGCTTAAAAGTTTTTTCTGAGCCTTCCTTTTCGTAGTGAGGTAAGAGGTTAACGGGAATTTTATTCAAACTTTTTTTCTCCAGATTTTCGTCGAAATACTCTTTTTGAATAGCGATGTGAACGTGCGGGTTGTCCGTATTCCGATGAATGCCCGCCGCCCACGAGAGTTTGTCCGCGCCGATTTCTTTTTCAAATTGCTTCATCGCATGACGCGTGATTTCTTTAATTGATTTTTGCCGCTCTTTTTCATCTTTGCCAAGTCGGTCAAAATCTTCCGTTTTAAACGAAAGGATAAGGTGATGCAGTTCATCGTTGTCGGGTCTTTTATGCTCGATGCCGTTTTTCAATAAATCATTGGCTTTTTCGACTGTGGTTTTGTCCGAATATTCATTAAAAATTTCACGCATCTCTTGCTCACGAGCCGCATCAATTTTGCTGTGGGCAATATAATGGACAAGTCCGCGCGAACTCGATTTTTTGGCTTGGACCGAGGCGATGACTTTCATTAACTTTCACTCGAATTTGCTTGAATTGAAGACTGCAATAGTTTTGCTTTGATCTTTTCGATTTTGGTAAAAAGATAAAGCATTTCGGGTTCGATTGTTTCCGCTTCAAAATTGTGATGCTCGGCAATCTTTTCAAGTTCGACGAGCGAATGTTCGACAAGTCCGAGGATATTTCGATTGGCAAAATCCGTGCTGTTTTTCTTTTCGATTTCGATGGGCGAAAAATACTCGATCAGTTTGGTGAAAATTTGATTCAGATAGGACATACAAACATTGGTCATACAGTAAATTTCGCTGACCAGAACGCCGGTTAAATAGGAGTTTTCGGTTTGCTTTTGCGTCAACTTTTCCATTGTTCGGGCGTGTTCTTCGAGGCGTTCAACTCTCGCATCCAGACAATCGGATTTAATGAGTTTGTGTTTTTCGTTATTGATGAGCCAATCGAGTTTTTTGAGTTCGCTTTTTTCATCCGTCAAATCAAATTGTTTGCCGCGCAAAGCAAGGCGAATAAGTTTCTGCGTGATGACACTCTTTTTCTCGCCGCTCGCCCGGACAAGTTCAGCAATTTTCTTCTCGTCCTGTTTGTATGGTCTGACATACATTGACTCGCCTAATAGTTCCGCCTCGATTTTATTTGTTTTACCGATTAATTTTCTTTTTTCCTGCTCTCTCATTGATTTTTTAACTTTTGCAATTAATTTAATTTTTGCCTGATTTCGGTCAGAAATTTTCTGACGCTGTAACCTCTTTAATCGCTCAATTTAAGAATTAGCGGAATTCTTATTATTCATTAATTGTTGAAATAAAAGCGTTTTACGCTGTCAGAAAATTCTGCTTTGAAAAGGATGCAAAATTTGTTCCTAAACTGCGTGAGATTTGAGTTTTCGGCGGATGCGAATTGTTTTTTTGTCGTTTCAATAGTAGTTGTCAGAATCTGACAGCCCTAAATCCAGCTTTTCCAACATTTATTTTCTGACGAGCGTAAAATCGCGCTCTATCCTGTCATACAAGCCAAGCCGAATTTTGTGTTTAGGTATTTTTTGCGGCTTTTTAGTGTTTTAAGGTTCACACCCGTTGATGCGGCACGAAAGTTGTTTATGAGGCTTTACTGATTCTCGGAAAGGGAAGAAATTCTAATAATTTTTAAGAGGAAAAGATGAGTGAAATAAACGAAACAAAACAGGGAGCCGGCACAAAAACGGAAATGCCGATTCTGCAATTAAACCGATTAAGCTACGCCAAAATAAACGGCAAAATCTTGGAAACGACTAACGCCAAACTCGAAAAATATATCCGATACGCAACCGAGCGAATGAATACTGAAATATCTTCAGGCGATGTGATTGAACACGGGCTGAAATTACTTTTTGAACGCGATACGGGCTTCAAAGATTGGCTCAAGAAAAACTGAACGGTTAAAATTTTCTATTCCCCAAAGCCCGGTAAATCAACGGGCTTATTTATTTGTTTTGAGAACTTAATTACACTTTTTCGATTTTCCACATCGGCAACACATCGGACGCAAAGCGTTGATCTTTTCTGTTCTCCAAATCAACCCAAGTTGTTGAATCTTCGTCTTGCCAAATATTTCGGACATATTGAAGCCGTCCAGCCCCCAAAAGCCCGGATTTCCAACGAACTAAATCTCCAATTTTAATGCCGGCAAATTCGTCTAAATCTTTAGTCTTCATAAGTTTTTACTTGCACTTTAAAAACATTTAAACGATTAATGCCAGTTCCGTGTTGAATCCGGCGATTTGCGCTCTGTATTTTGACATTAAATTACGAGCGACTAAGGCTTCCGCAGGTGTCAAAGATGACTTGACGGCAAACCGTTTGCCTAGCTCGCTGTCAAATTTATTAAAGCCTTGCCCGTCCGCCCGTTTCGCGCCATCACACGTGGCGGCTAAAGTTTTCAGTCCCTCATGAATCATCCTGACCGTGCTTTCGTCGGGCGTGCCGCGCATCATCAAAGCAAGTCTGTCGAGCGTGTCTTTGTCGAGCGATTCTTTGCGCGTCGCAGCGGCACGGGAAAGCCTGTCGGCAGTTTCCTGAAACGCATCTCCGGCGTGTCCGCGCAGCCAGTTCCATTCGATTTTGTGAGTCAGACAGGCATTTATCAATCGTTCCCAAAATTCACGATTTTGTTTCATTCGATTTTTTCCCGTCATTGTTTCAATAACATATTTCGAGTCGGAAAAAATCCGCACTTGGGCAGGGCGATTGAGCGATTCTAAACCAATTGCACAGGCTAAAATCTCCGCTTTCTGATTGGTCAGTGCGCCCAAATAACAAGCCTTTAATTTAATGCGCCGACGGTCTTCGGTCATCAGGACAACTCCCGCTCCGGCTTGGGCGTGTTCACTCCCGTTTTTCAGACACGAACCGTCGGCGTAAATCAAAACATTCGGAGTTGATTTTTCAGGCACGGATAAAGGATAAACGAGATTTTCAGGTTGCAGATTTTGAACGGGAATCGCGGAAGTCATTGTTTTTTTCTCCTCAACTTTTCAGATTCAAATAAAAAAGGGAAACCTTGAAGTTTTACCTTCTCGGTTTCCCAATCTTTTTGATTTGTTTTGATTAGTATTGTCCGGCAAAGACTTCATCGCCCGCGTCCATTTCGTGAACTGCCGCCAGCATTTCGGCTCTTTCTTCAGAATCTTCCACAATTTCCGCTTCAATCACGTTTTCTTCCGCAGCCGTCATCTGATTGTTTTCCTGTGCCGGAATCGTTTCTTCAGCCGCATCTTGAACGGTTTTCGCCGCGTTTCCACCGGCAAATTCAAAGTCCTGCAAAACGACATCCGCACTAACGCGGGCGTTGCCTTCGCGGTCGAGCCACGGGTTGAAGGTCAATTTGCCGCGAATGAGAATTTGGTCGCCTTTGGAAACGTATTTCGCCAGCGTTTCGCCTTGTTTGCCAAAAGCGGAAACATTATACCAATCGGTCTTTTTCTGCTTGCCTTGTGCCGTATTGCGAACGGTGTTCGAGGCGATTGAAAAGTTGGCGACGGGTGTGCCTTGCGGCGTATAGCGCAATTCGACATCGCGCCCGGTGTTTCCGAGAATTGAAATTGTTGTTGACATAATTTTTTTAGCTCCTAATTTTTATTTTTTTTGTGTTTGGCAGAATCAACAAATTCTGTGTTTCTGCCGATTGTTTATTTGCCAAATCCTGATTGGCACATCTTGCTAACCGCTTTTTTCTTTTTCGGTTTAACGAGCGAAAGGCGAATTTTTCTTCCGCCTTCCACTTGACTACTAACCGCATATTTTTTGATTTTTTCCGCCTTAAACGGAGCGCGGAGTAACTCGCACGACTTGTTTCTGAGTGTTCGGCTGACGTTGCAGAAATGGCGGTTGAACTGTTTGCTTGGTTTGTGAAATCTCTTTACTAACAGTCGCTTTAAGCGCGGTTTCGCGGGCGCGAACGGCTTCCCATAACTGTTGTTTTTCCTGTCGCGGCAAGGTTTGAATTCCTTGATTGTTGTAAAGAAAATATTTGAAATAACGCAGACGATTCGCCGAAGCCGCATTGATTTCCGAGAGAGTTTTTCGTGTCATTGCTGAAGTCTTTCCGGCAAGCCTGACTTCCTGCGATTTAGCCAGAGTGTTGAGAGAGGTGAACTCTTTGAGTGTTAGTTTTTTGTGTTCCTTGAAATCGTCGTAAGACTCTTTTTTAAGCCGCGCGACATCCGCCGTATCAACGCATTTACGAATGCCGAGATAAAGCTTTTGATAGTTTTCACTCCGCAGACTGCGAAGGTGAAAATCGGCTTGCATCTGATTCCATAAAATCTGACACACGCCGGCGACATATTGCATCTCTTCAAAATCAGGATTTACTTCCTGAGTTCCTTGATATTCAAACAAACGACCCGATTTACCGGTCATAAAACGGCGAACACTTCTAAGGGTGCGGTGCGGATAAAGCTCGTCGAGTTTTGCCGCCAGCCATTCGTTAAATTCGTTATTTGAAAAGGGAAGTTTCGAGAATTTATCAACGGTCGGCATCGGTGTTGAAAAGAGTATGGACGCGCCTTTTTTCATCTCTTTTAATTCCTGCTGCAAAATGCTTTGTGCGATTACAAAATGTCGCGCTTTCTGCGCGGCAGCGCCGCCGATTCGATGACCGACAAAAATCAAATTCATCTCTTTGGCGAGAGTGCGGGCGTGTTCCGGCAGATACGAAGCGTCAACTTCATTATTTAGTTCATAAACCACTACGGAATGCTGACCGTCGCTCATCGAAAACCCCAAAATGCCGTTTTCATCGTATTGTTCGAGCTTTTCAAAACTCATATAATCGGCATCGAGTTCTTCGAGTGATTTTCCTTCATCACTGAGATAAAATTCAGCAAACTCATCGGTGCGGATCTTGGAGATTTTCGAGTTGCCGATGCGACGAAGAATAACACTCATTTCTTCGTCGAAATTCGGAGTTTTCGCAGGGAGCGGCGTAAGATTTTTCTGTGCCTTTTCGACTCGGCGTTGATCCGCAACGGTTAATTTTTGTTCGGGAATTTCTGTTTCGGTAAAGTCAATTTCGCGGTCTTCAATAGTTGCCGTCACCGCTTCCATTTGCATTCCGAGAAGTCCCATTTCCGCTAAAACTTCCGATGTTCCGCGACGACGGATTTCGCCGTAGTAAAAAGCCGCAATTTGTTCAAGTTCATATGAAGAAGCATCGGGGCTGGCAATAGCTTTGACACAGCGGACAAACTCGCGCCCGTCAGTTTCGTCCAGCAGCGTTTTAACGGCGTATTCGAGCGAAAGAATTTTCACACGCTCGAAGGGTTTCGGTTCTACGCCGTCGGCAATTCGCACGACCGTCTCGCCAAGGACGGAAAATTCTTCCAATTCGCGGCGAAAAAGCGGAAAATTTTGCAAATGTTTGCACCAGTCCTGTTGCGGCGAACCTGTATCTACAGGACGAAACGCCAACATCGGGCTTTGGGGAGCGTGCATTTTAAGTTGATTGATATTTAAGTTATATTGATCTGCCATTTTACCTCTAAACCAACCATTCGGTTGGAGCAAGTGCCTTTGTTTATGGGCGACACTTGCCATTCACCCAAATTTAGTTAAAGCACTTTTTGGCAGACCCGAAAATCCCTTTCCCGTTTATCTTCGAGGACGTTAAAAGGAAACCGCTATCCTCGGTGAGATTCAGCGGATAGCGGCATTCAGACAGGTTAATTTGTGAGAAAAACTTTTAATAATCCAGATTTTGGTCGGCAATTTCTTGAACGTCGCCGACGATTTCAGTTTCAACCGAATACTCTGCTGTTTCTTCGCTCGCGCCGCTGGTTTTGCCGCCATCGCGTTCCTGACCGCCGACGAACTGAAAATCCTGTAAAAGCAAATCCGCGCTGACCTGCGGCGTGCCTTCGCTGTCAAGCCACGGATTAAAGGTCAATTTGCCTTGAACGAACAATTTATTGCCTTTTTTCGCGTATTTCGACAATGTTCTGGCTTGATTCCCGAGCGCGGTCACGCGAAACCAATCCGTTTTCTTAACCGTCCCGTTTGGGTGCCGGCGAACCGAATTCGAGGCAATCGAAAAACTGGCGATAAAAGTTCCTTCCGGCGAAATGCGCGTTTCCGGTGTGCGACCTAAATTTCCTAAAATTGATACATTTGCTGACATAAATTTTTAATCTCCTTTTGTGTATTGATTTTTGCAGTGCGAAATCACTTTTTATTGGCTTTCATCTGCGCTTTTTGTGTTGTCTGCCGTTTGTTGGCTGTGGATTTATTCGCCGCTTTTGTTTCTTTGTCTCCGATGCCAACATAGCGGGGAATGAAAGACGATAGAAAAATAAAGCAGATGATAACGAAAAGAGCCTTTAAACAAAAACCTATTAAACTCCTTCTCTTTAACAGTTTCCAGAAAACTTTCCAAAGCAAAAACGAATGAAAATCTTCCCGTGTAATCCGATTATTTTTTCGGTAGTTATTCATAAATTTCATAATTTTTAATCGAAATTCTCACTTCTCGCTCCTTTGCCTGCCGCCGATTTTTTCTGTAATTAGCTTATTTTTTGGCTTTAACACAAAACTTTCCTGTATTTATGAAATTCGCGTTGGTAATCACACGCCAAAAACCGACATTCACAGCGCCGCTTTGGGCGCGTGAAGCGGTCAAGCCAAACAATTTCTTGAAATTATTGAGGGGTAATTTTTCCTTCCGGCGAAATATCGCCGCGTTTGAGTATGAGCGAAACAGAAAAATTTTCCGGTCTTTATAATGAGTGGCGAATTTTTGCACCAGTGGCGAATTTTTGCACCAGGGCAAGAAATATCAAAAATAAAATGCCTTCCCACTCTATACAAAAAGAATTATGTTTTGTATCATCATAATCAGCTTGAGGCTGATTTCTTTACCGTGAAACATAAAAACATATCAATTCGTTCAAGTGAACTTTTGGCTTATTTTAATGAGCAAAATAAGGCGTGTTTCGATTATAAAGAGGCTTTTGCTGCCCTTTCCGATTCAAAGAAAGGCACGATTCTGGAATTACTCAGCGATATGACCAGACGCGGACTTTTAATGAGATTAAAGTCGGGCGTTTATTACATTATTCCTTACGAACAGGATTCCGACTCTTTTATCCCTGATTGGCACGTTCTCGCTGCCTGTTTGGTGGGTGATGCGAACTATTACATCGGTTACTACTCTGCCCTACAAATTCACAATTTGATTACGCAGCCGTCTTTAAAGGAACAAATTGTAGTTTCAAGACGCATCAGACCGTCTGAAATCGAAATCAAAAAAGTGCCGTTTCAGTTTATCTATCACAACGAAAAGCATTTTTTCGGCAAACAGAAGATTTGGATAGACAGTTTTAACAAAGTGTCTTGTTCCGATTTGGAAAAAACTTTTATTGACTGTCTTTTCAAGCCCGATTATGCAGGCGGAATAGTTGAAATTGCCAAAGCGATTTACGCTTCAAAGGATAAGATCAAATGGGATAAATTGATTGATTACGCGATAAAATTCGATTCTCAAGCAGTTATCAAACGATTGGGTTTGCTCCTTGAAACGCTTGACATCGGGCAACAGATCACGGGCGATTTGCAAAAAATTAAAAGTTCGTCATACGTCGTCCTGGATACGGAACTTCCCAAAATCGGAAAGAGAATTAGCCGTTGGAGCATTCAGCAAAATTTAGAAACGGAAACGATTAAATCAGCGATTTATACATGATTAGACCAAAAGAAATACAGCAAAAGGCTAGAGAAGCAGGAGTCCGCGATCAACAAATCGAAAAGGACTACGTTCTTTCGTGGATTTTAAAAGGCATCGCCGAACACGAACATCTGGCAACAGTTCTCGTCTTCAAAGGCGGCACGGTTCTCAAAAAATTCTATTTTGAGGATTACCGTTTTTCGGAAGACCTTGATTTCACACTGATTGATAATTCGTTTCCCAACGAGCAGATATTCGCCCTGTTCGGTGATGTTTTTGAATTTATCAGAGAAGAGGCGAATATTCCGCTTGAAATAATTGACAACAACGAACACGAGGACGGCGGGATAAATTTTTACATCAGTTATACCGGACCGCTCGGCGGGCAGGGAAACAACAAACGAGTCAAGGTTGATATTTCAAAAAGCGAAAAACTGGAATTCGAGCCGGTTATGAAATCCGCGTTTATCGCCTATTCCGATATTGAAGAGCATCAACTCTTGTGTTATCGCCTGGAAGAAGTTCTGGTTGAAAAAATGCGTTCGGTAATGCAGCGGATGCAAGCCAGAGATTTTTATGACATTTGGTATTTGCTGGAAGATCACCAAATGGAAATCGAATATTTTATGGAAGAATTTGCAGCTAAATGTGCCTCAAAAAACTTAAATCCGGCTGATTTTCCAAAGAAATTAGCCGAACGACTGCCAAGTTACAAAGGACGCTGGCAGAGTTCTCTGAGCGAACAAATTCAAAACCTGCCGAATTTTGAAAAAGCCGAGCGGGAAGTGAACAGACGATTAAGAAAGATTGATTTTTCGTCGAGAAAATAAACTTGAAGATAATTTTTATCAAAAATTAATGTCCGATTCGCTTCAGCTTTTTAATCAGTCCGCCGCGACTGATGCCAAGCTCTTTGGCGGCGCGTGATTTGTTATTGTTGTGACTGTCCATCGCATTTTTTAAGAGATAGTTTTCAATTCGTTTGAGATACTCTTCCATATTTTCGCCGGACGTAAAATTGGTAAATTTTTCCGAAGATGAATCTTCAGGAATGTCTGACGGCTGACCCGAAATACTCGAAAGACGCGCCAAAACAAGCGAAGATGTCAATTCAATTGCATTTTCCGAAGTTTTCTCGCCCCTGGAAATAAACAACGCGCTCAAACAAACCTTTTCGACGAACGCCCTCAGCTCGCGGACGTTGCCTTGCCATTCGGCATTTTCAAGAAGTTTGAGCGTTTCGTCACTCGCATGAATGGTTCGTCCGCTCCTACGGTTGAATTCCAGCAGAAAGACGCGAGCCAAAGCAACGATTTCGTCGCGGCGTTCTCTGAGTGGTTTCAGATAAATTGCGTGAGCGGCGATCCGGTAGCGCAAATCTTCGCGTAGAACGTCCAAATCACGGTGCGTCGCGTAGATGATTCGCACATCAACGGGACGCGGACGGTTGCCGCCGACGCGGGTGATACATTTTTCTTCCGTGACCTTTAATAATTTCGCCTGTAAATTGGCGGGAAGTTCGCCGATTTCGTCCAAAAAGAGTGTTCCGCCCGCCGCCGCTTCAAATTTTCCCGTTTTTGATGCGGTCGCGCCGGTGAACGCGCCTTTTTCGTAGCCGAATAACTCGGATTCGATAATTGACGGAGTAAGCTCCGCGCAATTAACGGCGACGAACGGCTTTTCTGAGCGCGGACTAAATTCGTGTATGAGCCGCGCAGTATGTGTTTTACCCGTTCCGGTTTCTCCCAAAAGACACAAATCGAGGAAGTCAAAACCGGCGAGGACCTGAATGCTTTCAGTTTCGCAAAAGTTTCTCAGCATTTGACTTATTTAGTTTTATTAGTGCAATATTAATTCAAGTTTGAAATTCAACTAATCGAGCGTTTTTCTTTTTCGCATATCCAAAAACGCCCCGCCGAAAATCTTCACTATATATAAAAACCGAAAATTTGCTGTGAGGTTACTTCAACAGGTGAAATTTTTTCCATTTTTTTTTGATTTGGAAGCTAATTGGACAAAATATGCGGCGGAACGATATATTTTTTAAAAACGCACCGCCTCTTTCACCCGATGAGCAATCAACCGAAAGCAGTTGTTGTTGTGGTTTGTTTTCGAGCAACTAATGATTGAATCGTTTTTAGACGTGTGGCGACGGTTTTCGAGCGACGAAAGCCCGGAGCCTGATTTTCACGAGCCGTCTTTTCAACAAAAATCAGAGGAGTTATTTCTCGCCGCTTTGCCGGTCGTGCAAAAAATTGTGCGCCGCCGTTCCGTGTCTTTTGAACCGGCGGCAGAGGCTTCGGATTTAGAGCAGGGAATTATCCTCAGATTACTGGATTGGCGGGAAAAACACCGTGAAAAAAGCGAAAAAATGTCGGAAGGTGAATGGAAATCTTTCGCTGCCCGTGCTGCCTATAACGAAATCAATCGCCTGTTTTCAGAAGGAATCACTGTCGAAACAGTTCCTCTTGAGGAAATTCACGAAGCCGCCGCTCAAAAATTTGTCGAAGGTTGTGCCAGCGCGGAAGTTTTTTCGCTCGTGAATCGGTTCTGGCAGGAAATTTGCTGTTTGTCGTTACGACAAAGGCGGGCTTTACTCTTTCATAGTCAGGAATTAATTATTCATCTTCTCGAAAGTGGAGTCAGTGACGCGGAATTAGCCCGTGTTTTAGAGCTGACGGAAGATGAATGGTCAGACATTAAAGACCGGCTGCCTTTTACGGATCAAGAGATTGCCGATATAACGCACGGCGAATCAAACAGCGACAAAAACAACGCACCATCAACTAAATCAATTAAAAAAGCCCGGTTTGAAGCCCGTGGAAAACTGCAAAAACTGACTAACAAATGAAGGAACACGAACATTTAACGAAAAGCCAAATTGCCGGATACCGCACCGGAGCATTCGACACGCTGAAAAAGCGCGAAATAGGCAGACATTTATTAAAGTGTGCGTCCTGTCGTCGGTCGCTTCCCCCGCCGACTTTCGATGATTTTTGGAACGCGGTAATGAATGAGCAGGAAATCGAACAGAATGCAACGTCCGAAGAGATGGAAACCTCGCGGCACTCTATTCTTTCTTATTTTCCGCAAATCTTCGGACAATTCAGCAGTTTGGCTTGGGGGGGCGCGGCGTTGATCATCATTTTTTGTTTTTCGTTTTTGCTTTGGTTAGGTTCTGCGGATGCGAGCAGGGAAGTTGTTCAAACCTTTGATAATGAATTAAATTCGGGACTCAATTTGCCCTTGCCGGTGCAGACCACGGTTAAAGAGAATCCGGCATCTTCCAAGAACTCGAATCGCACCGTTGTTGTCCCGACTCCGAAAAATTTGAAGCCTGATACACCGAAACCGAAGATTTCGCAAAATACTTTGAATCAGGATTCTAAAAAACCGAATTTAAAGCAACCGGGTCAAACTATTTCCGCGACGAGAGGCATTTCCGCCAAATGTAGTGAAAGTAGGGAGGTTGAAATCGAGTTGTCATTAAGTAAAGAAAATTTGGTCTTTAAGTGGAAAAAAGTTCCAAAAGCAGTGAAATACCATTTGTATATTTCGGACGATGAAGAAATTCTGATTGATGAATATGAAACCGAGACGGAAACAACTTTTGTTTTGAACAGAAAGCTGGATCCTCTCAAAACCTATAAGTGGAAGATTATCATTACTTTGGAAAACGGTCAGACGATTCCCGGACCCTCAAATAAATTTACGGTCAAGGACTTTCAAACCAAGCAAATGAAATCGGAGAAAACGCGGAATGCTGATGTTCGGTGTTCGGCAAACAGCTAAATCGGAGTGATAAAAATATGAGGAAAATAACAGAAAAAATTATAAAAACGGCAGCAGTGAATGGATTATTGATTATTTTGACAATGGTAATCTGCACCGCAACGACTGTTTTTTCGCAGAATGCGGACATTTTTCCGATTCCCGACACTTATAAAGTTGAAGGCATTCCAACGATAAAAAATTCCGAAGTCGCACATCTTTTTTATGATTCGTCGGCGATTAAAAGCAATTTGATTTGGGACAGCGACACAAAAAACCGTCGAATGCTGATAACTGATGCGACGAATAACATTTATTTGTTGAGTTCGCCTTTATCACAGCCGGTAAAGTTGATTGATAAAATTATTCCTTACTCGCTAAAAACAAACCCGAATGGCGAATCGTTCGCTTACACTTCCGACCACGAAGACCAGGATAATTTTCAGCTTTATTTCTATGATTTTAAGGAAAAAACACCCAAGAAATTGGTAAATCTGACTGGCAAAGACGAATCCATTGATTCATTTATTTGGAGCAAAAACGGAGATGCGCTCTATTTTATGCGAATGGATTATGAAGCAAAGATGAGCAAGTTATGCCGCTTCGATTTTCAAAGGGAAAAGTGCTATCCAATAGAATTAAAAGGCTCTTGGGATGTCGTGCAGGACGGCGGGAATAAATTGCTTCTCAGATATTTCAAGGCTTCGAGCAGCCAATTTATCTATATTTACGATTTGCAAACGGGCAAATTAACTCCGGTTGATGAAAAGGGAACAAGCCGCAAAGCATTTCTCGTGCAAGACAGAGTTTTTTGGACGAGCGAAGGCAACGAGAACTGTCAAAAAGAATTGTGTGTCTTTTCTTTGGATTTGAAAAACAACAAAACAACCGAAGTAAAACTGCCTGCCAGTATCTTAAATTTGTATGACGTAAAAATCTCGCCCGATGGAAATAATCTTTTATTGCAGGAAACCAAAGACGGCGTTGACCATCTGCGCGTTTTTCGGCTCAAAAAAGACAAAATCGGCAAAGAAATTCTGCCGTTTATCTACGGCTCTTATGTTATCTGGAACACCCGTTGGTTGTCCGAAAGGGAAGTCGTCTATACGCTTGAAAACAACGGCAAACCGGCTTCAATTCAATCTTATAATATAGAAACCAAACAAGTTACCGATTGGACGAAAGAGAGTTTACCGGCACAGCTTCAAGGCAAGGTTAAATCGCCGCAAATCTTCAAATGGAAGTCTTTCGACCAAAAAGAGATTTCCGGCTATATCGTCCGCCCAAACAAACAGGAAAAGAAATCTCCGGTGCTGATTTTCGTTCACGGCGGACCGCAGATTCTCGACCGTCCCGTTTTCAGCTCGCAAGACCTTCGATTGGTCGCCAATCTCGGTTTGACGATTATTCATACGAACATTCGCGGTTCATCCGGCTTCGGCAAAGATTTTATGGATGCCGATAACAAAGAAAAGCGCGGCGATGCCGTCAAAGACATACAATCTTTGCTCGATTGGGTAGAAAAACAGGCTGATTTGGACGCGAATAAAATTTTCCTGCGAGGCGAAAGTTACGGCGGCTTCATCGCGCTTTCGACTACCCTGCAAGAGCCGAATCGAATCAAAGCCGTCATCGCCGAATACCCGCTCGTTTCGATTCGCGGAATGCTCGGTCAAAGCTGGGTTAATGAAAGTGCCAAAAGTGAATACGGCGATCCGGCGGACGAACAATTAATGAAAAAATTAGACGAGCTTTCACCGCTTAACAATGTGAACCGGTGGAATAAAATCCCTCTGTTTTTGACCAGAGGGAAACTCGATGAACGAAATCCTGAAAAGGACGTAACCGACCTGAAAACTCAGTTACAAAACAATGGTTCAGAGGTGTGGTTCATATATTCGACAACTTCCGGTCACGGAGTTAGCGGAAGATATGTTTTCGCAGCGATGTATCAATTTCTCAAAAAACAAATAAATTAAGGAACATTAAAAAATATGAAAAAAATAAAATCAATTCTTTGTATTGCGTTACTGTCAACCTTTCTGGTTGGCACGGTGTTCGCCGGTAATACTACCGGCGGAAATGGATTTTTCGACTTTTTCGGCAGAATGGCTGAAGCAGTTTATTCGATGGTTGCGGGGACGGAAACTTGCCGCCCGCGTGAATGTCAAAACTGCCGTCCTGACCAAAAAGACGATGATGGAAATTGCAGACCGACTGAAAACTAATCTTATGCAAACCACTAACAAAACAAAGCAGATTTTGCAGTTTATATTTCTGCTTTGTTTTGCCTTTATTTTAAATGTCTCGGCTCAAGTTTCCGGTATTTCGAGAGAAATCGGGCAGGCGCAGATCGAGTTTGACAACGGAAATTACGTTAAAGCCGTCGAACTTGCTGAAAAGGGAATCGAAAAGGCGAAAAAATCCAAATCCGGTTTGCTTGTTTCAAAAGGTTTGGATGTGGTTGCCGTTTCGCAAATCTCTTTGCAGAAATATGATTTAGCGGAAATTGCGCTCAATGAAGCACTTCAAACTCTTACCGAAAATGAAGGTGATGCGATACAAAAAGCGCAGATTTATTTTCGTCTGGCTTGGCTCCGCCGTTCTCAGCGTAAATACCCGGAAGCCTTCGAGTTCGGCAAAAAAGCTCTTGCACTCGCGCCTAACAATCAACAAATTCAAGGCGAATATTTTCTGAACATGGGACGGATTTTGTTTTCGTCGGGTTTTGACGTTTCAGCCATTATTTGGCTTGAGAAAGCCGAAAAGTCATTTGAAAAGGAAAAACCAAATTCCGCTAAACTCGATACATACAGGTTTTTGGCGTTAGCTTGGGCATCGAAACTGAATTATCAAACGGCTCTCAAATACAACGAAAAACTTATCGCTGCGACGCAAAACTCACAGTTCAAGTATAAATACCGACAAGCGTTATTCGAGTCGGCGACCAATTTGAGCGCAACGGGACAATCCCGAACAGCCTTCGCCAATTTGGAAAAAGGCTTAAAGGCTTCGATTGATGAGAATAATTCCAATCAAATTTGTAATTTCGTGAACTCCTTACTCCTAACATCTTTGGATAAGTATGACGTTGCGAAAGCCCGCCTCTATTTGGATCAGCTTGAAAAATACGACGTAAATAATCAATTTGCCTTTGAAAAGACTTTGGGAAAAGCGGTTATCGCGGCTTTTACAAATCAATCTGCGATTGCCGAAAATCTTTTCGCGCAGTTGGATAAAATGGAAAACTATTCCGAATATATGCTGCCTCTATGGAAAATCAGAGTCGCTAAAAGAAACAAGGATTGGGATAAGGTGATTCGGCTTAATCAAAAAGTTTTGGAGCTAACGCTGAGGGACAATTTCCGCGATGATTTACCCGCTGTGCATCTGGATTTTGCGAAAGCCTATTTTAATCTCAACCAACAAGACAAATCACTTGAGCATTTGGAGAAGACACTGGCGATTATCGAAGAAATTCGCGCATCCGAAAATACTAATTTAACACTCGGAATCCTCGAAACTTATCACAATGCGTATCGGCTTTTAACCCAAATCAAATCCGGCAATCCGCGAGAATCATTTGAATTAGCTGACTTTTTGAAAGCCCGTTTTCTCAAAGACAGAATTAGCAATGCGTCCATCAAAAACGAATCAACCATTTCACCTCAAACACGAAAATCGCTTGAAGAATTATCGTTAAAATTTATTGATGACGAGAACCTCGCAGACGAAATTGGGAAAAATGAAAAGCTCGTTACTACCAAAATTCCTGAACTAAATCTCAAAAAGCCCGAATTATCTGAATTAGACAAAGTAACGAGCCTGAATGATACGGCAATAATCTCTTATTTTTTTACCTTGGATAAAAAACTGATTGCCTTTGTTTGGGAAAAAGGCAATCAGATCCGAACGATTAATCTTCCCGTTTCCGAAGACGAAACAGAAATTATTGCTGCGAAAACACAGAACGATATTAAAACCCGCGTCTTTTTCAAACGTGACGGCAAGACGATTTACGACAAATTAGTGAAACCGCTCGCTTTGACTTCCAAACATATCATTTTCGTTCCCGACAAATCACTTTGGAAAATTCCGTTTCAAGCCTTGAGTTCGGATGGGGAAAAATATCTGATCGAAGAAAAACTCATTTCTTACGCGCCGTCAGTTTCGATTTTGCTTGAACAACTCAAAGCAACCAAGCCGAATCGTCAAACTCTGCAAGCATTTGCCAACTCATCATTTGAAACCAAGTTGCTGCAATATGTGAATTCGGAAGCCTCGACAGTTGCCGGAATTTACAATTCCAAACCGATTATCAACGCGACTGTCGGAGATTTTAGCCGTGTTTCTGACAAATTCGACATTCTCCATTTTTCAATGCACGCCGAAGTTGCAAACGACCAGCCTTTGGATTCATTTTTAGGTTTTAGAAATATCGGCAATGACGACGGGCGTTTAACTGTCGAAGAACTTTTGAATATCAAGCTGAAAAAGGGAAGTCTGGTTTTCTTGGCTTCGTGTGATACGAACAATGTTCTGAGCGGCGAAGGATTGGTCAGTTTAGCTTGGGCAATGATGGGTTCGGGCGCAACAACCGTAATTTCTTCTCAATGGGAAGCTAACGACAAATCAACTGCCATCTTTACGAAAACTTTTTACGAATATTACAAACAAGGAACTTCGTCCGCCGAAGCCTTGCGGAAAGCATCATTGGAGTTGATAAAAAACAAATCAAGCAATATGCACGAGCCTTATTATTGGGCGGACTTTTCGCTGAATGGGGATTTTCGGTAATGATAGAAATTGATGAAGGATCCAAAATAAAAACCAAGAATAACCCCTGTAGCATTGAACCATGACTGGAAATAATAGTCGAAAGAGGTATTTTTTTCTGCCGTAAAAAATCGAAAAATGACAGTAACAATGTTTGAATGGCAATACCGCCAAGGATATTACCAACTGCCAAAGAAGTGTCGCCACTAATTGTCCCTTTGGCAATAATGGCAATTTCCGCTAGATTTGTAATTATCGCCAACACTATCGTGCCACCAAATGCCGAGCCTAATTTGAATTCTTCACTAATAAATCCCCCCCCCGCTAACCGATTGCTGTAAAACCAAATTAATGCACCGGAAATAATAAACAAGATTATCTGTGCTGTAATTGAATCAAACATCATTATCCTTTTCGATGTTCTCAAATTCTTCAGATTTTGTTTCCGAATTTTAATTTCAATCCGAGAAAATTATCCCAAATAAATTTGCAAATCAGATACAAGTATAAAAAACTGAATGGTAACGCCATTATTATCAATAGATTACTAATAGCTTCAAGCAGACTTTCTTTTCCGAGTAAAATTAAACTTAAAGAAATGGTAGTAATGACTGCTCCCCAAATAATCTTATGGATTTTTTGAGGATTTGATTCACCGTTATCAGAAAACATACTGAGGACAAAAATTGCCGAGTCAACTGAGTTTATCAAGGCAACCAAAATCAAGATAACCGTGACAATAACTGTAAAATGACTAAGTGGCAAGGTTTGCAGAAAGTTGAATAGTGACGTAAAAACCGAATCATATTGCCCGTTATATTTTCCTTCGGTAGTGATGTTTTCAAAGGCTTTGTTGCCAAATGCGGCGAACCAGATGATGGTCGCTATTGTCGGAATCAGAATTGTTCCAATCAGAAATTCGCGGATGCTTCTGCCTCTGGAAACGCGGGCGATAAAAATTCCCGTAAAAGGAACCCAAGCCAACCAAAAAGCCCAGTAAAAGACTGTCCAATCTTGCAGAAACGCATCACTAAGCCGAAAACTTCCAACCGATAAACTCATCGGCACAAAATAAAGAGTGTAATCTTTTAAGGCTCTTGTGGTGTTGACAAAGAAATTTGGTAAATCGAGTTGAACGAGTATAAAAACCAATAACAAAATCGAGACGACCATATCAAAATCGGCTAGAAATTTTATTACTTTTTGAATCCCTGTCAGTGCCGAAACGGTTGAAACAGCACCGATTAAAAAAACAACCGCCAATAAATAACTAAAACCCAGATTTAAGTTAAAATAAGCATTCAGCCCGCCGACAAACTGACCTGCTCCGAGTCCAAGCGAGGCGACCACACCGATAACCGTAATCAAGCAGATAAAGATATTGGTAATTTGAACTTTTTGTTTGTTTTCCGAGTTTAGAAAGATTGCTGTGTAAAATGAATCGGCTTTTTTAATGTAAAGATTGTAAGCGACCAATAATCCGAAAAGGCTGTAAAACGCCCAAGGCGTTAATCCCCAATGAAAAAAAGTGTATTGCAGGGAAAGAATTTGATTGCTTTCCGCGGCAATCGGCGGATTTTGCAAATAATAAGCAGGCTCTTGAACTGCTCTTAATAAAAGTCCCGAACCCATTCCCGTGCTGTAAAGTAAGGCAATCCAGCTAAAGAATGAATATTCTGGTTTCTCGTCTCCGAGCCGTTGTCTGGCAAAGGGTAATAAACTTAGAATTACCGAGACTAAAACAACTAACAATCCCAAATAGAGATAGTAATATTTGAATATAGAGAGCAAGCCGGCGTTAGTTTGTTTTAGTCCGGTAACAAATTGATTTTGAAGAAAAATTCCGGCGAATAAAAAGAGTATTCCCAAAACGACACCAGACATTATCACCGGATTTTTCAAATAATATTTCATAATTCAACAGGTTTTGGTCTTTCCAACATCGTTGGAATCAGCTCAGAAATTGTCGGATGCGAAACTACTGAGTCCCGAATTGCCGTAAAAGGTAAATTTGCGTTCATCACATTCAAAATACTGGTGATAATTTCGTCTCCGCCAACGCCCAAAACCGAAGCACCTAAAATCTGATTATTTTCGGCGTTGATAATGGCGGACATAAAGCCTTTGGTTTCGCCTTTTTCTTTGGCTCTGGCGATAGTTGCCATTTCTCTTTTGGCTTCCAAAATCTTAAAACCTTTTGCCAACGCTTCTTTTTTGGTCATTCCGGCTCTGCCCAGTGGCGGATCAATGAATAATCCGTAGGTTTGAATACGATCAGAAATTTTACGGCTTTGATTGCCAAACAAATAATTCTCGACAATTTGATAATCGTTATACGAAGTATGTGTGAACGCTCCTTTTCCATTACAATCGCCTAACGCAAAAACGCCCTTAACATTAGTTTCACAAAAATCATTGACTGAGATAAAACCACTTTTGTTAGTTTCGATATTTGTATTTTCCAAACGCAAAGTGTCGGTATTCGGTGTGCGACCAATCCCTAATAATAGATGAGTTCCGGCAACTAGCGGGTTTTGCTCACACCTAGTTTTAACGGTGATGGTTTGATCGGCGTTTTCTTCGGCTGACAAACATTCAGCATTAAGAATTAGCTTGATGCCTTCGGATTCGCAAATATCTTCAACCGCAACGCTCGTTTCTTCATCTTCACGGCTAATTAGATGATTGCTTCTTTCAATCACTGTAACTTGAGAACCAAAACGGCGGAACATTTGACCGAATTCCAACCCGATATAACTTCCCCCGATCACAACTAAATGTTCAGGTAATTCGGTTAATTCCAAAATACTTTCATTGGTCAGATAATTGACCGATTGGTATTCCGACGGAACAAATGCTCTGGCTCCAACATTGATAAAAATAAGTTCAGCAGTCAGAATATCATCGTTGACTTTAACAACTTTGTCGGATTCAAAAGAAGCTTCGCCATAAAAAAGAGTAATGTTTTCATTATCGGCAATTGCTTTTTCGATATTTTCACGCGAAGCATTTATCAAATTATCCTTGCGTTCTTTGACCTTTGCCAGATTTGTTTTCGCTCCGGCGGGGATTTCGATTCCGAGTTCCTCGCTGTGTTGGGCATCCCACATTTTTCTGGCACTTGCCACATAAGTTTTGGTCGGAGTGCATCCGACATTTAAGCAAGTTCCGCCGATTTTCTCCTTTTCAATAAAAGCCACTTTTTTACCTTCTTTTCCTAAACTGAAAACCAAAGGTGTTCCTGCCTGACCCGAACCTATAACTATTGCATCAAATTGTTTCATATTTTTTTTACGTCTTGATAATTTCTCTTATCGTCTTTTGTAAAATCGGCAGTAAATCCGTTTCAAACCATTTATTTTTGGATTGCCATCTAAAATTTAAAGGCGACGGATGAACCAAAGGGAAATAATCCGGTAAATATTCTTGAAAATGGCGGACTGTTTCAGTCAAATTACTTTTTTGATTCTCCCGTAAATAATAATTTTGGGCATAAGTGCCAATCAAAATCTTTAACTGTTTTCGCGGCATTATCTCTAACAGGGAATCGTGCCATTGCGGTGCACACTCGGGACGCGGCGGCAGATCGCCAGTTTTCCCTTTGCCCGGATAACAAAAACCCATCGGCATGATGCCGAACAAATCAGCATCATAAAACTCATCTTCCGTAACGCCGAGCCATGCCCGCAACTTAATTCCGCTTTGGTCATCCCAAGGAACGCCGCATAGATGAACTTTACTTCCCGGTGCCTGTCCGATTATCAACACCTTAGATTTCGGGGAAACCGAAAATATCGGCTTTGGCAGATTTGGTAGAAAATTTTTGCAGGTTTGACAATTAGTAATCTTGCTTTTTAGCTCGACAAAGTCTTTTGATAATTCGTCTTCCACTCTCTTACTCAAAAAATGGTGTTTGCCCTTGTGCCAGTTTAAGCCGCGTCCAGACATTCATATTGATCACGATAGCGGCGATTTCGGCAATTTCTTTTTCACTGAAATCCTCGACAAGTTGGTTGTGGAAATTTTCAAAGTTATGCGGATTTCCGTCTGTCAAAGCATCTGAATAAGCCAACACATTTTTTTCCTTTTCATCATACAAATCGCTTTCAAAATACGATGAAATGTTATCAACTTTTGAAGGATGAATCCCGATTTCACGAGCAGTTTGAGCGTGCAAAATAACGCAATACGAACATTGATTTTTTTGAGCGACACGCAACCGAATCAACTGCGCCAATTCTTTATCAATGCCCAAATCTGCGGTGTAGCCAAAAGCCTTCGCCATCTGTTCGGCAATACCCAAAAACGTCGTGATTGACGGATCAAATCTTGTGTTTTTAAATTTTGCTTCTTTCATCTAATAAAATGATAATGAACTAAAAATAGTATTCAATTTTTTTTTTGCAAGTGTTTGGTAGTTTTAAGGAGAGATTGAAATTCTTCGTTACAAAGACTGCATAATATTAGATGGGTTTCAATCATCTCAAATGATTCATCCATTGGTTTTTCGCCCAATACATACCTAGCATACTCATTCATTTTTGCCACACAATCATCACAACTGAATTCCTTAGGTTTAACCATAAAAGCTGAATCTGAATTTCTTTTTTCATCCTTAATTTTCATAATATTAGGTCTCCCCTAGATGTTTTACTTCACTTTGGCTTTTTACTTTCTCAACGCCAATTAATTGCTAGCTAAGAATGGCGAATTTTACCTTCATTTTCTTAATTCTGCAATAGTTCCTGAATTTTATAATCCAAACGAAGCAAAGCATTGTTTGGGTCAGAACCAAAAATTGAGTAAGCCAGATTTCCGTCTTTATCAACCAGAAACCAATGCGGTGTGCCGCCTGCTCCGTAGTTATAAAAAGTCTTGGTAAAAACAGCATCTTTGAAAAAAGGAAAGCGTATGTAATGTTCCTCTTTTGCTTTTTGAAACTGTTCGATGCTGTAATCAATCGGTTCAAATTCGCTATGGATTCCTATGACATTAACCTTGTCACCCAATTCATAAACAACTCTGTTGGCAAAGGGAATTGCTCTGCCTAAACAACCCGGACATCCGAAACTGAAAATCAAAACAAGCAATGGCTTGCCGCGAAAATCTTCAACTTTGGGCAATTCGCCTTCAAAGATTTTTTCCAGATGCCATTCCGGTAATGGCTCACCTAAATTTAATGTTTTCACTGGTTTAACCCTAACAAATTCTTTTCTTTAAGTTGGCGAAAAAATCTTTTGAAAACCGATTTCGTTAACCTCACATATTCGCCTGTTTGATTGTCGTAACCCACATATTTCTGCGGATTTCCAAAAGGACAAAGCGGCGGATTCGGGGGATCTACTTTTAATTTGTAACGGTTCGGGTTTTGCTCAATTTCTTTGGCATCAACCACTCTTAAACCATATTTGAAGCGAACTTCATTCGACACTTTTTTCCTCTTAATACTAACTAACTATTACTTAAATCTAAAAATATTCTTATGATTTAAATAGCAAATTCGTGAATTTTTTAGTAATTTGAACCATCTATCAAATCAAAAACTTCAGGACTATCTTTTTCTTCATTTGTTTTGATAATTACACCGTTGACCAACGTCTTGTGAACCGGACATTTTGAAGCGATTTCCATTAATCTGGCTCGTTGTTCTTCGTCCAAATTACCAATTAGCTCGACCTTTTTATCAATATAATCAACCAAGCCCATTTTTCCGGTTTCAAAATTTATATCGTCTGTATGCTTGCGGGCATAAGACATATAAACATTGACTTCCTTCAAATCCCACTGTTTTCTTTCGGCGTATAATTTCAACGTCAAAGTCGTGCAGGCTCCCAAGGCGGCGTTTAATAATTCATACGGCGAAAAACCCAAATCATCGCCGCCAACCGAAGCCGGTTCATCAGCAAGAATCGAGTGTCTATCAGTTTGAATTTGATTAGTAAAATTATTGGCTAAATTCAGATGTGCAACGACCTGCTCCCCTTTGGTCGAGATTCTCTCTTCCATCTCCTTTGGCGGGACATACCGGCTTGCCCACGAACCAATTACATCAGCCACATATAAACTATCTTCTTTATTTGAAAGCAGGTGATCCGCACCATCTAAAGAAACAAAGCTCTTCGGGTGTTTAGCTTCGTGATACAGTTTTGCAGCGTTTTCAATTCCCACTACTTCATCCTGTGGCGAGTGCATTACAAGGAATGCTTTTTTCAAATTTTTGACGGTTTGAGCTAAATCGGTATTTGCCAAATCATCAATGAATTGCTTTTTAATTGTAAAAGGTCTGGTGCCGATTAATATTTCCGCCTTGCCTTGTGTTTCAATCTGATCTATTCCCGATTTGAAAAGTTTTGTAACGTGATGAACATCCGCCGGCGAACCGATTGTGACAACCGCTTTTACATCAGTCAGTCTTGAAGCGGCAATCAAAGCCGCCGCCCCGCCCAAAGAATGCCCAATCAAAAGTTCCGGCGTTTGAAAATTCTCTGATGCAAATTCGAACACATCTATCAAATCGGAGACATTTCCCGAAAAGTTCGTTTCAGAAAAATCTCCTTTGCTAAAACCGAGTCCGGCAAAATCGAATCTGATAACGCCGAAACCATGATTGGTTAAGCCCTGCGAAATGTTCCTGACCGCACCGAAATTACTGTTGCAGGCGAAACAATGGGCAAAAATTGCAAATCTTGTCGGCTTTTGATTAGCGGGTAATTCAAGTTTTGCCGACAGCACTAAACCATCCGCATTGGTTATCTGTAAATCCTGTGTTTTCATAAACTAAACAACTTCGACACCTTTCCAAAAGGCAACGTGATCTTTGATTTCAGCAGCAGCAGACGATGGATTTTGATAATACCAAGCCGCTCCCGAATTAGTATCACCATTGACCTCAATATCGTAATACGAAGCCAAACCTTTCCAAGGACAAGTTGTTTGTCGGCTGGATTCCTTAAAATACTCCTGATTGATAGAATCAGGTGGAAAATAATGATTTCCCTCAACCACTACTGTTTGGTCGCTTTCCGCCAAAACAACACCGTTCCAAATTGCTTTTTTCATTTTTCTCTCCTGGTTAAATATTTTATAAGCCGTTTTTAAACCTCGGCTTGATTGTCAAAATACATCCGCAAAATCTGTAAATTGTCGTAAATTATCGCCGGAAAATTCCCGTGTGGTAATTTGCAAACATTGCACAAAAGAATTTCGCTTCGGTTTCTTGTTTCCAACTCAAATGATGGAAAAATGCTATAAGTTAATTCGTGGAGAATGATTTTTTTATAAAAACTCTTGTCATCCTCAGAAATCATAGAATTGTCAATTCGTTCCAAAATCAGCTTGCCGCTGTTGATAATTCCCAAAATTTCACGAACATAATCATTTTTTAAGAGAGTTTCGTCGTCGTGTGAATCTATCCCTAAATTCGGCAGATCACGAATAAAACATTGGATTGCCTTTCCGCCATACACTAAGACTGGATTTTGATTTGCTGCTCCGTGGTCGGCAGTCAAGGTGTAATCAAATTTGTTGATGTTCCTTTCAAAGAAATTATACAGTTCGTGGATTTGCTCTAATTCGTGCTGTATTTGCGACTTTTTTTGCTCTTCGACGATTTGGTCCTGAATAATTTGGTTAGCATCAATCTGAGCTTTTAACGCCCAATAAACCAAAAGGGAACCGATAAATTGTGAAATAGGAGAGGTAATCCCACCGATTGTGTCGCCGATTTGCCCCGTTTCCTTAAAAATTTCCAACGGAGCTAAAAAAGCAAAAATAATAGGTGAAAAAATTAACAGAAAACCGCCGGCGATTAAAAGCAGTTTAGAATAGTTTGCAGCAGCAGTTCTCATTTTTAGGGCTTTTTGTGTCTTTCAAAAACAGTTGCGGCAATCGCATCATACTCCGAAAAAACCTCAAGTTTGCCGCGTTCTTTTGCCCTTTTATGATCAGGATGTTCATCCCACGCTTCAAAGGAAACTTCGCCGTCAAATTCAACAAAAACCAATCCTTCTCCGTCCTCCGCCGTAAAAACTTTATGACCGCGATAACCCGGAATTTTGGCAATATGACCACTCATTTCTTCATACAATGCGCCGAATTCTTCTTCAAAACCGGAAGCCACCCGACTTCTAAACACACCAATGATATTTTTATTCATTATTTACCTGTCCTTTTTTATTCTTTACGCCAAAAAACGATAGCTGACGTGAAAACGGGTTGAGTTCCGATTCTTGTAAAAATAAACCGACTATTGTGATTTTACCTTGATAACATATGGAAATTCGCTCGGATGACGATCAAAGGTATTTGCATAATCTGTAACCTTTTTCCCCATAAAAATACTTAAAACCGTATCCATTCCATCATCTTTAGGACTTCGACCATTGATCTTTTCAAACGTATAAGCCGCCTTTGTTCCTACTTCAAACGGAATCAAATCAGGAAGCAACCTGGTCGCCGCAGAATCAGCATATCCAACCGGATTTTTAACAGTTCCGTCTAAAACCAAAGCCCTCAGCATTCCGCTTGTAACAGCAGCTTTTCGGGTCATATCGGAATCAGGACGGTGGGCGACGTGTTCGGCAACGTCCATCGGATGCTGATACATAAACAGATGAGTCATCAACGGATTAGCCAAACGATTTACCTGCTCCCATTTGTCTATGTGATAGACGGCACTTGAAGCATACACCCAAATATTTTTGGGCAGCATTGAATTTGGAACTTCCACGACAATGATACTGCTGTTAAAGGTTGCAAAGTAGTCATTTCCCGGTTTCCAAACATTCCAATCTAAAGACCCGGCGGTCAAATTATTTAAGTATTTAATAATTCCTTCGGCATTACCTAAAAAAAGATCACGGGCTGCCCCGCTCCAAACTCGCATCCCGTTAGGCAGAGTTCCTTCTTCACCAACTGTAACTTCACCAATTTTACTTCCTTTTGCCCCAACTGCTTCATTAGATCCGTCAAGTTTGCCGAAAATCATCTTACCGCCTTTCAAATAAACAGTAATCGTAAAACCTTTATCATAATTTTCCCTCTCGGGTGAAATATGAAAACTATATACGCCATTTTCGGCAAAAGCGGCTTTCCCGTCTTTTCCCGTTTGCGGATTAGTATCCATTATAAAAGTCGTAAATCCTTTTGTTTGTGAATCGAAAACAAATAAATCCGTCAAATCAAATGCCGGATATTTTTGTGCCATCTCACTTTCAAAGTGATGGCTACCAAAAACCGGGAAACTAAATATTCCAACGGTTAATATCAACAAATTTAGACCACAAATAATTTTTTGCACTATTTTTTTCATTTATTCCTCAAAATGGCTATGTTAAGTAATCGGACAGAATTATTATTAACTAAAAACTCAACGAAATAATTGAAATTTGAAAATGAATAATTGATAATTTGTCCTAATTCATCGGTCAATTTTCAATTTTCAAATTTCAATTATCAATTATACCGTTTGGCTTTACCTTTTTTTATTTGTGTCCGAATACTTAATAAATAATTCATAAACAAACATGTCATTTTTCTCTTTGCATTAAATCACGGATTCAATCAAATAATCCTTATTGTTAAAGGTAAATTCGTCTCCCGCTTCTTTTCCTTCGAGACATTGATATAAAGGGGCATTGGTAGAAATTCCCATAAACTCACGTCCTTCAAATTCAAACGGGGATTTATAAAAGGCAATCACAAAACATCTTCCATTGACACTAACAATCGCACCGGGTTTGACCACCTCAGTTGGTTCAAAAGGGATGTTTTCAAGTATTTTGCGGTGTTGCTGATGTTCGTGAACCAAATCGCCGAGTTTTACGGTTAAATCAACATTTGTTTTATGACGGGCTTGATCGTCAGGCGATCTGACTTCGTCATATTTCAAACGGTTTCCATCTAAAAATCCTTGATATTGTTCTTCGGATGATTTAATCGAATCATCTTCTAAACTTATTAAATGCTCTTTTAATTTTTGCTTATTTATCATTGTTGTATTTTAACGAATTTATCAATTGATTTAAACTTTTCGAATAATAAAAAAACATTTGAGAAGAAGGCATATTCCCCGATTTTGCCCTCTTCTCGGAGAAAGCGATTTTTATACTACCCCCTTGATATATTCAATCGCTTTTTCCGTATTGAGATGGAAGTCATTAAAAACGACATTATTTTCCTTATCGATGAAAATAAACCAGGGCGTGCCGCCTGTTCGATAATTAAACATAATGTTAGAGATATTCCGTGTAGATTCGTCGCCGTTATCTTGTCCAAACGGAATCTCCAATTCGTATTTTTTCTGGACTTCCAGCATCTTTTCAAAAGTATTTTGGCTTTCTCCTTCAAAAACTGTCTGAACCGCCAAAAAAACTATGTTTTCGTTGTCTTTTAATTCGGCAACCATCTTTTGCAAAGATGGCAACCCCGAAGTATGACATCCGGGACACCAACTTTGAAAGCAATAAATAACCTTAAATTTTCCATCAAAATCGGATAATTTTACCGGATCAATTTTATTTCCCTTGCCGTCAACCCAAATCGGCACATTCCATTCCGGTGCTTTATGTCCGGCTAAGCCGTATGATCTTCCCGTCAATTTTATTCTCCTTTTGTTAAAGCTGCCGGATTCAATGATTCCTCCGGCAACTTATAATTACCCTGCCTGAACAGCACTATCTTTTAATTTATGGGCATACATTTTCTTTAATTTAGCCACCTTCGGACTAATTACCATTTGACAATAACCTGCGTAAGTATTGCGGTTGTAATAGTCTTGATGGTAGTCTTCAGCCGCATAGAACTTGTCTAAAGCTTTGATTTCCGTAACAATCGGACTGTCAAAATCAGGATTCAGTTGGGCGACTGTTGCTTCCGCAACCGCTTTTTGCTCTTCGTTATGATAAAGAATTATCGAGCGATATTGCGTTCCTGTGTCCGCCCCTTGACGGTTTAAGGTCGTCGGGTCGTGGCTCGTCATAAAAATAACTAGTAATTCTTCGTAACTAATTATATCGGCATCAAAAGTAACCTGTATAACTTCCGCGTGTCCGGTATGACCGTTGCAAACTGAGCGATAATCCGGATTCTTCATTGCTCCGCCGGCATATCCTGAAACAACTTTCTCAACTCCTTTTAATCTTTGAATGACGGCTTCAACACACCAAAAACAACCGCCTCCAAATGTTGCTGTTTGTAAATTTCCCATTTTTCTTAACCCTCCTTTTTAACCTTTTTCAGACTTACTCCGTTGATACAATAACGCAATCCGCTTGGTGCCGGACCGTCGGGGAAAACATGTCCCAAATGGGCATCACAAGTATTACAGATTGTTTCAACCCGACGCATTCCATATGAATTATCTTGATGATAAGCAATCGCGTTTATTTCTGCCGGTTGCGTAAACGAAGCCCAGCCTGTTCCGCTGTTAAATTTTGTATCCGAATCAAATAAAAGTGTATCGCAACTGATACATGAATATTTCCCCGGCTCAAAAATATTGCACATTTCCGAACTGAAAGCTCGCTCGGTTCCTTTTTCTCTGGTTACTCTAAATTCTTCGGGAGATAATAAGTTTCTCCATTCTTCCTCAGTTTTTTCGACTCTTCTGGATGGTTGAGGATTACCATTTACAGCGAAATCTATTACATCATTCCATTTCAACATTTATTTTTCACCTCAATTATCGCAAGAATTTATGCCAACTCGGATTTCTCTGTGCCACTATTCTGATATATGAACAAACGGCAACTGCTTCAATCTTATTTTCTTCCAAATACTGAAAAGTTTTTTCGACCAAAACTTTTCCTATTCCCTTTCCTCTTAAATGTCTGGGAACTTCCGAATGATTTAGATAAAAAACTCCGTTCGACACGGAATAATTAACTATTGCTTGCCCGTTGTCTAACTCCATAACAAAATTCTGTTTTTCTTTATTATGTTTAAGTTGTATAGTTTTTAACTTATTAAGCATAAACTTTTGCATTTTTCGCTAGCTGTTTTGATTTTTCTTTGCTAACGTGCTTTAGATATAGCAAGTGCCGTGCCATTGGGAAAAATTGGCGTTACCTATGTGGTAACAATGATTTATGCGATTTCTTGGTTTTTTTGTATTGCTACTAAAATTTGTAGAATTACGGAATCTAGTAATATAAACTACTGAATTTCGTTATATTTTATGAAATAATAGGCAACTTGTAAAATCGGCAACTTGATTATTTCTCTTTAGGTGATAGAAAATTGGAATTTTAAGAAAATCAATCAAAAATAACAGGAATGAATAACCTAGGATTTGAATCTATAAACAATCTGATAATTCGGAAACGCCCGATTGGAGAAAGTCTGGACGAAATAATTAATCAATTGTTAGAGGTTGGAGGGATTATTTGGATTAAAGTCTGGATTTTGAACCGGGGTGATATTTGTCAGATTTGTAATCTTGTTAGTAAATGCCTAAATCACGAAAAATGTTTTCATTTGATTGCAAGTCGGGGAAATGTTTCATTTAACGAAAGTTCCGAAAAATTTCAAAGACTGCCTCTCGAATTAGATATTGTTAAGAAAATAATTGACGAAAAAAGTCCTGTCTCGAAAGATGTTTCTGAAACAAATGAAACGGATTTATTAATTGACCGAAAACTTATTGATGATAATCAAATAGAATCAATGATTTGCATTCCTTTAATATTCGGCAGTGATATTTTAGGGATAATTAGTCTTTACTCAAAAGAGAAAATCGAAAAGGAAAAATTTGCTTGGCTAAAACTTTTCGGCTCGCAAGCGTCGCTTGCTGTTGCCAACGCTTTTGCATTTGAAGAAATAGAAAACTATCGGCGGAATTTGCAGGATCAAAATATATTTTTGATGAAGAAGTTAGAAGAAAGGTCGGAGTCTTTCTCATTAATTGGCAAAAGTCCTGCGTGGCAGCATATTTTGGAACAAATAAATTTAGTTGCAGAATCTGATGCGACAGTCATTATTACCGGCGAAAGCGGAACGGGAAAAGAGATCGTTGCCAACGAAATCCAGCGAAAAAGCACAAGACGCTTAATGCCGTTTGTCAAAGTAAATTGTGCCGCCATTTCCCCCGATTTGTTTGAAAGCGAATTTTTCGGTCACGTCAGAGGCTCATTTACCGGAGCGATAAAAGACCGTTCAGGACGTTTTCAATTAGCTGACAAGGGAACCATTTTCTTGGATGAAATTAGCGAACTCCCTCTGGCGATGCAAGGAAAATTGCTACGGATTTTGCAGGAAATGCAATTCGAGAAAGTCGGGGAAGACAAAACCCGAATGGTGAATGTCCGGATTATTGCCGCTACTAACAAAGTTCTCTGGGATGAAGTTGAAAAAGGAAATTTTCGACAAGATTTATATTATCGTTTGAGTGTTTTTCCGATTTACATCCCGCCTTTACGGGAACGAACTGAAGACATCGAATATTTATCGGAATATTTTGTAACCAAATTTGCCGAAAAAATGAGTTGCCCACCGATTCGTTTCACCAAAAAAGCATCGAATCTGCTCAAAGATTATCATTTTCCCGGTAATGTTCGTGAATTGCAAAACATTATCGAAAGAGCGGTAATTCTTTCAAAATGCGACATTCTTGACTTCTCACTGCAACAAATTTTAGAGAAAACGGTTGCCTCTATTTATGAACCGACAAATAATAAAGAAGCCGAAAATGAAATTATTTCTTATGACAAACTCAAAGAACTTGAGATAAATAATATTAAGTTAGCTCTTAAGAAATCAAAGAAGAAAATTTTCGGTCGAGACGGAGCCGCACGATTGCTAAATATCAAGCCGACCACCTTACTTTCAAAAATTAAGGCTTTTGGGATTGATAAACGTTGAATTGAAATTTTCCAAACCTGCTCCTCTAATTTGTAAAAAGGGGGGCAGAACCTCGTGTGTCATCGAGTGCGTAAAACGGTCAGCAATTCGAGATTTGATTTTCCAATATATTTGCTGACTTTTTTCACTTATAAAGTCTCTCCTCTTATCATTATCTTCGGAACTCAGCTTTTGCGAGAGCGAAAGGGAATAACCTTCTGTTGAATCAAAAAAATGAGTAGATTCAGCGAAGCCGGCTTTGTTGAATAATACCAATTCAAGACAGAAATGACGTAAGATAAACGAATGAATTATCAAGAAACAATCGCCGAAAGCCGCGAATGTCTGCTCAAATTGGAACGCCAAACCAAAGATTTGAAAGCGCGTGATCGCGTTCGCTTCGTTCGATTATTGAAAACCGGAGAGGCGGCAACTCAAAAACAAGCCGGAGCGTTAATCGGACTACAAGAGCGACAAAGTCAAAGATTGTGGAAGCAGTATCGGGAAGCGGGTCTCAGAGCAATGCGAGAAAGCCGTTACACGGGCGGGGCGGCGAAGTTGGATCAAGAGCAGCAGGCACGGTTTGTGGAGCGGCTCAAACAAGACGACATTTCGACATTGGAACAAGCCCGCGCCTTTTTGCAGCAGGAATGCGGAGTTGGCTACACCATTGGCGGAGTCAGTTTTTTGTGTCGCCGGCTGAAAGTCAAACTCAAAACCGGCAGACCGCAAAACGTCAAACAGCAGGCGGCAGAACTGGAGGACTTCAAGAAAAAAAATATCCAGCCTTAGCCGCGCACTACAAAAAGCGGATTTACTGGCAGGATGAGATGCGGTATGGGACGCGCACGGCATTGAAAAGAAGATGGACACCGCGAGGACATCGCCCGCAGTGCCGGGTCAAAATCGCTTACGAGTTCGGTTATCTCTACTGCGCCATCTGCCCGTTTACCGGAGATTTGTTCGGTTTGCTGTTGCCCTCGATGAAGAAAGAGTGTTTTGAGATTTTCGTCAAACAATTCCTTGATTCGTTACCGCAGAGCAGCGAGGAGACGTTGATGATATTGGACGGAGCAGGCTCACATCAGCAAAACGCGGTCGGTGAAGATTCAAGTTTGCGGCTGGAAAAGCTGCCTTCGGCGTGTCCCGAATTAAATCCGGTGGAGCGATTTTTCCAGGAACTCAGGCGCGAGTTGTCAAATCAGGTGTTTGAAACGATTGAGGAGATTGAGCAGAAGATACAGCTTTTGCTGCAAAGGTATTGGAATGAGCCGAACACGGTTATTCGGCTGACTCGTTACCCATACATAGATACGTCACACTCAATTTGAATTGGTATAATTCGTTAATTTCGGCTGTCCAATATTTTTTGGAAATTTCAGTATGGATTAACTCATCTTTGAAAAAGTAAAATTCTTTACCATTATCAAAAGTAACTGTTTGATTATCTAAGCT